>NZ_JAYLVT010000003.1:0-402507 GCF_035818815.1 Cupriavidus sp. SS-3
CCCCCCCCCCCCCCCCCCCCCCCCCCCCCCCCCCCCCCCCCCCCCCCCCCCCCCCCCCCCCCCCCCCCCCCCCCCGCTGCTTTAGCTTTGTTTCGAGTGTGACGTCACCTCGCCAGGAGTCTGCCCATGACCGAAGACACCCTGCTGCAACTGATGACGGAAGTCGAGAAGGAAGACCCGATCGACTACGCCGACCTGCCGTTCGACGACGCCGCGCTGCGCCGGCTGGCCTGCCGCCTGATCGCCGAGCGCTCCAGCGAGCTGGAAGCGTCCGGCCTGCCGGTGGAGGCACTGCTGGCCACGATGTGGGCCTCGACCGCCAAGCTGGTGCTGGAGAACCTGGTGCTCAACGCGCGCCTGCTGACGCTGCAGGGCCAGCCCGACGACGCGCGCGCGCTGATCGAGCGCATCGCCCGCCAGTCGCGCGGCGACGTCTGATTCGCTGCTTTCAGGCGCAACCACGCGGCGCGGTCGTCGGCCCCTCTCGTGTGCCGCAACCGTCGCAAAGTGCGATGGTCCAGCCATTTCGCTAAAATACCGGTTTTCACCCGGCCGGGCCGCGGCGTGCCATGCGGCGGAGGCGGCTGACCAGGAGGATTTCGGTGATCAAGTGGATAATCGTCGCGGGCTACCTCGGTGCCATCCTGTATGTGCACTTCCGCGGCAAGGTGCGCCTGCGCCTGTGGCGCCAACTGCTGGACCATTCGGCCCTGGTGGCGCCGATCAACTGCTTCATGTACGCGTTCTCGGGCGTGCCGCGCACCCCGTATATCCCGGTCGACAGTTTCCCCGACCTGGAAAAGCTGCGCGCCGCCTGGCCGGAGATCCGCGATGAAGGCCTGGCCCTGGCGGCGATGCGCAAGATCAAGGCTGCCGACAAGAACGACGACGCCGGCTTCAATTCCTTCTTCAAGTACGGCTGGAAGCGCTTCTACCTGAAGTGGTATGAGGCCCAGCATCCGTCGGCCGAGCAGCTGTGCCCCAAGACCGTGGCGCTGCTGCGCGAGCTGCCCACGGTCAAGGCGGCGATGTTCGCCGAGCTGCCGCCCGGCGGCAAGCTCAATCCCCACCGCGACCCGTTTGCCGGCTCGCTGCGCTATCACCTGGGGCTGGCCACGCCCAACGACGACCGCTGCTTTATCGAGGTCGACGGCGAGCGCCACAGCTGGCGCGACGGCGAAGGCGTGGTGTTCGACGAGACCTACCTGCACTGGGCCGAGAACCGCAGCGACGCCAACCGGCTGATCCTGTTCTGCGATATCGAGCGCCCGATGCGCTACGGCTGGGCCGCGAAATTCAACCACTGGATGGGCCGCAAGGTCATGACCGCGGCCAGCTCGCCCAACGACGAGCACGACCAGACCGGCATGATCAACCGGCTGTTCCGCTTTGTCTGGCTGGGCGGCCAGTATCGCCGCCGCTTCAAGGCCTGGAACCGCCAGCTCTACTACGTGGCCAAGTTCGGCCTGATCGTGCTGGGCGTGGGTTTGATCGTCTACCTGTAAGCAGCAAGAGAGCCGGCGCCAGCCGGCTCTTTCGTTTTGCGGACCTGTTTGCTCCTGCCGGAGATGCCGATGCGCCTTGTTCCCGTAGCCCTCGGGCTGGCGGCCAGCCTTGCCGCGGCCGCCTGCACCACCGCGCCCGCCGAGCGCCCCGCCAGCACTGGTGCCGCCATCGGCATGGCCAACCCCGCCTCGGTCAATTGCGCGCAGCGCGGCGGCAAGCTGCAGATCGTGTCGACGCCGGCGGGCCAGACCGGCATCTGCACTTTCCCGTCGGGCAAGCAGTGCGAGGAATGGGCGCTGCTGCGCGGCGAGTGCACGCCGGGCTGAGGCGTCGCGCCGTAGCGCCCGGCCTTCAGTCGCGGCGGCGTTCGTTGGCGAGCGCGGCGTAGTGGTCGCGCTTGGCCTGGTACATGCGGCTGTCGGCCAGCTTGACGGTGTCGCCGAGGCGTTCGCCTGCCTGGCAGGTGGCGAGGCCGATGGAGAAGCTGAGCCGCGTGCCGGGGTAGAACTGGTTGTTCAGCTCCACCACCTTGCCGATCTGCTCGACCACGGTGGCGGCGCCGCGCTCGTCGCGGCCGGGCAGCAACACCATGAACTCGTCGCCGCCGGTGCGCGCCACGCAGGCCTGCTCGCCCACTGCCTTCTTCAGCACCTCGCCGGTGCGGCGCAGCAGGCTGTCGCCGTCGGCGTGGCCGAACTGGTCGTTGACGACCTTGAGCCCGTTCAGGTCGACCGCCACCACGCTGACCGGCCACGGGCCCTTGCGGCCCAGCCGCGCCAGTTCGTCCTCATAGTAGGCGCGGTTGTAGAGCTTGGTCAGCACGTCGTGCTTGCCGAGGAACTCGACATAGGCTTCGGCCTTCTTGCGCGCCGTGATATCGGTCAGCGACACGAGCACCTGGTCCCAATCCGCCTCGCGCCCGGGGAACACCGACCACTGCATGAACACGTCGACGGCGCGGCCATCGAGCGCGTAGTTGATGACCTCGCGCTGCTGCCACAGCCGGCCATGCCACAGGTCGATCAGCTGCTCGGCAAAGTGGATGCGCATGTCGTCGCGGAACACGTCGCCGAGCCGCGACAGCAGCGTGGCCTTGCTGTCGGCGCCGAACATCAGCAGGGTCTGCTGGTTGACGTCGAGCACGCGGATTTCCTGCATGCAGCGCGAGACAAAGTCAGGGTGGACGTTGAGGAAGGTGCGGAAGTCAGTGATGCCGGCGGCGCGCACCTCGTCGATCAGCACCTTGACCGCGCTGAAGTCCTCGACCCACAGCGACACCGGCGAATGCTCGAACAGGCCCAGCGCATACTGCTCGCTGCGGCGCAGCTCGCGCTCGCTGCGCAGGCGCGGGGTGATGTCCTTGATCGACAGCAGCACGCGCTCCCAGGTCTGTTCGTGCCCCGGCATCACCGTGGCCTCGAGCTGGATGTCGAGCCGCGCGCCGTCCAGCGCGTAGTTGACGGTCTGGCTGGCAAAGCCGTTGGCGCCGTCCCACAGCTGGCCCAGTTCTTCGACATGTTGCTCGAACATGTCGTCGCGGAACA
This sequence comes from Cupriavidus sp. SS-3, assembly GCF_035818815.1. Lineage (NCBI taxonomy): Bacteria > Pseudomonadati > Pseudomonadota > Betaproteobacteria > Burkholderiales > Burkholderiaceae > Cupriavidus > Cupriavidus sp. SS-3. The sequence continues at coordinate 3,051 of NZ_JAYLVT010000003.1, forward strand.
CGGTGTCGAGGTTGGCCACCAGGTCGTCGAGGTCGGCCGCGCGGAATAACTCGAGCGTGCGCCGGTTCACCGCGATCACGCGGATCAGCGCGGAACACTGCGCCACCCGCCGCGGATCGTCGCGCAGGTGCGCGCGCAGGTCGGTGATGCCCTGCTGCCGCCATTGCGCGAAGCACTCGCGCACCGCACTGAAGTCTTCCAGCCACAGCGACACGGGTGCCAGCTGGAACAGGGCCTGGTAATCGTCGGGAAGGGTGCGGGTGGGGTCGCCGCTACCTTTGCCGGCGGATGGCGCCACGGATGTACTGGTCAAGGCCATTCTCCTTGTTCTTGTTGCAGGCGCGCGGCGGCCGTGGGCAACCGATGCGAGCGGGGCCGCCGGGGACCAGCCGGGCAGCCGCGTGCGCGCCAGCGCACTAGGATAGGCGAGCGGCCGGTAAAAGGGGAGGGTTGTTGCAAAACGGCGCCGGCCCGGGCGCCGGCCAACTCGGCTTCAGCCCGCCAGCCGCTGCACGATCGTGGCGAGCGTGCCGAGCGCGCGCTCGATCTGCGCCGAGCGTGGCGCGCCACAGTTGATGCGCAGGCAGTGGTCGAAGCGCCCCGCGTTGGAAAACATGACGCCCGGCATCACGCGGATGCCGGCCTGCAGCGCCTGGTCGAACACCGCCTCGGACGAGACCTGCGCGGGCAGCTCCACCCACAGGTGCATGCCGCCGCGCGGCGCGCCCAGCCGCGTGCCGGCGGGAAAGCTGGCGGCGATGGTTTGCGTGAACCATTCGCGCTGCCCGCGCAGCCGCGTGCGCAGCCGGCGCAGGTGGCGGTCATGCGCGCCCGACGCCAGGAAATCGGCGGCGGCCATCTGCGACAGCATCTCGTTGGGCCGCGACAGCCCGAACTTCAGCATCTCGACGCGCGCCTGCCACTTGCCCGCGGCGATCCAGCCCAGCCGCATGCCGGGCGCCAGCACCTTGTGCAGCGACGCGCAGTGGATCACGTTGCCGCTGCCATCCCAGGCCTTGGCCGCGGCCGGCGGCGCGTCGCTGTCGGCGGTGGCCGAGAAGCAGTCGTCCTCGATCAGCGCGATGCCGCGCGTCTCGCACCATTGCACCAGCCGCGCCTTGTGCGCGTCGGGCATGATGCAGCCGAGCGGGTTCTGCAGGTTCGGCACCACCGCGACCGCGCGGATGTTGTCGTAGTGCTGCGCCGCCAGCTCCAGCGCCTCGAGCGAGAGGCCGGTCTGCGGGCTGCACGGGATTTCCAGCGCGCGCATGCCCAGGCTTTCCAGGATCTGCAGCAGGCCGTAGTAGGTGGGGGACTCCACCGCGATCACGTCGCCGGGGCCCGCCACCGCGCGCAGGGCCAGGTTCAGGGCCTCGGTGCAGCCGTTGGTGATGACGATCTCTTCCGGGGCCAGCTGCACCCGGCTGCGCAGCGCCTGCCGTGCGATCGCGGCGCGCAGCGGCTGGTAGCCGTCGGGCTCGACGCCCTCGCCGAACAGCTGCGGATGCCGGCGCCGCGCGCGCGCCGCTGCACTGCGCAGGGCCTCGGTCGGGTACAGCGCGGGCGCGCAGTAGGCGCCGCCCAGGTTGGTGTGCACGTGCTCGTGCTGGCCGCGCGCGAGCAGGCCGGAAATGCGCTGGTGGATGCCGACATACTGGGCCGGGTCGGGCAACGCGGCGGCGGGTTCGGACAGCGCGGCCAGTGCTGCGCGCCGCGGCGCGGCAACGAAGTAGCCGGAACGCGGCCGCGCTTCGAGCAGGCCGTCGCTTTCCAGTTGCCGACAGGCCTGCAGCGCGGTCGACAGGCTTACGCCGTGCAGCGCCATCAGCGCGCGCACCGACGGCATGCGGTCGCCGGTGGCGAGCGTGCCGGAGTCGATGGCGCGGCGGTAATGGCCGGCAAGCTGGCGATAGAGCGGTGTGGTGTCCATGGCGGCATGGTGGCGTGTCGGGCCGCATCGATACAGATACAGAGGCGGGGGCGCTGTATCGTAACAGGCGGAAATCCTGGCTGCTGTTCCGGTCGCCGCGATGCGGCCTTGTGCCTGCCGCGCGCGCGAGGCGGTCGATAGGCTGGAGTCCTGTGCCAGCTACCGGAGTCCTGCCATGCCAAGCGATCTCGACTACACCCCGACCGTGATGCCACTGCCGGCCGGCCAGGTCCTGCGGCTGCATGTGGCGGCCGGCACCGTGCTGCACGCCACCGCCGGCGAGATGGCGCTGGCCGGGCCGATGCAATGGCTCGCCGGCCACTGCCACATGCCGCAGCGGCGTCTGCGCGCGGGCGACACCTGGATCGTTCCAGCGCGCGGCTGGCTGACGGTGTCGGCGAGCCGGGGCGGAGCGTTATCGGTCACGGTGCCGCCGGGTTGGCTGGCTCGGTTGCGGGCGTGCCTGGTATTGCCCTGGCACCGTCCGCGCCCGGCCGCCGGGCCGGCTCCGCTGCGGATTCCCGACCCGACGCGCCAAAGACGATAAAATTGCGCTCCGGCCGGCCTGGCACATTGGTGTGCCCAACCCCCCGGCCGCAGTTCCCGGGTTCCCCATGCTACGTCTAAGTGAAGTCAAACTCCCGCTCGACCATACCGAAAGCGACCTCGACGCCGCCGTGCGCGCCGGTGCCGCGCAGATCGGTGTCAAGGGAGACGGCCTGATCGGCTATACCGTATTCCGCCGTGCCCACGATGCGCGCAAGCGCTCGGATATCAAGCTGACCTACATCATCGATATCGAGGTGAGCGACGAGGCCGCGGCCATCCGCCGCATGGCCGGCAAGCCGAACTGGAGCGTGACGCCCGACATGGCGTACCACTTCGTCGCGCGCGCGCCGCAGGGCGGCACGCATCCGCGCCCGGTGGTGATCGGCATGGGCCCGTGCGGGCTGCTGGCCGGCCTGATCCTGGCGCAGTCGGGCTTCCGCCCCATCATCCTGGAGCGCGGCAAGGAAGTGCGCGAGCGCACCAAGGACACCTTCGGCCTGTGGCGCAAGAGCGTGCTCAATCCCGAGTCGAACGTGCAGTTCGGCGAAGGCGGCGCCGGCACTTTCTCGGACGGCAAGCTGTACAGCCAGATCAAGGACCCGAAGCACTATGGCCGCAAGGTGCTTAACGAGTTCGTGCGCGCCGGCGCACCGGAAGACATCTTGTTCAAGGCGCGCCCGCATATCGGTACCTTTCGCCTGGTCAGCATGGTCGAAAAGATGCGCGCCGAGATCATCGAGCTGGGCGGCGAGATCCGCTTCGAGACCCGCGTCGACGACATCGATATCGATGGCGGCCAGGTGCGCGGCCTGACGCTGTCCAACGGCGAGTATCTCGAGGCCGACCACGTCATCATGGCGGTGGGCCACAGCGCGCGCGATACCTTCCAGATGCTGCACGAGCGCGGCGTGTTCATGGAGGCCAAGCCGTTCTCGCTGGGCTTCCGCATCGAGCATCCGCAGGGGCTGATCAACCGCAGCCGCTTTGGCAAGTTCGCGGGCAACAAGCTGCTGGGCGCGGCCGACTACAAGGTGGTGCACCACTGCAGCAACGGCCGTTCGGTGTACAGCTTCTGCATGTGCCCGGGCGGCACGGTGGTGGCGGCGGCATCGGAGCCCGGCCGCGTGGTGACCAACGGCATGAGCCAGTACAAGCGCGCCGAGCGCAATGCCAACGCCGGCATCGTGGTCGGCATCACGCCGGAAGACTACCCGGGCGGCCCGCTGGCCGGCATCGAGTTCCAGCGCAAGTGGGAAGAGCGCGCGTTCGAGCTGGGCGGCGGCAACTACAATGCGCCGGGCCAGCTGGTCGGCGACTTCATCGCCGGCCGCGCGTCGACGTCGCTGGGCTCGGTCGAGCCTTCGTACAAGCCGGGCGTGACCCCGACCGACCTGAGCACGTCGTTGCCCGACTACGTGATCGAGGCGATCCGCGAAGGCATTCCCGAGATCGACAAGAAGCTGCCGGGCTTCGCGCTGCATGACGCGGTGCTGACCGGGGTGGAGACGCGCACCTCGTCGCCGCTGCGCATCCGCCGCAACCACGACGACTACCAGAGCATCAACGTCAAGGGCTTGTACCCCGCGGGCGAGGGCGCGGGCTATGCGGGCGGCATCTATTCCGCGGCGATCGACGGCATCGAAGTGGCCGAGGCGGTGGCGCTCAGTATCGTCGGCGGCAGGGCGGTTTAAGCCTGCGTCCTGAGATAAGCCGCGGCTCCCAGCGCCGCGGTGCGGCCGCTGGCGAAGCATGCCGTCAGCAGGTAGCCGCCGGTGGGCGCTTCCCAGTCCAGCATCTCGCCCGCGCAGAACACGCCGGGCACGGCGCGCAGCATCAGGCTGGCATCCATCGCTTCGAAGCGCACGCCGCCGGCGCTGCTGATGACTTCGTCGATCGGGCGCGGGCGCAGCACGCGCAATGGCAGCGCCTTCAGTGACAGGGCCAGCGTGCCGGGATCGAGCATGGCGTCGCGGGACAGGCATTCGCGCAGCAGGCCGGCCTTGACGCCGGTGATGCCGAGCCGGCTCTGCAGGTGGCTCGACAACGAACGCGAGCCGCGTGGATGCTCGACCTGCGCACTGACCTGTTCGGCGCTGTGCGACGGCAGCAGGTCGAGATGGATGGTGGCCTCGCCATCGGCTTCGATGCGGTTACGGATCGGTGCCGACAGTGCATAGACCAGGCTGCCTTCGATGCCGTCGCGGCTGATGACGAATTCGCCCTGGCGGTAGTGCGCGTGTCCGTCACGGTCATTCAGCGCGATTGCCACCGGCTTGACCGGCGCGCCGCCAAAGCGCGCGGCAAAGTCCTCGCTCCATGCCACGTCGAACCCGCAGTTTGCGGGACGCAGCGGCGCGATCTCGACGCCGCGCCCGGCCAGGCGCGGCACCCATGCGCCATCGGACCCCAGCCTGGCCCAGCTGGCGCCACCCAGCGCGAGCACCACGGCGCGCGCGCGCACGACCGTGTTGCCGTGCGGCGTGGCAAAGCGCAGCGCATGCCGGGCGCCGTCATCGCCGTCTCCATCGTCCCAACCCAGCCAGCGATGCCGCATATGGAACTGCACGCCCGACTCGCGCAGCCGGTGCAGCCACGCGCGCAGCATCGGCGCGGCCTTCATGTCGGTGGGGAAGACGCGGCCGGAGCTGCCGACGAAGGTCTCGATGCCAAGCCCATGCACCCAGTCGCGCAGCGCCTGCGCGCCGAAGTCCGCCAGCATCGGCGCGAGTTGCCCGGTGCGCGCGCCGTAGCGGCCCAGGAAGGCCGGCTCCGGCTCGGCATGGGTCAGGTTCATGCCGCCCTTGCCGGCCATCAGGAACTTGCGGCCGACCGACGGCATCGCGTCATAGAGGGCCACGCTGGCACCCTGCGCCGCCAGCACTTCGGCGGCCATCAGGCCGGCCGGGCCGCCGCCGATGACGGCAACGTCGGGAGTGGCATGGTCAGGGGCGGGCATGGCGGCAGAGGGCATCGGCGGGGCTCGGCAGGACAGGGGGTGTTTCCGCCGCGGATTATAGAGCCTGCGGCAGCGCTAGAATGACGGTTTGCCGCACCTTGCCATCATGTCTTCCGCCACGCACTCCGCCAGCCAGCCCGACGATGCCGTCATTGCCGCCACCCGCCATTGGCTGGAACGCGCGGTGATCGGGCTCAACCTGTGCCCGTTCGCCAAGAGCGTGTACGTGAAGGAGCAGGTGCGCTATGTGGTCAGCGCTGTCACCGAGGCGCCCGATGTGATGGATGACCTGGAGCGCGAACTGCGCCTGCTGGCCGATGCCGATCCGGCGCAGATCGACACCACCCTGCTGATCCTGCCGCACGCGGTGGCCGATTTCCTCGACTTCAACGACCTGCTGTACTTCGCCGAACGCCTGCTCGCCAGCCTGGGGCTGGAAGGCACGCTGCAGATCGCCAGCTTCCATCCGCACTACCAGTTTGCCGGGACCGAGCCGGACGATATCGAGAACTACACCAACCGCGCGCCGTACCCCATCCTGCACCTGCTGCGCGAGGATTCGATCGCGCGCGCGGCGGCGGCGTTTCCCGATGCGGCTGACATCTACGAGCGCAACCAGGCGGTCATGCGGCGCCTCGGCCACGAGGGCTGGCGACGCTGGATGGCGGGCGAGGCTGAACCCGGGACCGAGTCAGGGTCCGAGTCCGGGAAGCCGTAGTTACGCCACCGCTGCCGGCTCGGTGAAGAAGCGCTCGCGCAGCTCTTCCAGTCCCAGCCGCCCCAGCACCTCTTCCAGCCGCTCGGCCGGACGCCGGCGCGGCAGGTCCTTGTACTGCGCGATGATCAGCTCGTTCTTCATCGAGTGTTCCCAGCCGACCAGCTCGGTCACGCTGACCTGGTAGCCGTGCGCCTCCAGCTGCAGGCAACGCAGCACGTTGGTCACCTGGCTGCCGAACTCGCGCGTATGCAGCGGGTGGCGCCAGATCTCCGTGAGCGGATTGCCCGCCAGCAGCTTGCCCTTGTGCTTGCGCAGCACGCCTGCCACCTCGGCCTGGCAGCACGGCACCAGTACGATGTGCTGCGCGCGCTTGGCCAGCGCGAAGCGGATGGCGTCGTCGGTGGCGGTATTGCACGCATGCAGCGCGGTGACCACGTCGACGGTGGGCGGCAGCTGCGGCGAGGTGATCGAGTCCGCCACCGACAGGTTCAGGAACGACATCCCCGGAAAACCCAGCCGCGCCGCCAGCGCCTGCGAGGTCTTCACCAGTTCTTCGCGGGTTTCGATGCCATAGATGTGCGAGTCGTCCTGCAGGGCCTTGAAGAACAGGTCGTACAGGATGAAGCCCAGGTACGACTTGCCGGCGCCGTGGTCTACCAGCGTGACGCGGCCGCGCGCGGCCTTGACTTCCTGCAGCAGCGGTTCGATGAACTGGAACAGGTGGTAGACCTGCTTGAGCTTGCGCCGGCTGTCCTGGTTCATCTTGCCGTCGCGGGTCAGGATATGGAGTTCCTTGAGCAGCTCGATGGACTGGCCGGGGCGGATTTCGTGGGTATTTGACATGGAGGGGACTGCACAGGCTGCGGAGCGCGGCGCGCTCCGGAATGGCGACAGTTTACCGAAAAGTCGGCCGGCGGCCGCCGGGGCTTGCCGTGTGCGCTAAAGTTCCCGGCGCGCCTGCCGTTGGTGATGAATCGATAACAAGCAGAGCGCCGGCTTGCGCCGTCGCCGCCAGACGATTCAGGGGACGCATGACGCATGAATCGGGACTGCGCCTGGAGCTTGCCGAGCCGGGCGAACAGGTGCATGCACGCTACACGCCGCAGCCGGGCCGGCTGCCGCCGGACCTGGCCACCCTGCAGCAGTGCCTGGAGGGGTTGGGCTGGTCCGGCGCGCGGCTGGATGCGCGCGCGGTGGCGCAGTTCCTGGCGCAATGCCAGCGGGCCGAGCATGAGATCGACGCCACCATCGGCGCACTGGTCGACGGCGCGTTCGAGCTCGACATCACCGCCGACGGCCTGGCGGTGCGGCTGACGCTGATGCCGCCGGAGGGCGGCCGGCCGGTCAGCGCGGACGAGATCCGCCGCGCCGTCGCGGAGCGCGGCGTGGTGGCGCCGATTCAATCCCTCGCGCTGGACGCCGCGCTGGCCGAAGGCGGCTGCGAGCTGCGCACCATTGCCGCCGGCATGTCGCCGCGGCAGGGCGAGCCGGCGCGCTTCATCAACCTGCTGGAGCCACGCAAGCCGGCGCAGCGCGACGACGATGCCGGCAAGGTGGACCTGCGCGAGCTGGGCAACCTGCTGCTGGTCAGCCCCGGCACGCCGCTGATGCGGCGCATTGCGGCGGTGCCGGGCCATGCCGGCGTCGACGTGTTCGGCCAGCCGATCGCCGCCGATCCGGTCGACGACCCGCCGTTTGCCGAGGGCCTGACCGGCGCGGCGACCGATGCGGACGACCCCGGGCTGCTGCGCGCGGTGATAGCCGGGTCGCCGGTGGTCGGGGTCTACGGCATCTCGGTCAGTCCCGTGGTGCAGGTGGAATCGGTGGACCTGCACTCCGGCAACGTGGCGTTCGATGGCACGCTGCGCGTGTCGGGCGACATCCGCACCGGCATGTCGGTCAACGTCAGCGGCGACGTGGTGGTCGAAGGCACCATCGAAGCCGCCAGCGTCGAGGCCGGCGGCAACGTCATCGTCAAGGGCGGCATTATCGGCAAGTCGGAAAGCGCCCATGCCGAAGGCGGTATCAGCCGCGCCAGCGTGCGCTGCAAGGGCGCGGTGAAGGCGCGCTTCATCGAGAATGCGGTGGTCGAGGCCGGCACCGAAGTCACCGTCGACAGCGGCATCCGCCAGAGCGATGTCGCCGCCGGCCAGCGCATCGTGGTGGGCGGCACCGGCGTGCAGGGCAGCATCAGCGGCGGCCGCAGCCGCGCCTTGCTGGCGGTGCGCGCCGCGGTGCTGGGCGCGCCGGCCGGCACCGCCACCAGCATCCAGGTCGGCCTCAATCCCTATGCCGACGCCCAGCGCGCCGCGCTCGAGGCCGAGCGCCGGCGCATGCTGGAAGAGCAGAACAAGGTCAGGCAGCTGGTGGACTTCTTTGCCAAGCACCCGGAGCGCGCCGTCGGCGACCTGCGCGAAAAGGCGCGCGCGACCCTGTTCAAGCTGTCGCGCGACCTGTTCGAGCTGGAGGCGCGCCTGACCGACCTGGGGCAGCAGATGCAGCCCGCCGCCGAGGCCGTCATCGACGCCCCGCGGCGCATCCATGGCGGGGTCACCCTGCAGGTGGGCAGCCGCGTGCTCAAAGTGATGGAAGACAAGCCCGGTGGCCAGATCCGGCTGGTCGACGACCGCATCATGGTCGGCTGAAGCGTGCGCTTCGTTGATCCCGCTTTGATCCGCGGGGATTTGTACTATCCTGCAGGTATGTCCTGGGGTGCCGCAGGATGGGCGACCGAGCTAGCGTTGGGCAATGAATGCAGAAGCGGATCAGCACTCTGTGGAAGCGTTACACCGAACCGACACACGTGGCACTTGAATGAACGGGAAGGCCAGCCATCGCGCTGGCCTTTCTGTTTTTGCGCCGGCCCTTTTGCAAGTGCGGGCAAGCACCGGCAAGTACAGGAATCGTGGCAGGGTAGGCTTGCGGCTCATGCCGCCCATAGCCGCAACTCGTGCAGTCCGCTGCGCGCCACGCGTGTGCCAAGCGCGCGTCCCTGTGCTTCGAACATGGCTTGCAGCCATGCCATGTCGACTTCGCGCGCATACGCCAGCCGGAAGTGGCTGCGCCGCAAAGGCACCAGCCGCAGCTCCGCACTGCCGCCGCCAGCGAAGCTGACGAATGCCATCAGCGCCAGGTCGGGGCGGTAGCTATCGTATCCGCCAATGCCCTCGTAATCGTTGATGAAGTCGCCGCAGCCATACAGGATAGGCTTGCCGGCATGCAGCTCGATGCCGAGCGGATGGTGCGAGGAATGCCCGTGCACGATGTCGATGCCTGCATGCTCGACCACCGCGCGGGCGAAGGCGCGCTGCGCGGGGTCGATGTGGTAGCCCCAGTTCGGGCCCCAGTGGATCGACAGCACCATGACATCGCCTGGGCGCCGCAGTTGGCGCGCCTGCGCGGCAATGTGTTGCTGCGAGGCCGCGGACCAGTCGTCCAGCAGGTTCACGCCCGAGTGCCCGGCGGTGGCGCGCCACGCCGCCGGCGTGCCGGCGTTAGTCATGGCGAAGGCGAGCACCACCACGCGACCGCCGCCGGGCCGAGGCAGCACTGCGGCGCGTGCCGCGCTGGCCTCGTCGGCGCCGGCCCCGGCGTGCGCGATGTGCGCCCCGTCCAGCGCGTCCAGCGTATCGGCCAGGCCCGCGCGGCCCCAGTCCAGCACATGGTTGTTGGCGAGGACCGCGCAGTCGATGCCGGCGGCCTGCAGGCAATCGACGTTGCGCGGATGCATGCGGTAGTGCACGGACTTGCCGGGCCAGGCATCGTTGCTGGTGGTGATGGCGGTTTCCAGGTTGGCGATGCGCGGCCGCGCGGCGCGGCTTGCCAGTTCCGCCAGCGCATCGCCCCACGGATAGTCCGACCCGGCCGGGCGTGCGATCGGGCCGGCCTTGCGTTCCGCCAGGCGCACGTAGTCGAGCGCGCAATGCACGTACGATTCATGCAGCAGCGGCTGGCTGGGATGCGCCAGGATCTGGTCGATGCCGCGACCGGTCATCACGTCGCCGCACAGGAACAGGGGAGGTTGGCTGGCAGGGTCCATCGTGCAGGCGCACGGCGCGCGGGCACCGTGCCGCCGTGCCTCCATGATAGGCCGCGCGGCCACGGCTGGATCCGGGCCCCACCCGCGGAATGCGCCGCGCGCAGCGCGCATTTACATTCGCGCGGTGCCTGCCTTAAATGATGAAGTCATCGGTCCTCGTGGCCATTTTTTTGCTCCTGACGCCGCGTGTCGTCCGATGTTCACAATCAGCATCGGGAGGCAGATCATGGCCCAGCCATCGCAGGAACATATTGAAGCACTTAAGGCGCAGTTGCGCGGACGCTTGCTGCAGCCGGGCGACGGCGGCTATGACGACGCGCGCCGGATCTGGAACGCGATGATCGACCGCCATCCGCAGTGGATCGTGCAGGCCGCAGGCGCCGCCGACGTTGCAGCGGCGGTGAACTTCGCGCGCGAGCATGGGGTGCTGCTGTCGGTACGCGGCGGCGGCCACAACATCGGCGGGCTGGCGATCTGCGAGGGCGGCATGGTGCTGGACCTGTCGACGATGCGCTCGGTGCGCGTCGATCCCCACGCGCAACGCGCGTGGGTGGAGCCGGGCGCCACGCTGCGCGACTTCGACCATGAAGCGCAGGCGCAGGGCCTGGCCACGCCGCTCGGCATCAATTCCACCACCGGCGTGGCCGGGCTGACGCTGGGCGGCGGCTTCGGCTGGCTCAGCCGCAAGTTCGGCACCACGGTCGACAACCTGGTGTCGGCGCAGGTCGTTACCGCCGACGGCAAGCTGGTGCGCGCCAGCAGCGACGAGAACGCCGATCTGTTCTGGGCACTGCGCGGCGGTGGCGGCAACTTCGGCGTGGTGACGATGTTCGAGTTCCGCCTGCATCCGGTCGGGCCGCAGGTCTATGGCGGACTGATCGTCTATCCGCTGGAGCAGGCCGCCAGCGTGCTGCCGGCCTATCGCGAGCTGTATGAATCGATGCCCGACGAGCTGACCGTGTGGGTGGTGCTGCGCCAGGCGCCGCCGCTGCCGTTCCTGCCGCCCGAGGCGCACGGCAAGCCGGTCGCGGCGCTGGCGATCTGCTATATCGGTCCCCCGGACCAGGGGCCGCAACTGGTGGAGCCGCTGCGCCAACTTGGCACCCCGTATGGCGAGCACCTGGGGCCGATGCCGCTCACCGCGTGGCAGCAGGCTTTCGATCCGCTGCTGACGCCGGGTGCGCGCAACTACTGGAAGTCGCATAACTTCGCCGGGCTGGACGACGGGCTGATCGCGATGCTGATCGAGCAGATCGGCAAGCTGCCGTCGCCGCAATGCGAGGTCTTTATCGGCGCCATGGGCGGGCAGACCAACCGCGTCGCGCCCGACGCCACCGCCTACGCCAACCGCGATGCCAAATTCATCATGAACCTGCACGGGCGCTGGGACAGTCCCGCGGACGACGACCGCTGCATCGGCTGGGCGCGCGAGGTGTTCCGCGCGGCCGCGCCGTTCGCGCTCGGCAGCGTCTATGTCAACTTCCTCACGCAGGAGGAGGTGGACCGCGTCGGCGCTGCCTATGGGCCGAACTACGAGCGGCTGGTGGCAGTCAAGCGGCGCTACGATCCCGACAACCTGTTCCGCCATAACCACAACATCAATCCCGCGGGCTGAAAGGCGGCGTATCGCGTGGCGGGCCGCATGGGGCAGGGGGCAGGGCCGCCTGCTCCGCCTTCACGCGGCTGCAATACGGCCATGCCAGCATCGCCGCGACCGCGTTGTATCCACAGGGAGAGCAAGCAGATGAGACCGGGTGAAGCAGAGCTGGTGCGGCGCATCCACAACGAGGTGGCCGACTACTACGACGAAGAGATCGAACTGGAACTGGACGATCGCGAGGCCAGCGAGGCCTTTGGCGATCCCGTGCACCTGGACGATCAGGCCGAGCAGGACAGCCGCCGGCGCTATTTCCGCGAGCTGTTCCGGCTGCAGGGCGAACTGGTGCGGCTGCAGAGCTGGGTGGCCGCCACCGGGCACAAGGTCGTGATCCTGTTCGAGGGGCGCGACGCCGCCGGCAAGGGCGGCGTGATCAAGCGCATCACCCAGCGGCTGAACCCGCGGGTCTGCCGCGTGGCCGCGCTGCCCGCGCCCAACGACCGCGAACGCACCCAGTGGTATTTCCAGCGCTACGTCGCGCACCTGCCCGCCGCTGGCGAGATCGTGCTGTTCGACCGCAGCTGGTACAACCGCGCCGGCGTCGAGCGCGTGATGGGCTTCTGTACCGACGACCAGTACGAAGAGTTCTTCCGCTCCGTGCCCGAATTCGAAAAGATGCTGGTGCGTTCCGGCATCCAGGTAATCAAGTACTGGTTCTCGATCACGCATGACGAGCAGCGCCTGCGCTTTCTCAGCCGCATCCATGATCCGCTCAAGCAGTGGAAGCTCAGCCCGATGGACCTGGAATCGCAGCGTCGCTGGGAAGACTACACGCGGGCCAAGGAGATCATGCTCGAGCGCACCCACATCGCCGAGGCGCCGTGGTGGGTGGTGCAGGCCGACGACAAGAAGCGCGCGCGGCTGAACTGCATCCATCACCTGCTGAGCCTGGTGCCGTATGCCGAAGTCGAGTCTCCCACGGTGGTGCTGCCCGGCCGTGAACGCCACGAGGATTACGTGCGCCAGCCGGTGGCGAAGGAGATGATCGTGCCGGAGGTGTACTGAGCGGCGCAGCGCGCCTAGGGTATCCACGGGGTGCGCCATCGGCCCCATGCCGGAGGCGGCTACCTATAATGAAAGCGGCCACCCCGACATCCGCGGCGGCCGTGATCGTGGAACTGCTAGCTTTCTGGGCGGCCATGCTTGCCGCCTATCTCCTGATGAAGCGTGCCGGCTGCTTCAGCCAGCCGGTGCTCTATCCCGATCTGGAACACCCCTTGCGCTACTGGTGGGCGCAACGGCTGGGGCGCCAGCCGGCGCCATTGCCGCCACCTGATCCGCCCCCATCATCGCCGGAACGCGCGCAACAAAAAACCCGGAGAGCGTGACGCTGTCCGGGTTTGCGCGGGCTGGGCCCTGGAATTCTGGTGGTGCCGAAGAGAGGAATCGAACCCCCGACCTTCTCATTACGAATGAGCTGCTCTACCGACTGAGCTACTTCGGCAACATGTTCCGGCGATCTGGAACAGCCCGCAATAGTAGCAGCGTTTTCCGGCCTTGTGAAGCCCTTTTGTGTCGCCGGTGCCATCCGGCGCCGGCACGAAAAACGGGGCGCGGCGCGCCCCGTTTCAGGCTGGCCGTGGCCGGAATCAGGCCTTGGCTTGCGCTTCCTGGTGGTAGCGCGTGACGCGCTCCACCTCGTTCTTCGAGCCCAGGATCACCGAGACGCGCTGGTGCAGTTTGGTCGGCTGCACGTCGAGGATGCGCTGCTCGCCGTTGGTGGCGGCGCCGCCGGCCTGCTCGACCAGCATCGCCATCGGGTTGGCTTCGTACATCAGCCGCAGCTTGCCGGGCTTTTCCGGCTCGCGCTTGTCCCACGGGTACATGAAGATGCCGCCGCGGGTCAGGATGCGGTGCACGTCGGCGACCATCGAGGCCACCCAGCGCATGTTGAAGTTCTTGCCGCGCGGGCCTTCGTCGCCAGCCAGGCACTCGTCGATGTACTTGCGCACCGGCGGGGCCCAGTGGCGCATGTTCGACATGTTGATGGCGAATTCCTTGGTGTCTTCCGGGATCGTGACGTTGGACTGGGTCAGCACGAAGCTGCCGGCCTCGCGGTCCAGCGTGAACATGTGCACGCCGTTGCCGACCGTCAGCACCAGCGTGGTCTGCGGGCCGTACACGGCGTAGCCGGCCGCGACCTGGTGCGTGCCGGGCTGCAGGAAGTCGGCCTCGGTCACGGTCTGGCCGGGCTTGGGCATGTGCAGCACCGAGAAGATGGTGCCGATGGAGACGTTGACGTCGATGTTCGACGAGCCGTCGAGCGGGTCGAACATCAGCAGGTATTCGCCCTTCGGGTAGCGGTTGGGAATCTCGTAGAACGATTCCATTTCTTCCGACGCCATCGCGGCCAGGTGGCCGCCCCATTCGTTGGCGTCGAGCAGCACTTCGTTGGCGATCACGTCCAGCTTCTGCTGGGTTTCGCCCTGGACGTTGCCGGTGCCGGCCGAGCCCAGCACGCCGGCGAGGGCGCCCTTGCTGACGGCGTTGGAAATGGCCTTGCAGGCTCGCGCGACCACTTCGATCAGCAGCCGCAGTTCGGGCTGGATCGTGTTGTGCTTGCGCTGTTCCTCGACCAGGTAGCGGGTCAGGCTGATGCGAGTCATGGTTGGTTCTCCTTGGATGGCCGCAATTCTACATGCCCGGCCGCGCGGGGCCGGGCATCGGGGGCGTGGGCCGGGCTGCCTGTCCCGTCGCCGGCGCGCTCAGCCGGCCAGCGCCTTGCCAACGATCTCGCGCACGTCGCGCGACAGCGTGCTGCAGGCGGCAACGCGTTCCAACTCGGCGCGCATGCGGTCGCGCAGCGCCAGTTCGTATTTCTGCCAGCGGTCCATCACCCGCGCCAGGCGCGCCGCCACCTGCGGGTTGATGGCGTCCAGCGCCAGCACCTGGTCGGCCCAGAAGCGGTAGCCCGAGCCATCCTCGGCGTGGAACTGCGCGGGGTTGCCGGAGCAGAAGCTGAAGATCAGCGAGCGCGCGCGGTTGGGGTTGCGCAGGTTGAAGGCGGGATGCTCCATCAGCGCGCGCACGGTGTCGATGGTGCGCTTGCCGGCGTGCGGGCCACCGGCCTGCGGGCCGACGCTGCCGCGCTGCATGCCCTGCAGCGAGAACCACTTGTCGATCACCAGCGGGTCGTCTTCGAAGCGCTGGTAGAAGTCCGCCAGCGCGTGCTCGCGGCCGGGGGCGAAGCTGTTGACCAGCGCCGACAGCGCGGCGAAGCGGTCGGTCATGTTGTCGGCGTGCTGGTACTGCTGGTCGGCCAGCGCCTGCATCGCGGCGTCGCCGCTGTCGGCCAGGTAGCCGAGCGCGAGGTTGCGCAGCGCGCGCTTCGCCGCCGAGGCGGCATCGGGCGAATACGGGCCCGGCGTGGCATTGGCTTCATAGGCGGCCAGCCAGTCGGCCTGCAGCGCGCGCGCCAGGCCTTCGCGCATGAACTGGCGCGCGCGGTGGATGGCGGCGGGATCGGCCACGCCCATGCGCTCGGCCAGGTAGGCCTCTGCCGGCAGCACCAGGGCCTGCTCGCGGAAGGCGGGGTTGAGCGTGTCGTCGGTCAGCACCGCGCGCATGGCGCGCACCAGCGCGGGATCGAGCGTGAGCTCGCGCCCGGCCTGCACGTCGGCCACCAGCTGCAGCAGCGCGCGCGTGGCCAGGCGCTGGCCGGCTTCCCAGCGGTTGAAGGCGTCGCTGTCGTGCGACAGCTGGAAGGTCAGCTGCGCGTCGGTGTACTCGGCATCGACGATCACCGGCGCGGAAAAATTGCGCAGCAGCGACGGCAGCGGGGCCTGCGCGCCGCGCGGCAGGTTGATGAAGCGGAAGCTCTGCTCGGCCTGCGTGAAGTCGAGCACGCGCGTGGTGCCGGCGGGCGCGCTCTCGCCCTCGAGCTGCAGCGGCAGGTCGTTGCCGTCCGCGCCCAGCAGGCCGAGCGCGAACGGGATATGGAACGGCTGCTTGTCGGGCGTGCCGGCGCGGGTCTCGATGCCGACCTTGGGGCAGCGTTGCGTCAGCGTCAGCGTCAGGCTGCCATCGTCGCCGTTCCACGCGGTGCGCGCGGTCACCACCGGCGTGCCGGCCTGGCTGTACCACAGCCCGAACTGGGTCAGGTCGCGGCCGTTGGCATCGGCCATGGCGGCGCGGAAGTCGTCGCAGGTCACGGCCTGGCCGTCGTGGCGCTGGAAGTACAGGTCCATGCCCTTGCGGAAGCCTTCGCGGCCGAGCAGGGTCTGGTACATGCGCACGACCTCGGCGCCTTTCTCGTACACCGTGACCGTGTAGAAGTTGTTGATCTCTTCGTAGCTGTCGGGGCGCACCGGATGCGCCATCGGGCCGGCGTCCTCGGGGAACTGCACCTGGCGCAGCACGCGCACGTCCTCGATGCGCTTGACCGCGCGGCCCGATTCCGAACCCATCATGTCGGCCGAGAACTCCTGGTCGCGGAACACCGTCAGGCCTTCCTTCAGCGACAGCTGGAACCAGTCGCGGCAGGTCACGCGGTTGCCGGTCCAGTTGTGGAAGTACTCGTGGCCGACCACCGCCTCGATATTGGCGAAGTCGGTATCGGTGGCGGTCTGCGCGTTGGCCAGCACATACTTGGTGTTGAAGATGTTCAGGCCCTTGTTTTCCATCGCGCCCATGTTGAAGTCGCCCACGGCGACGATCATGAAGCGCTCCAGGTCCAGTTCCAGCCCGAAGCGCTGCTCGTCCCAGCGGATCGAATGGACCAGCGAATCCATCGCATGGCGGGTCTTGTCGAGGTCGCGCGGCTCGACCCACACCTGCAGCAGCTTGTCCTTGCCGGAGGCGGACTGGATCCGTTGCTCGATGCATTCGAGCTTGCCCGCGACCAGCGCGAACAGGTACGACGGCTTGGGGAACGGGTCTTCCCACACGGCTTCGTGGCGGCCATCGGGCAGTTCGCGCTGGCTCACCAGGTTGCCGTTGGACAGCAGCACCGGATAGGCGGCGCGGTCGGCGCGCAGCGTGACGCGGTAGGTCGCCATCACGTCGGGGCGGTCGAGGAAATAGGTGATGCGGCGGAAGCCCTCGGCCTCGCACTGGGTGAAGAAGTTGCCGTTGGACACATAGAGCCCCGACAGCGTGGTGTTGGCCGCGGGCTGGCAGGCGGTGGTGATTTCCAGCGTGCCCTGCGCCGGCAGGCCGGGCAGCGTCAGCGTGCCGCCGTCCTGGGTGGCGTTGGCCACCGGTTTGCCGTCCAGGCTGACGCCGATCAGTTCGAGTTCTTCGCCGGCCAGCACCAGCGGCGCGTCGGGCGCGCCCGCCGTGCGCGCGAAGCGCAGCGTGCTGGTGACCACGGTGCGCTGGGGATCGAGTTCCAGCACCAGTGCAGCGTGGTCGATGGCGAACGGTGGCGGGGTATAGTCCTTGCGATAGACGGTAACGGGCGTGTCGGTGCGCAGCATGGAAGGATCCTGTCTTCGGAAGACCGTTAGGAAAAGGGGGGCGGCCACGCGCGTGCAAGCAAAGCATGGCGCTGAAGTCCTCATTGTAGCCAAGGGGTCGGGGCGCGGTCTGGCGGGCGCCGCACCAAGCGGTGCAGGGAATTCCCCGGCGCCGGCGTGGTCTCAGAGACACGCAGGGTTTCAGTAGACAGAAGAGCGAGGTAGCACTATGTGGCAGCGCGCAGGCGGTGTCGGCAATCAAGGGGCAGCGGGCCGGTGGCCCGGGCTGCGCAGGATGCGGGGCGCGCTGGCGCTGCTGACGGCGCTGCTGCTGACGGGGTGCGCCAGCACCGTGACCACCGATGTCACGTCGTTCCGCCAGCCCGGCTGGCAGAACGACGCGCCGCGCACCTACAGTTTCGAGCATAGCGCCGAGCAGGCGGCCCAGCTCGACCGGCAGACCTATGAGCAGTGGCTGGCGGCCGCGCTGGCGGGCGTCGGCTTCGAGCAGGTCCCGGCCCGGCAGGCGCGCTACCTGGTCAGCATGGATTACGACTCGGTGCCGGGGCTGGTGCGCGTGGCCGAGACGGTCTATCCGGATCCGTGGTACGGCCCGTGGAGCCCGTACTGGGGCCCGTACTGGGGACCGGGCTACTACCGGCCATGGGGGCCATGGGGCCCGTGGGGGCCGGGCTACTGGCCGCCGCAGACGGTGGTGCGCGACGTGCCGGTGACGTTCTCGAGCCTGCGGGTGTATTTCAAGGATGCGGTCAGCGGCAAGCGGGTCTGGCAGGTCACCGCGCAGAACCAGGCCGAGAACAGTAGCCTGCCGGCGATGATGCCCTACCTGATCCGCAGTGCCTTCACCGACTTCCCGTCCGACAGCGGCCGTCCGCGTCGCGTGACGCTGGAGGTGGGGAAGGACGCCCACTAGGGCGGCCGCCGTCAGTTACCACCCGCCCTCGCAGGCCGCGCAGCGCCATGCGTGCGGATGCATGCAGGAGCATGCTTCTGCACCGCCATTGCATACCCAATGGTAAAAGCTGTTTAACGGCCAGAATCCGCGCAAAATGCGGCCTGCGGGCGTGCCGCGGTGGTACTTTGCACGGGCGCGTGGGCTAGAATAGCTGCTCGATTTTTCCGGCCTGGCTGCCGGAGTCGTCAGTTTCGCTGCCAGAGCTTGTCCTTCGCTGCCGGCTTGTCGCTTGAGCCGGCCGAACCATGGCGGGAGAGGGGCGCTTCGGTCCGGGCCATTTTCCGGACGAGCCAATGAGCAGCAAGAACGGCGGTGATGCACCGCAACATGCCCCGAACAGTCCTGAAGCGCAGCTGCGCCTCGCCGCGCTGGAATACCACCGCAGCCCGACCAAGGGCAAGATCCAGGTCACCGCGACCAAGGCGCTGTCCAACCAGCGCGACCTGTCGCTGGCCTATTCGCCGGGCGTAGCGTACGCCTGCGAGGAAATCGCCAAGGATCCCGCCACCGCCGCCGAGTACACCTCGCGCGCCAACCTGGTGGCCGTGGTCACCAACGGCACCGCCGTGCTGGGCCTGGGCGACATCGGCCCGCTCGCCGGCAAGCCGGTGATGGAGGGCAAGGGCTGCCTGTTCAAGAAGTTCGCCGGCATCGACGTATTCGACATCGAGCTCGATGCGCGCGACCCGGACCAGATCGTCGAGATCGTCGCCGCGCTGGAGCCCACGCTGGGCGGCGTCAACCTGGAAGACATCAAGGCGCCCGAGTGCTTCTACATCGAGCAGAAGCTGCGCGAGCGCATGAACATCCCCGTCTTCCATGACGACCAGCACGGCACCGCGATCATCTCGGCGGCGGCGCTGCTGAACGGCCTGAAGGTGGTCGGCAAGGATATCGCCAAGGTCAGGATGGCGGTATCGGGCGCCGGCGCGGCCGCGATCGCCTGCCTCGACACCATGGTCAGCCTCGGCGTGAAGCGCGAGAACGTCTCGGTGGTCGATTCCAAGGGCGTGATCTATGTCGGCCGCGACGCCAACATGGAAGCCAACAAGGCCCGCTACGCGCAGGACACCTCGGCGCGCACGCTGGCCGACATCGTCAACGGCGCCGACGTCTTCCTGGGCTGCTCGACCGCCGGCGTGCTGACCGCCGAGATGGTCAAGACCATGGCCGAGCGGCCCATCATCCTGGCGCTGGCCAACCCCGAGCCCGAGATCCGCCCGGAAGTGGCCAAGGCCGCGCGCCCGGACTGCATCATCGCCACCGGCCGTTCGGACTACCCGAACCAGGTCAACAACGTGCTGTGCTTCCCGTACATCTTCCGCGGCGCGCTCGATTGCGGCGCCACCAAGATCACGGAAGCGATGAAGCTGGCCTGCGTCAAGGCTATCGCCGAGCTGGCCGAGGCCGAGCTCAACGACGCCGTGGCCGCGGCCTACGGCGGCCGCGAGCTGAAGTTCGGCCCCGACTACATCATCCCGACGCCGTTCGACCAGCGCCTGATCGAGAAGATCGCGCCGGCGGTGGCCAAGGCGGCCGAAGAGTCGGGCGTGGCCACGCGCCCGATCAAGGACCTGGAAGCCTATCGCCAGCAGCTGTCGACCTACGTCTACCACACCGGCCTGATCATGAAGCCGGTGTTCTCGGCCGCCAAGGCCGCGCCCAAGCGCGTGGCCTATGCCGAGGGCGAGGAAGAGCGCGTGCTGCGCGCGGTGCAGTCGGTGGTCGACGAAGGCCTGGCACGCCCGATCCTGATCGGCCG
Organism: Cupriavidus sp. SS-3; assembly: GCF_035818815.1. Taxonomy (NCBI): domain Bacteria; kingdom Pseudomonadati; phylum Pseudomonadota; class Betaproteobacteria; order Burkholderiales; family Burkholderiaceae; genus Cupriavidus; species Cupriavidus sp. SS-3. The sequence continues at coordinate 23,034 of NZ_JAYLVT010000003.1, forward strand.
CCCCCACGTGATCCAGATGCGCATCGACAAGGCCGGCCTGCGCCTGAAGCCGGGCGTGGACTTCGAGCTGATCAACCCCGAGGACGACCCGCGCTACCGCGCCTACCACGAGGCCTACCACGCGCTGCGCGGCCGCGACGGCGTGACCCCGGACATGGCCAAGGTGGCGCTGCGCCGCTCCAACACGCTGATCGGCACCATGCTGATGCACATGGGCGACGCCGACGCGCTGCTGTGCGGTACGGTCGGCCGCTTCGAGGCGCACCTCGAGCACGTGCGCGACGTGATTGGCCTGGCGCCGGGCGCGCATGTGTTTGCGGCGATGAACGCGCTGATGCTGGAGAAGTACACGCTGTTCATCACCGACACCTTCGTCAACGACGACCCCAGCGCGGAACAGCTGGCGGCCATCACCCAGCTGGCCGCGGAAGAAATCGCGCGCTTCGGCCTGCAGCCGAAGGTGGCGCTGATGTCGCACTCGATGTTCGGCTCGTCGACGCGCCCGTCGGCGCGCAAGATGCGCGAGGCCGCGCAGATCCTCGCGCGCGAGGCGCCGCACCTGGAGGTGGAAGGCGAGATGCAGGGCGATGCCGCGCTGGTCGAGGACGTGCGCCGCCACTTCCTGCCGTCGACCAAGCTGGCCGGCAGCGCCAACCTGCTGGTGATGCCGACGCTGGACGCCGCCAACATTGCCTTCAACCTGCTCAAGATCACGGGCGGGCAGGGCGTGACGGTGGGCCCGATCCTGCTGGGCGCGGCCAAGCCGGTGCACATCCTCAACCCGCAGGCCACCACGCGCCGGATCGTCAATATGACGGCCGTCGCCGTGGCCGAGTGCAACGCGGTGCGCTGATCCGACGCGAAGCCTTCGCCATGCAAAAGGCCGGGTCCATGACCCGGCCTTTTTGTTTGTTGCCCCGCCGCATCCGTGCGGCCAGGGACGGTTGGGGGTGATGGCTATTGCAGCACGTTGTACTGCTCGCGCATGACCACGATGATCGATTTTGCCGCCGCGAGCTGGTGGCCCAGGTTGTCGACGGACTCCTGCGGGAAATCGACTTCCGCGCTCCAGTTGCAACCGGTATGGTCAGGCTGGTGCATTCGCACCGCGTGCAGCTCGCATTCGCCGCACTCGGGGTTGTTGTCGAGGCACTGGTTCAGGATGGCCATCAGTTCCGAACGGGTCTTCGCGTATCGCCGCATGTGTCACCTCGCTGTCATGGTTTTTGAGGCCTGGAACACCAATCTAGGAAGCGCGCCGGGGCCAATCCAATTGAATCCGCCTATGGAGCGGCAGTTTCTCATGTGGCACTGCGTGGCGCAGTGCAGCATTGCGCGGCAACGGTGGGTGCCGCGCGCGCCGCCCGCGCACGATAAAAAAAGCCCGCCGAAAGGCGGGCTCCAGTGCTGCCGGTGACGCGCTCAGCGCATCAGAACTTGTGGCGCACGCCCACGCCGAAGGTGTCGCCGTGCTCGATGCCGGTGATCTTGTCGTAGTAGTAGGCGGCGTACACGTCGGTGCGCTTGGACAGGTTGTAGTCGTAGGCGACGGCAAAGGTATTGCGCTTGAAGTCGCCCAGCGAGTTGTCGACCTTGCCATAGGCATACGAAGCCAGCAGGTTGCCGGCGCCGATGGGCACCGATGCGCCGAACTGGCCGTCGATGTGCTTGATGTCGCCGGACGGCGCGGTGGTGGCGCGGGTCTTGATGTACTGGCCCTGCGCGAACAGCTTGACCACCTTGAAGTCATAGGACAGGCCGATCTGTGCGGCGTCCTGGCGCGACAGGCCGAGGTCGGACATGTCGGTCGGCACGTTGTTGAAGCGCACCTGCTGGTAGGCCACGGTCGCGGCGAACGGGCCGTTGAAGTACAGGACGTTGCCGCCGAACTTCTGCTTGCCCGCGGCGCCCGGCTGCTCGCCGAAGCCGTAGATGAAGTTGGCGCTCAGGCCGCCAAAGTTTGGCGTGCTGTACACCACGGAGTTGTTCCAGCCCGAATCGCCGATGATGCCGGGATCGGCGACGGCGCCGCTGACCGCGCCGAAGTAGGTGTGGAAGATCGTCGGCGAGAACACGTACGAGTCGACCAGCGGGTTGAACAGGATGGTCGAAATGAAGTACGGCGTGGTGTTGCGGCCCAGCTTGATGGTGCCGGCCTTGTCGTTCTGCAGGCCGACATAGGCATTGCGGCTGAACATCGAGTCGCCGTTGAAGCGGCCGCTGTTGCCGCTGTCGGTACGGAAGAAGCCGTTCAGGTCGAAGATGGCCTTGGTGCCGCCGCCCAGGTCTTCGGTGCCCTTGATGCCCCAGTAAGACGTCTGCATCCCGCCCGAATTGGCCACCCATGCGCGTTCGCCCGAGCCCGGGCTCTTCACGGCGCCGACGAACATGTCAGCCTGGCCGTACAGCGTGACGCTGGACTGGGCCATGGCCGCGCCGGAAAAAAGGGTAGCCGCTACCGCCGCCAGCTTGAGCGCCGGCTTGTACTGCTTCTGCATTGTTAGACCTCCGTGGTTTTGATCCTGCTTGGAACGTTGTGTACTGGGTCCCTGACGGGTTCTTGTAATGTCTTTGTGCTTTTATTCGTGCCGCCTGGCGTGGGCTCGGTGTGGTGTTGCATTGGGTGCCGGCGGCATCGGGGTACAGCGTTTTTGTTATACAGGTGACGCTTTTTTTCTCAGGCGGATACTAAGTCGTCGAGGCGGAACTGTGCAATGCGATGGATCTGGTTGATGCAAGTTTGCAACTCTTGCTGCGGCGTGTTTTCAATGCGGCGCGCGAACTCCGCGATGATGCCGTGGCGGTCGTAGCCGCGCACCGCCAGGATGAACGGGAAGCCGAACTTCTGGTTGTACGCCGCGTTGAGCGACTGCAGGCGGTCGAATTCCTCGGGCGTGCACTGGTTCAGGCCGGCGCCGCTCTGCTCGCGCGTCGACTCGGCGGTCAGCTCGCCGCGCACGGCGGCCTTGCCGGCCAGTTCCGGGTGGGCGCGCACCAGCTTCAGCTGCGCCGCTTCGCCGGCTTCATCGACGGCCTGGCGCAGCGCCTGCGCCAGCGCGGCGCCATCGGCAAAGGGCCGTTGCGCGGCGGCGGTCTCGGCAAACCACGGCGAATGTTCGTAGATGCCGCCCAGCACCTGCACGAATTCGGCGACCGGCATGGTGTTGAGTTGGGCGATAGTGTAGGTCTGGCTCATGCTTGATTCCGGGGAGTGTAGGGGTGGGTGGCGGCCCAGTGCCGGGCGATATCGACACGGCGGCAGATCCACACCTTGTCGTGTCCCTGCACGTAATCGAGGAAGCGCTGCAGCGCGCGGAAGCGGCCCGGGCGGCCGAGCAGGCGGCAGTGCATGCCGACCGACAGCATCTTGGGGCTGTCCTGTCCCGCGGGATCGCCTTCTTCATACAGCACGTCGAACGCATCCTTCAGGTACTGGAAGAACTGCTCGCCGGTGTTGAAGCCCTGCGGCGTGGCAAAGCGCATGTCGTTCGAATCCAGCGTGTACGGCACCACCAGGTGCGGCTTCTTCTCGCCGCCGCTGACTTCGACCTCGGTCCAGAACGGCAGGTCGTCGCCGTAGTAATCCGAGTCGTACAGGAAACCGCCGTGCTCAACGACGAGGCGGCGCGTGTTGGGGCTGTCGCGGCCGGTGTACCAGCCCAGCGGCAGCGCGCCGGTCAGGTCCTTGATGATCTGCATGCCGATGCGCATGTGCTCGCGCTCGGTGGCTTCGTCGATGTTCTGGTAGTGGATCCAGCGCCAGCCGTGGCAGGCGATCTCGTGGCCCAGCTCGACGAAGGCGCGGGTCAGTTCGGGATGGCGCTGCAGCGCCATCGACACGCCGAAGATCGTCAGCGGCAGCCTGCGCTTTTCGAACTCGCGCAGGATGCGCCAGACGCCGGCGCGCGAGCCGTATTCGTAGATGCCCTCCATGCTCATGTGGCGCTCGGGGTAGGCCGCGGCGCCGACGATCTCGGAGAGGAACTGCTCGGAAGCGGCGTCGCCGTGCAGCACGCAGTTTTCGCCGCCTTCTTCGTAGTTGAGCACGAACTGCAGCGCGACGCGCGCGCCGCCCGGCCAGCGGGCGTGCGGCGGGCGGGCGCCGTAACCGATGAGATCGCGTGGATAGTTATCGTTTGTCATGTGTCGTTGCTTGCTTCAGGAAACCACCCTGCACCGCCGTCCCGCCGCAGGCGCCGACCGTCATGCAATGAGCATGCCAGTGGTGCCGGCGGCGGCGCCGGTACTGCTTCGGGGCCGGGTCCCTGCGGGCCGGCCCAGCCTTGCCGGTACTTCGATTACTCGGTGCCGTGCGAATTGGCCGCGGCGTTGCGCATGGCCTCTTCGCGCGACTGGATGCCGTTGTAGAACAGGTTCAGCGCCACCGCCACGATGGTGCCGAGCACGATGCCGCTGTGCGTGAACGGGTCGGTCCACTTGGGCAGGTACTGGAAGAACGTCGGCGCCAGCGTCGGGATCATGCCGAAGCCGATCGAGATGGCGACGATGAACAGGTTGTGGCGGTTGCGGTTGAAATCGCACGAACCCAGGATGCGGATGCCGGTGGCGGCGACCATGCCGAACATCACGATGCCGGCGCCGCCCAGCACGAACTGCGGCACCGAGGCCACCACGTGGGCCATCTTGGGAAACAGGCCGAAGGCGATCAGGATGATGCCGCCCGCTGCCGCGACGTAGCGCGAGCGCACGCCGGTCACCGTCACCAGGCCCACGTTCTGCGAGAACGAGGTGTAGGGGAAGGTGTTGAAGATGCCGCCGATCACCGTGCCCAGGCCGTCGGCGCGCAGGCCGCGGGTCAGGTCCTCGTTGCTCAGCTTCTTGCCGGTGATGTCCGACAGCGCCAGGAACATGCCGGTCGACTCCACCAGCGTGATCAGCATGACGATGCACATCGACAGGATCGCGGTCACTTCGAAGGTCGGCATGCCGAAATGCAGCGGCGTGATGACGGCGACGAAGCTGGCTTCATCGAGGCCGTCGAACGACACCTTGCCCATGCCCATCGCCACCAGCGTGCCGATGATGATGCCGAGCAGCACCGCGCAGTTGGCGACCAGGCCGCGGCCGTATTTGGTCAGCATCAGGATGATGACCAGCGTCAGGCCGGCGATGCCGAGGCTGGTGAGGTCGCCGTAGGCCAGGTTGGGCACTTCCTTGACGACGCCGTCGATGACGGCGCGCGTGGTGGGCTGGCCACCGGCCGACCAGTTGATGGCCACGCGCATCAGCGACACGCCGATCAGCGTGATCACGGTGCCGGTCACCACCGGCGGGAACAATCCCAGCATGCGCCCCATCATCGGCGAGATCAGGATGCCAAAGATCCCGGATGCGATCACCGCGCCGTAGATGCCGAGCAGGCCGACATTGGGGTCGGTGCCGATGGCGATCATGGGTGCCACCGAGGCGAAGGTCACGCCCATCATCACCGGCAGGCGGATGCCGAACTTCCAGAAGCCGATGGCCTGGATCAGCGTGGCCAGGCCGGCGGCGAACAGGTCGGCGTTGATCAGGAAGGCCAGCTGGTCCTTGGGCAGCTTGAGCGCGCCACCCACGATCAGTGGCACGGCAACCGTGCCGGCGTACATCACCAGAACGTGCTGCAACCCGAGCGCGAGCAGGCGCCCGGAAGGCAAACGCTCGTTGGTGAGGTCCGTCGGGACCGTGGTGCTTGCGGAATTCATTGGTGCGTCTCCTCTCCTTTGGTTTGATGGGAACGCCACGTCCGTGCCGGCAGTTTGGTCGGTGTTGTTATGGGCCTGCCGTCGCCGCGCTCTCGTTTGCACTACCTGGGCGCGGTACTGACGACGGGCCTGCTGCCTTCTTCTTGCGGGGGCGTGACGGGAACACCGTGCTAGGTGGAGCGGCCCAGCACGCTGCGAAGATCGAAGCTGCCCGGTTCGTCCGGCTGCACGCGGTCGGCGCAGGCGCCGAGGTGGTGCGCCATGCGCGACTGGGCCAGTGCGGCGTTGCCCTGTTCCAGGGCGTCGAGGATTTCTTCGTGCTCGTCGAAGGAGCAGGCGTTGTTGCCCGGCGCTTCCACGCTGGCAATCATCAGCGTGGTGCGCGACACCAGGCGGCGCATCATGTTGACCAGCAGCGCATTGCCCGACAGTTCCGCCAGCGCGGTGTGGAATTCGGCGGACAGGCGGATCCACTTGGGACGGTCGTGCGTCAGGAAGGCCTGCCGCTCGTTGGCCACCATCTGCCGCAGCGGCGCGATCACGGCCTTGACGTCAGGCATGGCGGCCAGCTTTTCCAGCACCGCGCGCTCCAGCATCTGGCGCAGCTCGAACATGTCGTGCGCCTCGTCGGTCGACGGGCTGGCGATAAAGGCGCCGCGGTTGGGCTCGAGGTCAACCATGCCGTCGGCCGCCAGGTGCGACAGCACCTTGCGCACGGTGTGGCGCGCGGTGGCATAGATCTCGCAAAGCGAATGCTCGGTGAGCTTGGTGCGCGGCGGCAGCCGGTGCTCCATGATCGCGTCGTAGATCTCGTGGTACATGCGCTCCTCGACCGAGCCCTTGCGCGCAGGCTTGGCGGGCTTGCCCGGGATCTCGGTCGGCTCGCCGGCCTCGGCTTGGGCCTTGGATTCGGCGTTGGCGGCAATCAGCTTCAGGCTCTTGGACATCGTGGCACCGGCAGGTCAGGCATGGCACCGTAAATCCTGCGTATCAGGGTACGGTGATCCAAAAATTGTTGACAATTATTTGGTTACGGCCTCAATATTGTCAACAAAACCAACTCAGGTTTTCGACAACTCAGGGAAATCCCTGAATTGCCAACGGGGAAGTGCAGGCGCATTGTCGCCACGCACCAACCCAGCGCCGGGATGCGTTACCAGACGTACCGAGCGGGCACCATTCCCACACATGGTGCTAGTGAAGGCAGCGGCGCCCCTCACAACCCAATCGCAAAAGGACAAATACGATGGGACGCTTGACCACCCATGTTCTCGACACCGCTGCGGGCACGCCCGGGCAGGGCATGTCGATTACTCTCCATAAAATTGTCGACAATCGTCGCGAAACCCTCAAGACCGTGGTCACCAACCACGACGGCCGCTGCGACCAGCCCCTGCTGGAGGGCGCCGATCTCGCCGCGGGCGTGTACGAGCTGGAATTCGCCGCCGGCGATTATTTCCGCGCCCAGGGCGTGAAGCTGCCCGAGCCGGCCTTCCTGGACGTGGTGCCGCTGCGCTTCGGCATTGCCGATGTCAATGCGCACTATCACGTGCCCCTCCTGGTTTCGCCCTGGTCGTACTCGACCTACCGCGGCAGCTGACGCGGTGGCATAGGGAAACGGGAGACAAGACATGGAAGGCTATATCCTCGACTGGGCCAATATGCTGCTGCGGTGGGTGCACGTCATCACCGCCATCGCATGGATCGGCTCTTCGTTCTATTTCGTGTGGCTGGACAACAGCCTGACCAAGCCCACCGCGCCGGACCTGAAGGAGAAGGGTGTCGACGGCGAGCTGTGGGCGGTGCACGGCGGCGGCTTCTACAACCCGCAGAAGTACCTGACCGCGCCCAAGCAGTTGCCGGAGAACCTGCACTGGTTCTACTGGGAGTCGTATTCCACCTGGATGAGCGGCTTTGCGCTGCTGGTGGTGCTGTACCTGTTCAACGCCAGCACGTTCCTGATCGACAAGAACGTGTTCGACATGTCGCCCGGCGCGGCGGTCGGCTTTGCGGTGTCGTACTTGCTGATCGGCTGGATCGTCTATGACAGCATCTGCCGCCTGTTCAACAAGAACGACCGCCTGGTCGGCATCCTGGTGGCGATCTATATCGCGGCAGCCGCTTACGTCGCATGCCATGTCTTCTCGGGCCGCGCGGCGTTCCTGCTGACCGGCGCGATGGTCGCGACGATCATGAGCGCGAACGTGCTGGCGTGGATCATCCCGGGCCAGCGCAAGGTGGTGGCGGCACTGAAGGCCGGCCAGCCGGTGGACCCGATCCACGGCAAGCGCGGCAAGCAGCGCAGCGTGCACAACACCTATTTCACGCTGCCGGTGCTGTTCGCGATGCTGTCGAACCACTACAGCATGACCTACGCCCACAAGTACAACTGGGTGGTGCTGATCCTGATCATGCTGTCGGGCGTGCTGATCCGCCAGTTCTTCATCCTGAAGCACAAGGGCAAGATCAACGTGCTGTGGCCTGCCGCCGGCGTCGCCGCGCTGGGAGTTGTCGCCGTGATGATCGCGCCGCAGCCGCGCCCGGCCGTGGCCAAGGCCGATGGCGAGGCCGCCGCGGCGGTCAGCTTCGCCAAGGTGCAGGAAGTGATGAACGCGCGCTGCGTGCAATGCCACGCCGAGCAGCCGAAGATGATGCCGACCGCGGCCAAGGGCATCAAGCTCGAGACGCCCGAGGACATCAAGGCCCACGCCCAGCTGATCTACCAGCAGGCGGTGCAGCAGAAGGCGATGCCGCTGGGCAACGTGACGCAGATCACAGACGACGAGCGCGCGCTGCTGGGGCAGTGGTTCGAAGGCGGTGCCAAGACTACGAATTAACGTGTCCTGAACTGAGAAGCATCGGGGCTGGCTCGTGCAGAGCCAGCCTGCGAAATCCGAGCATCGGTGATCGACGGTCCGGAGGGTTGAGCGGTTGGCAACCGTCAGTACCGGACCGGCGAGGGTTTGAACGGGGCCTTGTGCCCCGTTTTTTTTGCCTTGCGCTTATCCGCCGATATTCAGCAACGCCAGCACGCCCAGCACCAGGAAGATGCCGGCGGCAACCTTGTGCACCAGGCCGATCGGCATCTTGTTGGCAAACCTGTCTCCCAGCAACACAGCCGGCGCATTGGCGACCATCATGCCGAAGGTCGTCCCCATGACCACCGCCAGCACGGCATCGCTGAAGCGCGCCGCCAGAGCCACCGTGGCGATCTGGGTCTTGTCACCCATCTCGGCAAAGAAGAAGGCGACGAGGGTGGTGCCGAGGATGCCAATGAAGCCCTTGACCGGTTTGGCCTGCTCGGCGTCGTCGAACTTGTCGGGGATCAGCATCCATGCGGCCATCGCGATAAAGCCCAGGCCGAGGATCCAGCGCAGCAGGCTTTCGCCCACCACGTGCGTGATCCAGCCGCCGAGCGCGCCGGCGAAGCCGTGGTTGAACAGGGTGGCGATCAGGATGCCGAGGATGATGGGCACCGGCTTGCGGTAGCGCGCGGCCAGCACCAGCGACAGCAATTGCGTCTTGTCGCCCATTTCTGCGAGAGCGACGATGCCTGTGGAGACGAGGAAGGCTTCCATATTGGTCTTGTGGGGTAACCGGGCCGCAATGCATCGCGAGATGCCAATGACGCAACCCTTTCCCGGCCCGGCCAGAAAGGGATGGTCATCGGTCTCGCCAGGCATGGACGCTGCCTGGGCCGGTTTGGCCAGGCGGGTCCGGAGCTGCGCACGCCATAACCGCAAGCGGTCAAGTCTGTTGACGTACGCCCCTGTCCCCCGGAGTCCGCATTGCGCGGCGCGGTGAGAGCAGGGCGGCTACTCCCCAATGGAAGCGGCGATTATAACCGCGACGGCGGTGGATCGTCCACCGCCGTCGCGGCCGGCAAGGCGATCAGGCCGGTACCGGCGCGTTCTCGCTGGTCTGGCGGCCGCGGAAATCGGTCCAGCACAGCGCCTTGAAGTCATAGAGCTTGCAGCGGCGCGCCGTGTCGAAATACCAGCGCCACGAGAAGTTCTCGATGATGATGCGGCCCGGCAGCGCATGCTCCAGCAGCGCCTGCGCGCGCTTGAGGCGGTACAGCGGCACGCTCATGTCGACGTGGTGCGCGGTGTGTTCCATGATGTGGTGCAGCGCCGCGCCGATGCCATGGCGAAAGCGCAGGTGCACGGTGGTCGAGACGAACGGCTGGGCCCTGGCCCACATCGCCTTGGTGTCGTACCAGGCGACGCTGGTGTGGGTATGGTGCACGTACAGCACGAAGCCGACGGTTACGTTCCACACCAGGAAGGGCAGCACGAAGCCGGCGCCGACCAGCATCCAGACGGACTGCTGCGTGGCCAGCGCCAGGCCGACCAGCGCGCCGATCCAGGCCAGCCCGAACGCCGCCACGAGCACGCAGTCGCCGGTGAAGATCGACCGGCGCGTGGCCATCTGGCGCTTGCTGGGGAAGAACAGCTTGCACCACCAGATCTCGATCAGGTAATACAGGCCCGGACCGAAGCCGGTGCGGTAGATGCGCTCCATCACGCGGCGCCAGCGCGGCAGCGCGTTGAATTCGTCGAGCGAATACGGCGCCCAGACGAAGTCGAAGCCCTTCAGGTTGGTGTAGCCGTGATGGACCACGTTATGGCCGACTTCCCACAGGCTGTACGGCGTCAGCGACGGCAGGAAGGTCAGCCGGCCCAGCCACTTGTTCAGCCCGCGGCGCGGAGTCAGGCTCTGGTGGCAGGCATCGTGGCCGATGATAAACAGGCGCGCGATCACCAGGCCGGCCAGCACGCCCAGCGCCAGCTTGGCGGCCCAGTGCGGCGCCACTACCACGCCGGCCAGCACGGCGCCGAACAGCAGGTAATCGAAGGCGAACAGCATCAGTGCGCGCGGCGTGCTGCGCTGGCCCAGCGGGATCAGCCAGCCGCGGATGATCTTGCGCGATGGCAGCGGCGCGTCCGGCGCGATCGGTTCAGGCAGCGGAGCCGGGTGCGGGGCATGGGCGCGCGCGCCGGGATGCGCCTGGGCGTGCCCGGGGGCGGGCTCGACGGATTGAGCGGATTGATATGCGGTCATGCAGAACCTTCTGATTGCGGTCGATCGGTATTGGTGCGCGGCAAGGCAGAGTGGCCGCGGCGGAACCGCAAGGTTAGAAGGCTTTGTCGAAGACAGTCTTGACGGTCGTCAAGCCGGTGGGACGGCGGAAGCGGTAAAGGGCGGGCCCGCCGCGGGCGCGGCGGGCAACGGGATGCTGCCGTGTGGCGGATCAGGCTGCCGGGACGCTGGCCACCTCGCCCATCACGTAGACGCTGTCGATCGCGCGGTCGTCGCCCAGCATGGCGAAGGCAAACAGCTCCTCTTCCAGCGTTTCCGAGCGGTTGCTGCGGCGTGCGATCAGCGGCGTGGCCTTGGGGTCGAGCACGATGAAGTCGGCCTCGCAGCCCTCGCTGAAGCTGCCGACGCGGCCGGTCCAGCCCAGCGCCTCGGCCGCGGCGCGGGTGGCGAGGTAGAACATGCGCAGCGCGGTCAGGTAGTAGCCGCCCATGCGTGCCACCTTGTGCGCGGCGTTCATGGTGCGGAACATCGAGAACGAGGTGCCGCCCCCGACGTCGGTGGCCAGCGTCACGTTCAGGCGGTTGGCATCGGACTGGTGGAAGTCATAGAAGCCGCTGCCAAGGAACAGGTTGGAAGTCGGGCAGTGCGCCACCGCGGCGCCGCTGTCGGCCAGCCGGCGGCGGTCGTCCTGGTCCAGGTAGATGGCATGGCCGTACATCGCGCCGGGACGCAGCAGGCCATAGCGGTCGTAGACGTCCAGGTAGCTGCGCGCGTCCGGGAACAGCTCGGCCACCCATTTGACCTCGTCACGGTTCTCCGCCACGTGGGTCTGGATAAACGCGTCCGGATAGGCGCGCGCGAGTTCGCCGCAGGCGGCCAGCTGCGCCTCGGTCGAGGTCGGCGCGAAGCGCGGCGTGATCGCGTACGACAGCCGGCCCTTGTTATGCCAACGCGACAGCAGGTCGGCGGAATCCCGGGCGCCGCTTTCGGCGGTGTCGCGCAGGAATTCGGGGCAGTTGCGGTCCATCATCACCTTGCCGGTGACCATGCGCAGGTTGCGCGCCTCGCTTTCGGCGAAGAGGGCGTCGGCCGAGGCCTTGTGCACCGTGCTCCAGACCACCGCGCTGGTGGTGCCGTTGCGCAGCAGTTCCTCGGTAAAGAAACCGGCCACGCCGCGCGCGTAGTCGGGATCGGCGAAGCGGCGCTCTTCGGGGAAGGTGTAGGTGTCGAGCCAGTGCAGCAGGCCCGGCGACGGCGACGCGATCATGTCGGTCTGCGGGTAGTGCACGTGGGTGTCGATAAAGCCGGGCACGATCAGCTTGCCGCGGTGGTCGATGACCTCGGCGCCGGCCGGGATGCGCGCGGCCAGCTGGGCGTAGTCGCCGGCGGCGGCGATGCGCCCGTCGGTGACGATCAGCACCCCGTCGTCCCAATACTGATACGCGTCCTCATGGAATTGCGGGTCGCGCAGGAAATGCAGCACGCGGCCGCGGATGGCGCGGGTACGGGAGTCAGTGGTGGGGTGGGTCGTCATGGTTTGTCTCTCGGGGCCGGCCCGCGCGGCACCGCATGGTGCAAGCAGCAGGCCGGGCTATTGGCATGCGCCGTGCTCAGGCCGCGGGGGCCGTCGCGGGCGGGGACTTGGGCGGAGCGGACCAGAAGTGGTCGACTTCCGCCAGGAACTCGGCCTTCTGCATGGCAGGCAGGAAGGCCGCTTCAAAACTGTTGCGGGCCAGCTTGTGCGCGTCGGCCGCGTCCAGTGGCAGTGCGTCGAAGGTGGCTTCCCAGTTCGCATTCATATAGCCGCCGAAGTAGGCCGGGTCGTCCGAATGCAGGGTGATCGCCACGCCCGCGTCCAGCATGCGCTTGAGCGGGTGGTCGCGCAGGTCGGGGTAGACCTTGAGCTTGACGTTCGACAGCGGGCACACCGTCAGCGCCACGCGCTCGCGCGCCAGGCGCTCGACCAGCGCGGCATCGTCGATGGCGCGCACGCCGTGGTCGATGCGCTCGGCCTTGAGGATGTCGAGCGCATCGGTCACGTATTGCGCCGGACCTTCCTCGCCCGCGTGCGCCACCAGGTGCAGGCCGAGCTCGCGCGCCCGGGCGAACACGCGCGCGAATTTCTCGGGCGGGTTGCCTTTTTCCGACGAGTCGAGCCCGACGCCGACGAAGCGGTCGCGATACGGCAGCGCCGCTTCCAGCGTGGCGAATGCGTCTTCCTCCGACAGATGGCGCAGGAAGCACAGGATCAGGCTGCTCGAGAAGTCGTACTCGGTGCGGGCCTGCGCCAGGGCATCGGCAATGCCGTCGATCACCACGCCGATCGGCACGCCGCGCGCGGTATGGGTCTGCGGATCGAAGAAGATCTCGGCGTGGCGGACGTTGTCGGCGACGGCGCGCTTGACGTAGTCCATGGTCATGTCGAAGAAATCTTCCTCGGTCAGCAGCACGCTGGCGCCGGCGTAGTAGATGTCCAGGAACGACTGCAGGTCGGTGAAGGCGTAGGCGGCGCGCAGCGCGTCGACGCTGGGGTAGGGCAGCGCCACCTGGTTGCGCTGCGCCAGCCGGAAGATCAGTTCCGGCTCAAGCGTGCCTTCGATATGCACATGCAGTTCGGCCTTGGGGGTGCGGCGGATCTGTTCCGCGAGCGCGGCATCGATGGTCATGGGGGCCTCGTTTCTGGGCTTTTCTGTGCCGGCCGGCAGCACCGGCGGCACGGGTTCAGGGATGCACCGCCTCCGTGCGGCCCGCACGCAGCGCGGCAAGGCGCTGTTCGCGGACCTGGAGCAGCTGGGCGACGATGGCAACCGCAATCATAGCCGGAGCCTTGTCGGTGATCCCGGGAACCCCCATGGGGCATGTCATTTCCGCAAACCTGGCCGGGTCGATGCCGTGCTCGGCCATGCGGTGTTCAAAGCGCGCGCGCTTGGTCTTGGAGCCGATCAGGCCGAAGTAGGCGAAATCGGTGCGCTTGAGGATTTCCTCGCACAGGGTCTGGTCCAGCGCGTGGCTGTGCGTCATGACCAGGAAGTAGCTGCCCGCTGGCGCCTGCGCCACCACCGCCTCGGGCGTGTCGCTGGCCTCGGCCTCGACGTTGTCGGGCAGGCCGCCGGGGAACAGCGTGTCGCGCTCGTCGACCCAGTGCACGCGGCACGGCAGCGTGGCCAGCACCTTGACCAGTGCATGGCCGACATGGCCGGCGCCGAACAGCACCACGTGCATGGTGTCGGGCACCAGCGTGTCGGTCCAGCTGCCGTCCGCTTGCAGCTCCACGCCGGCGAGCACCGCGCGGCTGTCGCAAAAGGTCACCGCGCCGCGGGCCGGCACCTGCCGCTGCAGCGCGCGCTGCGCGGCGAAATTGCGCTCGACCGCATCGAGCCAGGCCAGGTCGGCCTGGCCCAGCACTTCGAAGGCAAGCTGCACCACGCCGCCGCAGCACTGCCCCAGCGCCGGGCCCAGCGGAATGCGCTCGATCCGGCGCGGCTCGCCGCGCACCAGCATCTCGCGGGCGATATCCATGCCGCGCCATTCCAGATGGCCGCCGCCGATGGTGCCGACCAGGTCGTCGGCGCTCACCAGCATGCGGATGCCGGCCTCGCGCGGCGCCGAGCCCTTGACCTCGACGATGGTGACCATCGCCACCGGCACGCCGGCACGCACCATGCGGGCGGCGTCGGCGAAGCGGAAGGGTTTGAGCGGTGCGTCCTGCATGGTCGGGGGCCTTGTGGTGATGCGTGGTATGGCTTGTGTCAGTGGTGGCGCGCGCCTGCTTCTTCCGCCGGCCCCTCGCCTGTCAACGCAGTCGAGGGGGGAAAGTCCGGGGCCTCCGCAGGCGCGCGCTTCCTTGCCACCGTTCAGGCTGCCTGCGCAGCCACTTGCACCGCCGCAGCACGCACGGCATCGACGGCATCGAGGATCGCCTCGCTGGTGGCCGGCGCCTTCAGCGGCGGGTTGATGCGGTAATCGCCCAGCGCGGCCACGGCGTCGCGGATCGCGAAGAACACCGAGAACGGCAGCAGCAGCGGCGGCTCGCCCACCGCCTTGGAGCGGTGGATGCTGTCCTCGACGTTGCGGTTCTGGAACAGGCGCACGTTGAATTCCTCGGGGCAGTCGTTGACCGTCGGGATCTTGTACGTGGACGGGGCGTGCGTCATCAGCTTGCCGTCCTTGTTCCACCACAGTTCCTCGGTGGTCAGCCAGCCCATGCCCTGGATGAAGGCGCCTTCGACCTGGCCGATATCGATCGCCGGGTTCAGCGAGCGGCCGGCGTCGTGCAGCGCGTCGGCGCGCAGCAGTTTCCATTCGCCGGTGAGCGTGTCCACCAGGACCTCGGAGCATGCGGCGCCGTAGGCGAAGTAGTAGAACGGGCGGCCCTGCAGCGTCTTCTGGTCCCAGTGCAGCTTGGGCGTGGTGTAGAAGCCGTCGGACCACAGCTGCACGCGCGCCACGTAGGCTTCGCGCGCCAGCTCGCCGAACGACAGGCGCAGCTCGCCGGCGCTGACCAGGTCGTCGTTGAAGCGCACTTCGGACGGCTCCACGCCGGCCTTGCGCGCGGCAAACGCGGTCAGGCGCTCGCGGATCTGGCGCGCGGCGTCCTGTGCGGCCTTGCCGTTCAGGTCGGCGCCGGTCGATGCCGCGGTGGCCGAGGTATTGGCCACCTTGCTGGTGTCGGTCGCGGTCACGCGCACCCGTTCCATGCGGATGCCCAGTTCGTGCGCCACCACCATCGCAACCTTGGTGTTCAGGCCCTGGCCCATTTCGGTGCCGCCATGGTTGACCAGCACCGAGCCGTCGTTGTAGACGTGCACCAGCGCGCCGGCCTGGTTGAAGTGGGCCACGTTGAACGAGATGCCGAACTTCACCGGGGTGATGGCGATGCCCTTCTTCAGCACCGGGCTGGTGGCGTTGAACGCGCGCGTGGCCTCGCGGCGGGCGCGGTATTCGCTGCTGGCCACCAGTTCGTCGATCAGCTCGTGGATGACGTTGTCTTCCACGGTCTGGCCGTAGGGCGTGACGTTGTTCTCGGTCTTGCCGTAGAAGTTGGCGCGGCGCACGTCGAGCGAATCCTTGCCGACCGTGCGGGCGATATTGTCCAGGATGTACTCGACCGCGAACGCGCCCTGCGGGCCGCCGAAGCCGCGGAAGGCGGTGTTGCTCTGCGTGTTGGTCTTGCCGCAGTAGCCGTCGATCTGCACGTTCGGCAGCCAGTAGGCGTTGTCGAAGTGGCAGATGGCGCGGGTCATCACCGGGCCCGACAGGTCGGCCGAGAAGCCGGCGCGCGACACCATCTCGACCTTGACGCCTTCGATATGGCCTTCGTCGTCGTGGCCGACGCTGTAGTCGAACACGAAGTCATGGCGCTTGCCGGTGATCATCATGTCGTCGTCGCGGTCCGGGCGCAGCTTGACCGGGCACATCAGCTTCCAGGCCGCCAGCGCGGCGCAGCAGGCGAACAGCGCCGACTGCGATTCCTTGCCGCCGAAGCCGCCGCCCATGCGGCGGCATTCCACCAGCACCTGGTGCGCCTGCCAGCCCAGCATATGGCACACGGCGTGTTGCATTTCGGTGGGGTGCTGGGTCGAGCACCACACTTGCATGCTGTCGTTCTCGCGCGGGGCCGCGTACGAGATCTGGCCTTCGAGATAGAACTGCTCCTGGCCGCCCAGGTGGATCGTGCCGCTGTCCTGGCGGGCCGCGCCGGCAATGCGCGCGGCCGGTTCGCCACGTGTCAGGTGCATCGGCGGCAGCACATAGCTGCCGGCCTCGTGCGCGGCCTGCGGCGACAGCACCGGCGGCAGGTCTTCGTAGTCGATCACGCCGAGGCGGGCGGCGCGACGGGCCGCGTCATGCGAGGTCGCCACTACGATAAAGACCGGCTGGCCGACGAACTGCACCACGCCGCGCGCCAGGATCGGGTCGTCATGGATGATCGGGCCGCAGTCATTGGTGCCGGGGATGTCGTCCACCGTCAGCACGTCGACCACGCCCGGCGCGGCGCGTACCTTGTCGAGCGAGACCGACTTGATGCGCGCGTGCGCGCGCGTGCTCATGCCGAGCGCGGCGTGCAGCGTGCCGGCCAGCTCGGGGATATCGTCGGTGTAGGTCGCGGTGCCGGCCACGTGCAGGTGGGCGGATTCGTGCGGACGCGAGATGCCGACCTGCGGAACCTGTTCGGCGGCGGCGTCGAGCAGGAAGGGTTCGGTTTGCTTGTTCATGCCGATGCTTTCCTTGTTCTCTCTGGCTCAGGCCGTGGCGGTTTCGGGGGCGCCGGCGCCAAGCGCGCGGACATTGACGGCTGCGGCGGGCAGCGCGTTGGCGCTGGTTTCGAGCCAGAACCGGTACAGCAGGTTGGCGGCACCGCGGCTGCGGTACGAAGCGGTCGCGCGCATGTCAGACAGCGGCGTGTAGTCCTGCGCCAGCGCGGCCATGCCGGCGCGCGCGGTGGCTTCGTTCCACGGCTGGCCGGTCAGCGCCGCCTCGGTCGCGGCGGCACGCTTGGGCGTCGCCGCCATGCCGCCGAAGGCGACGCGGGCCTGCGTGACGATGCCGTCCTGCACGGTGATGCCGAACGCGGCGCACACGGCGGAAATGTCCTCGTCAAAGCGTTTGGACAGCTTGTAGGTGCGGAAGTGCTGCGGGCCGGCCACCGGCACGCGCAGCGCAGCGACGAACTCGCCCGGCTGCATCGCCGTCTTCTGGTACGCCAGGTACAGGTCTTCCAGCGGCAGCGCGCGGCGCGTCTCGCCGTGCTGCAGCACCACTTCCGCGCCCAGCGCGATCAGCGCCGGCATCGAGTCGCCGATGGGCGAGCCGTTGGCGATATTGCCGCCCAGCGTGCCGGCATTGCGGATCGGCAGCGAGGCGAAGCGCTTCCACAGTTCTTCGAGCTCGGGATGCGCGGCGTTCAGTGCCGCGTAGGCCTTTTCCAGCGTCACCGCCGCGCCGATCTCGATCATGCCGTCGCGTTGTTCGATCCGGTTCAGGTCTTCCACCTGGCCCACGTAGAGCAGGTTGCCCAGCTCGCGGAACTGCTTGGTGACCCACAGGCCCACGTCGGTGCTGCCGGCCAGGATGCGGATATCGGGCTGCGCTGCCTTGATCGCGCCGAACTCGGCCGCGGTGCGCGGGGCAAAGAACTCCTGGCCCTGGGCGCGGTAGCGGAAGGTCTCGCCGCGCTTGAGGTTGCGCAGGGTGTCGGCGATCTGCTTCGGGTTGAGCTTGTCCGCGGTGGGGGCGGGCAGGGCCATCATGCGCTCACCGGCGTCGATGATGGGGCGGTAGCCGGTGCAGCGGCACAAGTTGCCGGTCAGCGTGTCGCAGATGGTCTGGCGCGACGGGGCCGCGCCGCCCGGCGTGTGCTGCTGGTACAGCGCCCACAGCGACATCACGAAGCCGGGAGTGCAGAAGCCGCACTGCGAGCCGTGGCATTCGACCATGGCTTCCTGCACCGGGTGCAGGTTGCCGTCGGCCTGGCGCAGGTCCTCGACCGTGATCAGGGCCTTGCCGTCGAGCGTGGGCAGGAACTGGATGCAGGCGTTGACGGCCTTGAATTCGACGTCGCCGCCGTCCTGCAGCTCGCCGATCACGACAGTGCAGGCGCCGCAGTCGCCTTCGGCGCAGCCTTCCTTGGTGCCGGTGCAGCGCGCGTCCTCGCGCAGGTACTGCAGCACGGTGCGGGTAATGGGGGCTTCGGATACTTCCTTGACCTGGCCGCGATGGAAAAAGCGGATGGTTTGCGTCTCCATGGTCTTCTCTCTCTTGGTGATGGCGGAAACATAGCACCCGGGCCTTTCCAGCAATATTCGGCCCAGGTGATATGCCCCATCAGCGGGCACCTCGGACGGTGCGCCGCCGCACCAGGCGGCAGCCCCCCGAGGGAGGGTGATTTGACCGTTTGTGGGGTGCCTGTCATACACTATGCGCCGTTCCCATCCCCCACGCCACCCATCCGGCTCCGCCGGCGGGCCGCCATCGCCATGCACGGACGCGATCATCTCGATACTTATTTGCTGCGGGTGCTCCACACCCTGCTCACCGAGCAGAGCGTGACCCGCACCGCCGTGCGTCTGGGCCAGTCGCAGCCCGCCATCAGCAATACCCTGAAGCGCCTGCGCGAGATCACCGGCGACGCCATTTTGGTGCGGGGCAAAAACGGCATGGTGCCGACCGAGCGCGGCCGCGAGCTGCTGGCGCTGGCCGAGCAGAGCCTGGCGGCGATGGACCGCATCGCACGGCCGCCGCAGCAGTTCGACCCGGCCACCACCACGCGCACCTTCCACCTGGGCGCGCCCGACTACCTGGACGCCTTCTTCCTGCCCAATATCGTCGAGCGCGTGCGCCGGCTGGCGCCGGGCGCCAAGCTGTTCGTGCACCCGATGACATCGTCGTCGGACTTCCTCGACGACCTCGAGCAGGGACAGCTGGATATCGTGGTCGGCAACTGGCTGTCGCCGCCGGAACACCTGCATATCTCGCCGCTGTTCGACGACGAGGTGGTCTGCATGCTGGGCGCGCAGCACCCGCTGGCGCGCAAGGGGCTGACGCTCAAGCACTACCTGGAGATGCCCCACCTGGCGCCGGCGCCCTACGCGTCGATGCAGCGCAGCATGATCGACCAGGCGCTCGCCGAGCAGGGCTACAAGCGCAATATCCAGGTCACGCTGCCGTACTTCGGGCTGGTGCCCTATGTGCTGATGAAGACTGACATGGTCTTCACCACCGGCCGGCAGTTTGCCGCGCACTACGCGCAGTACCTGCCGATCCGCATGGTGCCGTCCCCGGTGTCGTTCCCGCGCATGCGCTTCTACCAGCTCTGGCACGAGCGCTGCCATGCGGCGCCGGATGTGATGTGGATCCGGCGGATGATTGCGGAGGTGGCGGCGGATCTGCCGCAATTGCCGCGGCTGGAGGCCGAGGCGGGCGGCGGGTGATCTTCGCCAAATCGACTGATGCTCCTCCTTTCAGGTCATAGGAGCTGAAAAAGTTCATGTGATGCTTGGAAAACCGAAATTGCCGCAGTAGGGATTGGGTCGTAAATTATGCTACGCGCCCCTGTATTCTCGACGCGGAGAGCGTTAAATGCGGAGAGCGCAGCACGGAGTAAATCAGGCGACTTTGGTTACGATACAGGAAATCCGGCATCTGGCAGGCATGTTGCCTGCTTCGATTGACGTGGATGTGTATCGTCTGCCAGAGAAGGCGTGGCTGGTTGAGTTTCAAATGGGTGAGCGACACTTCGTCCTTTCAACCGTACGAGGTTCGGTGCGCCATTGGCGTCAACTCGAACCTATTCTGGATTTTCTCTGTAGACATCGCGAGACTCTGCGGAACATTCGTATTCACGCGATGGTGTGCCTGCCCGGGACGAGGGAGAAAGGGGGGGGCTTCATTTTAGAGCGAAGAGGCGACGATGGCAGAGCGTATTGAAAAGTCACGCATGTTATATCTGGTGCGTATATATAACAGTTGCTCACATTTTCGAAATTAGCCCTTTATCCAATAACCCCTCGATTGCCTTGATGGTCCCCACTGTGTCAGGTCGGTGTTTCGGATCGAATGATTGAATGTCTTTCAGCGTGCTAGGGGCTTTGTGAGAGAGGTGCTTTAATATTTCGTGCTCCAGTTCGCTAATGCAATGTTTGCGGCCTAAGGCCGAGATCACGCGTGTTGCAGTTCGTTCATCGTCGTGAACTGGTATGAACGTGTATGGGAGACGGATGAAGGAATCTCCAGGTGTCACCCGATTAAGATGAGGAAATGCGGGATTAATTCTGTGTGCGGAATATCGTGAGTAGTATTCACTTAGGAAGGTTGGTACGATGTCACTTTTTATTTCCGTGTGAAGGAAATCGGCGCAGAGATTGGCGACATTATCCGGATCATCGTCACTGCGAATATCCTGAAAAGGAATGCTGTAGCGGCGTTGCATCAATAGCCAACTGACGAGATCGGATATCGTTGGAAAAACGATACTGATGGTGATGTGAAGGCTTGGCGTGTTAAGTGCCGCTACGTCGTGCCAGGTTCCCTTCGGCACAAACAATACGTCGCCCTCTTGTATCACTATGCGGTCGCCCTTGTCTGCAGTTCCAGGAGCAGCTAAGTCACCCACTTTAGCCTTCTTAGGAGATGCGGACGTACGGAAGAACTCCCATTGCTTTTGACCGCAGAATTGAACAACGATCACGTCATGGTCATCGTTGTGTGGTCCAAAACCAGAGGACGAGCCGAACGAAAAAAAGGCGTTAGCCGAAGAGCGCGCGTGGAGCCTTGTACTAATCTCGGATGTCAGTACTTCGAGTGGAGGAATCAGTTCCTGGGTCGCCTCCAAAACGCCAGTAACTCCGAGCCCCATAAGTCGATGTAGCGCGCTGATGGATAGGACATCTGTCGGGCGTCCGAACTGGTCTCGGCCTGGCCGAAAAGCTAGCATATTTGCGGTCTGGTAGTCATCCGCTAGAGAAAGACGCAAACGATCATTGGTGATTCTATGAGTAGCGAGCAATTCGTTGAGACGATGCCAAGAAAAGATGGACTGCAACTTCCTAGGATCAACTTGGCCTTTCCAGAAACTTCTGTTCCGGTAGCTTCGTAACAGCTCTTCTGAGCCCAGGATGGCTTCCACTAAATATGACTCTTCCATAGTTAGCTCCTAATGTCTGATTTCGACTATTACTTTGTGCTGGCTAAGGGACTCCAAGATGTCATGTATTGCGTTGGTGTTTGATGCGTCGAGATTCGCATCCCATTCATCAAGAAGGAGATACTTTGCCTCGGGATACTTGGAAATCTCTAGCAAATGCTCGACTGCCCGTTCGCCCGTTGATTTCTCAATCCCGGTGGCGCGCCAGTGCAGCTTGCCGTTTTGGCTCGGGACAAAAATAGCATCGCCAGACAAGGCTTGCTTGAGGATCTGCAGCAACGTAGATTTTCCAGCCCCATTGGCGCCCTGTATCGTAAAACGCCCATGATTGCAGCTTCGCACTATTTCCACCACCGACTTGTATTCGTATATTAGTGTGCCGTTGAAATAAATATCTCCGCGAGGCTTCGTGGGGAAATGAGAAGGGCCACCAAATCTCAGCTCTGGGCTCATCATTACCCGTATACGCGCATTCATCGCTGAAAAATCCAAAATTTGATTGACTAGACCGCTTAGAGAGTTGAGGATATGGAAAATCCGCGTTAAATTGACCACAATTGCGGCGATCAAAATTGGCTCGGCTGAGTTGCTTTGAACGGCAGCGACGATGAGATAGGTGGTCGGCACCAGAGAGATTAGAGCTAGTGCCAGATTTCCAGCTTGCTTCAAGCACTGCAGCTTGTTTGACTCTCGATAGTACTTCTCCGAAAGTTGTTCTCGATAATCGCTCCATAGATCAAAGTTATATCTATTTCCCAGAACAGAGTTATCCCAGACCTGACAGAGTGCTTCGCCATAGGAAATCAGGGCAGTTTCAGTTCTTGTTGATAATGAATGAACGCTCGGACGTAGCAATAGGATCAGCGTGATCGATGCAAGTACACTGATCGTATACCCCTCCACGAGATTCGCCGGCAGCAGGAGCGCCAACACGACGATGCTAAGCGCGCTGTTCAAGAACAGGGTGGCGAACTGATGCAAAAACGTCAGATAGTCCTTCAATACCGCGAATGAATTCCTCGAATAGGCGGCCTCGGTGGCTTCTCGGAGTGCATTGTCGCTGTGCTTGCCTGTATGTTCAAAAATGGTCTCCGGCAGGCGAGCTGAGAATCTACGATGAGCTTGATTTATCCAGGCTTGCAAGGCGAGATAGGATACACAGCCGGGAAAATAAGGAAGCACCATGGACAGAAGATATTGGAATAGGTAGGACCGATAGTCTGCCCCTGCTTGGAATGCTTCGATCAAGCGAGTCAGAAAATACGATGACGCAGCAATGATTCCCTGGTGGACCAAGATAAGGATAAGTGTCCAACCTGCCGCCGAAAGGAGGAAGAGGTCTTTCCACTGGCGCGATTCGAGGTCAGTCATGCGGCTGACTCCTATTTTCCTCATTGGCGTTTATCTCCTGCGAGTCAATCTAATGCAGCGTTGCGGTCCAAGGGTTATGTATAAGCGCGGCATAGCTTCGCTTTACGCTTTCGAGGATTTCAAAGGCGCGATCTAGAAAGATCCCGCTGCTCGCCGATTTGCTCTGAAGCACGGCATCCATTGAAGCCAGGGATTCACCCACATATCTCATTAGCATCGGCGTCGGCGGGTGAATTGCCGGACGAATGGGATGACCAAGAATCTGCTCCCGCAGCAGCAATATTTCGGTTGCAACCACTGCACTATGCAAAACCTTATCAAGCGGGCGTGAGACATGAAGAATCGCCGATTGAGCCCACGTTCGCTTGT
Source organism: Cupriavidus sp. SS-3 (assembly GCF_035818815.1). Lineage (NCBI taxonomy): Bacteria > Pseudomonadati > Pseudomonadota > Betaproteobacteria > Burkholderiales > Burkholderiaceae > Cupriavidus > Cupriavidus sp. SS-3. The sequence continues at coordinate 46,164 of NZ_JAYLVT010000003.1, forward strand.
CGAGCATGGTCTTGTAGTCATAGTGTGCATGACGCAATTCGTCCAAGAACATCTCGTGATGTGTGAGTTCGTGCACGAGCATCTCAATGACATCATGCAGGCTATATTGAAGTTTCGGATTTGCCCATATCACACCCAATGCGCTGGACGTTGAGCCTGCTCTCGCGATTTCCGACGGGAGAATAAATATGTCGGTGATAACGGTGTCGAACAGAAGTCGGTGTTCATTGGAGTGCAGAGCGAGCTCTTTTAGTGCACGCTTGAGCAGGGCCCGCTTCTCTGTTGCTTGCGCATCCCGACACGTTCTGATGACTTCTGATTGTTTTTTGTCATTTAGTAAGGAGTCATTTGTGAACACGGAGCGAAATTGATTCGCTTCTCTCGCGCTTGTGATGATCCTAGTAGCACCAGGCGACCCGCTTGGACGCCGATTTTGTACATGCTCGATGAAACTGCGATAGGCACTTTGGATGTCGCCAATGGAGGTTAGGGAGCGAGCGGTGGACAGATCTTGGGCGCCGATCAGGGTCACCAAGTTGCTGATTTGAGACTGAATTCCAAATTGCAAAAGCATGATCCACTCCTTTTGGGGGAAGTGACGGCGCCCCCGTGGGGCGCCGCTTCTGCCGATGTCAGCTTTGATCTTCGTACGCAATCATGTTGAGGGGTTGATTCATATTCCAAGAACGGCCTTGAATCTGGCGTTCGATTTCTCGCGCGGCCTTGTCAATATCCTGATCCGTGGCTTCCTCGACAGATGATTGGATGATGGTGTCGATATCCATATCTTGCATGATAGCTCCTTTAGATAAACCTCTTTAAGTTGGCAATCAAATTCGTGGCGTTTGATGGGAAGCTTCTTTGGGAAAATTCCTGTGAGAATCCCGATGTAAGGTAGATAAAAAATGTCTACCGCTACTTTTTGCCCCGAAAGTCTGCAAAAGGGATCGAGTTGGAAAAAGGGAGATCCAGCCTTTGCCTAAAGGATGGTAGGAAATGAGCTGGAATGATTCAATGCTTGCATCAAGGTTTATTAGTTATTCGATATTTGATGCTTGTTTCTGAAATTTGATGGGCAAATCAGAAAATTGCTGCGCATTGTGGCAATAGCCAGAATCCGTGAGTCTTCTCTGGTGAAGAATGGCGCTCTGTCGGAGGCAGGTAGAAGCAGTTTCTGGTAGCAACGCTCAGAGACTGGCGATGAGTTGGCTGCAGACCGAAATGTAGTCCGCGAAGATCGTATGGCGACCAGATAACGCTGTAAGAAAGTTGATCTGGATGGTTGCTGGAGTGAGGTGAGGTCCTGAGGCAAGCCTCACGCTGGGTGCTACTTCGTACTGTTGTTTGGAAAAAACAGCTGCTCCCCACCTACCTTGTACCCCGCAATCGCGTCCTGTCCTTCACGTGACGTGATCCACTCCACCAGCTTCATCGCATCCTTGTAATTGGTGTCCGGATGCCTGGCCGGGTTGACCGCGATGATCCCGTACGGGTTGAACATCTTCGGATCGCCCTCGATGGCGATCGCAAGCCCGGTCTTGGCGCGGTAGGCGCCATAGGTGGCGCGGTCCGACAGCGTATAGGCCGGCATCTGCGCGGCCATGGTCAGGACCTCGCCCATGCCCAGGCCGGCGTTGACGTACCACGGCTGGCCCTTGGGCTCGATGCCCAGCTGCTTCCAGTAGCCCTTTTCCATCACGTCGGTGCCGGAATTGTCGCCGCGCGAGATGAACTTGCTGCCGCTGGCGGCAAGCTTGCGGAAGCCGGCCAGCACGTCCTTGCCGCCCTTGACCCCAGCCGGGTCGCTGGCCGGCCCGACCACGATGAAATCGTTGTACATGACATCGCGCCGGTTGACGCCGTAGCCGGCGGCGACGAAGGCATCCTCCATCTTGCGCGCGTGCACCAGCAGCACGTCGACATCGCCCATCTCGCCCATCTTCATGGCCTTGCCGGAGCCGACGGCGATGACTTTCACCGTGACGCCTGATTTCTGCTCGAAACGCGGCAGCAGGTGCTTCAGCAGACCAGAGTTCTCGGTGCTGGTGGTGGTGGCGAGCTTGATCTCGCCGGCCTGCGCGGCCGACAGCAGGCCGAGGCACAGCAGCGGCACGGCAACGTGGCGCGCGCGGTGGCGCAAGGATTGGGCACGGCGGGGCATCGGCGACTCCTCGTTATTATGTTCTTGCAGACATAATTGATTTTGCCTTCGGATCTCAGGGAGAATTCGGCAAAACAACATAAGAATGGGGTATTCATTGTGGTCCAGCCGAGATCGACAAGTAAATATGTAGCGGGGAACCTATGACCTTCCGCTTCGACCTGTTTCCGGTGATCGCCTCCGACGACAATCCGCGCGCCAATGCCAAGGTGTTCCAGCTGCTCAAGGCGGTGCGCGAAACCGGATCGCTGCACCGTGCCGCGCGCGAGATCGGGCTGTCGTACCGCCACGCCTGGGGCGTGATGCGGTCGTGGGAAGAGATGCTCGGCCGCAGCATGCTGGATATGGAGCGCGGGCGCGGCGCCTCGCTGACGCGCTTCGGCGAGCGCCTGCTGCGCGCCGAGCTGCGCCTGCGCGAGTCGATCGAGCCGGCGGTGCAGCGCGCCATGGCGGAGTTCATCGCCGACCTGGACGACGCCCAGCAGCCGCAGTCGTGCCTACATTTCACCGGCAGCCATGACCCGGCGGTGGAAGTGCTGGCCGCTGCGCTGGGCACTGCCGGCAGTCCGCTGCAGCTCGACACGGTGTTCTGCGGCAGCGTGGAAGGGCTGATCTGCCTGCAGGAGCGCCAGTCGGAGCTGGCCGGGTTCTATGTTTCGCCGGTGCAGACCGCGGGCTCGGTGGCGCATGTGACCCTGCGCAAGTGGCTGCGGCCCGGCGCCGTGCGGCTGCTGCGGCTGGCGTGGCGCGAGCAGGGCCTGATCCTGGCGCCCGAGCTGGCGCGCGAGGTGCACGACCTGCGCGGCCTGGCGCGCAGCCAGGCGCGTTTCGTCAACCGGCAGCGCAGCTCGGGCACGCGCATGCTGTTCGACCAGCTGCTGGCGGCCGAGGGCCTGTATCCCGATCTGGTCAACGGCTACGACGAGACCGAGTTCAGCAATGAAAAAGTGGCGGAAGCGGTGCACAGCGGCCGCGCCCAGGCGGGTTTCGGGCTGCGCATGAACGCCGAGGCCCACGGTCTGGCGTTCGTGCCGCTGACGCGCGAGGCCTATTACCTGGCGCTGCGCAAGAACGACCAGACCGCCGCCTGGATGGCCGCGCTGCTGGCCTTGCTGGCCGATCCGGTCTTTGCCCGGCGCATCGAGGCGCTGCCCGGCTATACCATGGCCGAGCCGGCGGGGATCCTGACCCCGCAGGAGGCGCTGCCGTGGTTTGGCCCGGACGGCAAGGAAGGCAGCTGAGCCAGGGCCGGGCCGATCCCGGACCGGTCGGGCCGGTCCGTATTACACTCCCTGCCAGGGCGCGCCGGTCTCTGCGCCGGCCCGCGCCGGACCCTTGCAAGGAGCGCCATGCTGGAAACCGCCGCGCTGGCCGCGGGCATGTCCTGGGCCAGCGGATTTCGCCTGTATCTGGCCGTGCTGGCCGCCGGGGTGCTGGCGCGGCTGGGCTGGCTGGAACTGCCGCCGGGGCTGCAGCCGCTGGAGTCCTGGTGGGTGATCGGCGTGGCCGCGGTGCTGGCCGTGGCCGAGTTCGTCGCCGACAAGGTGCCGGCCTTCGACACCGTCTGGGACGGCATCCATACCTTCATCCGCATTCCCGCCGGGGCGATCCTGGCCGCCGCCGCGTTCGGCCAGCTGGATCCGCAATGGGTGGTGGCGGCGGGCCTGGTCGGCGGCACGCTGGCCGGCACCGCGCATGCCGTCAAGGCCGGCACGCGCGCGCTGATCAACGTGTCGCCGGAACCGTTTTCCAACTGGACGGCCTCATTCACTGAGGACCTGACCGCCACCGGCAGCCTGCTGCTGGCCTTCTTCGTGCCGGTGCTGTTCCTGGTCCTGCTGGCGGTGTTCCTGCTGGGCTCGGTGTGGCTGCTGCCGAAGTTGTGGCGCGGGGTGCGCCGCCTTCATGCCAGCCTGCGCGGCGGAGCCCGGCATGACGCGCCGCGCTAGCGGCGCGGCCGTTCCTGCCAGCTTTTTTGCATTGCCCGACTGACCCGAGGCGCACCGGCGCCAGCAACCAAGAACCAACCAACCGATGCCCTCCGAGTCCGCCATCGACGTCCCGGCCACTGCGGCCCAACCCGCCGGACTGCACGCCGCCACCGGCGGCAAATTTTCCGCCTGGCGCCAGGCGCTGCGCATGGCCCGGCGCGACTGGCTGGCGGGCGAGCTCTACCTGCTGCTGTTTGCGCTGGTGCTGGCCGTGGCCGCGCTGACCAGCGTGGGCTTCATGGCCGACCGCATGCGGCTGGGCCTGGAGCGCGACGCGCGCCAGATGATCGCGTCCGACGTGCTGCTGGTCGCCGACCAGCCCTTCGATGCCGCCTTCGCGCGGCGTGCGCAAGCGGCGGGGCTGGCCGTGGCCCAGACCGTCACTTTCCCGAGCATGGCTACCGCCAACGGCAAGGCGCCGGCCGGCGGCGACGCCCCCAGCCAGCTGGCCGCGCTCAAGGCAGTGAGCGACGGTTACCCGCTGCGCGGCAAGCTCAAGGTGGCCAGCGCGGCGGGGGCGCCGGATGCGCCCGCCGAAGGCATTCCCGCGCCGGGCACCGTATGGGTCGACGAGGCGCTGCTGGGCGCCCTGGGGGTTGCCGTGGGCGACACGTTGCAGCTGGGCAGCCGCAGCTTCCGCATCGACCGCATCATCACGCAGGAACTCGACCGCGGCACTGGCTTCATGAACTTCGCGCCGCGCGTGCTGATGCCGCTGGCGGACCTGGACAGCACCGGGCTGATCGGCTGGGGCAGCCGCGTGACCTACCGGCTGCTGGTGGCCGGTCCCGACGCCGCCGGCGCGGCCTTCCAGAAATGGGCGCAGGACGAGATCGAACGCCGCAAGCTGCGCAACACGCGGGTCGAGTCGCTGGAATCCGGCCAGCCCCAGATGCGCGCCACGCTGGACCGCGCCGAGCGCTTCCTGTCGCTGGTGGCGGTGCTGTCGTCGATGATCGCGGCGGTGGCGATTGCCATGTCGGCGCGCCGCTATATGCAGCGCCACACCGATGCCTGCGCGGTCTACAAGTGCCTGGGGCTGTCGCGCGGGCAGATCCTGCGGGCCTTCGGACTGGAATTCCTGCTGGTCGGCGCGGCCGGCGCGCTGGCCGGCGTGCTGCTCGGCTACCTGGCGCACTATGGGCTGCTGCTGTCGCTGGGCGGGCTGCTCAAGGTGTCGCTGCCGCAGCCGTCGCTGCTGCCTGCGCTGGTGGGCGTGCTGGCGGGCCTGGTGCTGCTGGCCGGGTTTGCGCTGCCGCCGCTGCTGGCGCTGACGCGGGTGGCGCCGCTGCGGGTGCTGCGGCGCGATATCGGGCTGCCGCCGGTGTCGGCCTGGGTGGCCTATGCGCTGGGGCTGGGCGCCTTTGTCGCGCTGCTGCTGGTGGCGGCGCGCGACCTGCGGCTGGGGCTGACCACCGCCGGCGGCTTTGTCGCCGCGGGCGTGGTGTTCGGCGTGCTGGCGCTGGGCCTGCTGACGCTGCTGTCGCGGCTGCTGCGGGGCCGCCTGCGCGGGCGCGCGGCGGTGGGATGGCGCTTCGCGCTGGCGGTGCTGGAGCGCCGCCGCGCGGTCACGGTGCTGCAGACCGTGGCGCTGGCGGTCGGGCTGATGGCGCTGCTGCTGCTCGGCATGACCCGCAACGACCTGGTCGATTCGTGGCGCCAGGCCACGCCGGCCGACGCGCCCAACCGCTTCATCATCAATATCCAGCCGGACCAGCGCGAGCCGCTGCGCCAGATGCTGGCCGGCGCCGGCATCACCGACCTGCTTTATCCGATGGTACGCGGGCGCCTGACCCATATCGGCGAGCGCACCATCCGCGGCGACAGCTTCGAGGACGGGCGCGCGCGCAACCTGGTCGAGCGCGAATTCAACCTGTCCTATACCGATGCGCTGCCGGAGGGCAACCGCGTCATCGCCGGCCGCTGGTCGAACGGGTCCGACGGTGCGGAGGCGGGCGCATCGGTGGAAGAGGGCATCGCCAAGACCCTGGGGATCCGGCTGGGCGACACGCTGCGCTTCGACGTGGCCGGGCAGCCCGTGCAGGCGCGCGTGACCTCGCTGCGCAAGCTCGACTGGGGCTCGATGCGGGTCAATTTCTTCGTGATCCTGCCGCCGCGGGCGATGCAGGGCATGCCCGAGACCTACATCACCTCGTTCCACCTGCCGCCCGCGAGCGCCGCGCTGGGCAACCGGCTGATCGCCGCCTTTCCCAATATCACCGTGGTCAACACCGACATGATCCTGCGCCAGATCCAGGACATCCTGGACCAGGTGATCGCGGCGGTGGAGTTCCTGTTCGTGTTCACGCTGGCCGCCGGCGTGACGGTGCTGTACGCGGCGTTGTCCGGCGCGCGCGACGAGCGCATGCGCGACGCGGGCCTGCTCAAGGCGCTGGGTGCTTCCGCGGCGCTGGTGCGGCAGACGCAATATGCCGAGTTCCTGGTGGTGGGCGGCCTCGCCGGCCTGCTGGCCAGCCTCGGCGCGATCGCGGTGGGCTGGGGGCTGTCGCAGTTCGTGTTCGACTTCCCTTACCGCTTCAATGCGTGGATCGTGCCGGTCGGCGTGGTTTCTGGCATGCTGTGCGCTTTTGCCGGCGGCTGGCTGGGCTTGCGCGAAGTGCTGCGCCAGCCTGCGCTGGCGACCTTGCGCGATGCCTGAGCCCGCGTGCCGCTGCCGCCGCAGACCGAGTGTGTGATGAGTACTGAATCCGACGACAAGCCCGGCAATGCCGAGGTCACTGCCTTTGAACTGGTGGGCGGCGAGGCGCGCGTGCGCGAACTGGTCGACCGCTTCTACGACCTGATGGACCTGGAGCCGCAGTTCGCGGGGCTGCGCGCGCTGCACCCGCCGTCGCTCGACGGCTCGCGCGACAAGCTGTTCTGGTTCCTGTGCGGCTGGCTGGGCGGCCCCAACCACTTTATCGAGCGCTTCGGCCATCCGCGCCTGCGCGCGCGGCATATGCCGTTCGAGATCGGCGTCAGCGAGCGCGACCAGTGGATGCGCTGCATGGCGCTGGCGATGCAGGACATCGGCCTGTCCGAAGACCTGCAGCTGCGCCTGATGCAGGCCTTCTTCCAGACTGCCGACTGGATGCGCAACGTGGCGCGCTAGGGCGCCGAGGCTCCCGTTTCTACACCGAGAGGTTTCCCCTGCCGATGACAGCCCAACTGCCTGAAGACGCCCTGCGTGTGCTGGATTTCTGGTTCGACCGCCCCGGCTCGGCCGCCTGGAATACCGCGCGGCCGCAATGGTTCACCAAGTCGGATGCGTTCGACGCGCAGATTCGCGCAAACTTCCTGTCCGACTGGCAGGTCGCCTGCGACGGGGCGCCTGACGACTGGTCGGTGACGCCCGAGGGCGCGTGCGCGCGCGTGGTGCTGCTGGACCAGTTCCCACGCAACATGTTCCGCAACGATCCGCGCAGCTTCGGCACCGATGCGCTGGCGCTGGCACTGGCCCGGCGCATCGTCGCCTCCGGCATGGACCGCGCGCTGCCCACCGACTATCACCGCATGTTCTGCTACATGCCGTTCGAGCATTCCGAGGCGCTGGAAGACCAGGACGAGGCGGTGCGGCTGATGACGCAGCTGCGCGATGCCAGCGGTGGCGCGGTCGACGTGGTGGAATGGGCCGACAAGCATCGCGCGATCATCGCGCGCTTTGGCCGCTTCCCGCATCGCAACGCGTTACTGGGCCGGCCTCTCACGGCCGAGGAACAGGCGTTCCTGCAGCAGCCGGGCTCGTCGTTCTGAGCCGGGCCGGGAGGCCCGGCCCGGCGGGGCGCACTCAGGTCTTGTCGCGCGCCTCCTGCCACTTGTCGACGCGCACGCGCGGCGCGGCGGCCAGTTGCGCCAGCAGGCCCGCGGGCGTGTCGCCGACGTGCAGCAGGTCGGCGTGTACCTGCTTCAGGAAGCCTTCGCGCACCGCGTGCGACAGGAAGCCCAGCATGCCGTCGTAGAACCCGGCCAGGTTCAGCAGGCCCACCGGCTTGGCGTGGTAGCCCAGCTGCAGCCAGGTGAAGGTTTCGAACAGTTCCTCGAAGGTGCCCACGCCGCCGGGCATGGCGACAAAGGCATCGGCGCGGTCGGCCATCATCTGCTTGCGTTCGTGCATGTTGCGCACCACGTGCAGCTCGGTCAGGCCGCGGTGGCCGACTTCCTTCTGCATCAGCGCTTCCGGGATGATGCCGACGGCCCTGCCGCCATGTTCCAGCACGGCATCGGCGACGATGCCCATCAGGCCCACCTTGCCGCCGCCGTACACCAGCGTCAGGCCGCCTTCGGCCAGGGTGCGGCCGAGCAGGCGCGCGCCCTCGGCGTATTCGAGACGGTTGCCGGGGCTGGACCCGCAATACACGCAGACGGATTTCACTTGGCTTCCTTTGCCGCGCCGGCGGCGGCCTTGGCTGCCGCGTAGTCGCGCGCCAGCTGGTCGAATGCCTCCCGTGCCCGGCCGCGCAGATACGGGGCCAGGATCGAGAAGATGTGGTAGCTCGAGCCGTGCAGGTAGCCGCGGATCTGCTCGGGGTCGTTGTACTGGCGCGGATGCTGCACGAACTGGAACGACAGCCAGTAGGTGGCGACCACCACCATGTTGGTGCAGATGGCCTCGACCTGATCGGGCGTGGCTTCCATCTCGCCGTCCTCGATGAACTGGCGGCAGATCTCGTGCGCAAAACGCTGCTTCTGCTCGACGATGCGCTTGAAGTTGGTCTCCAGCATCCGGTTGCGCGCCAGCAGGTCGTTGATGTCGCGGTACAGGAAGCGGTAGTTCCACAGGAACTCGGACATGTACTGCAGGTAGCCCCAGCTTTCGTCGAGCGTGGCCTTGTGGTCGTCCGGCATCTTCAGGCGGCGCTCCATCTCCTGCTCGAAGCGCACGAAGATCGAGTTGATGATGTCGTCCTTGTTGCGGAAGTGGTAGTAGAGATTGCCGGGGCTGATCTCCATCGCTTCCGCGATCGTGGTGGTGGTGACGTTGGGCTCGCCGACTTCGTTGAACAGGCGCAGCGAGACGTCGAGGATGCGGTCCCTGGTGCGTCGGGGGCCGGTTTGCGGTTTCGGTTCCATGGGCGTCCGGGCGATCGGTGCGATCGGTAAGTCGGGGGCAGGGTTGCGATTATAAGCAATCGGCCTGCCTTGCCCATTCTGTGCCCCTCGGTCCCCCGCGGGCCGGCTCAGCCCGCCAGCGCCTGCACCCACCGCAGCACGTGCGGTCCGGCAATGGTGATCCAGGTGCCGCCGCACAGCACCAGCGCCAGCATCACCGCGGCGCTGCCGAAGTCCTTCGCGCGCTTGGACAGGCTGTGCCGCTCCAGCGAGATGCGGTCGACCGCGGCCTCGACGCTGGAGTTGAGCAGTTCGACAATCAGCACTACCAGCAGCGTGCCCAGCAGCAGGATGCGCTCGACCGCCGTCACCGGCACCAGGAAGGCGCACGGCGTCAGCAACACCACCAGGGTCAGCTCCTGGCGGAACGCGCTCTCCTCCAGCACCGCATAGCGCAGCCCCGACAGCGAATTGATGGCGGCATGCCAGGCACGCGCCAGGCCCCGGTTGCCCTTGTGCGGATTCTGGTCGACGGAGTAGTCAGCGCTCTGCATGGCGGGCGGCGGCCTCTGCATTGGCGGGTCGGACGGCAGTTCCGGATGCGGTTTCGGCATGGGTTTGCGGGGCGGAAGGCTGGGCTGTGGCGGGTTGGGCCGCTGCGCCGCCCCGGCCTGGCCTGGCGGCGGCGAACGGCCGCAGGTGGGCCAGGAACTGCTCGGACGCGGCGCGCCACGAGAAACGCTCGGCGTGGGCCCGGGCCGTGGCGCGGTCGATGCGCAGCGCTTCCAGGCAGGCCTCGCGCAGGTCTTCGTGCATCACGCCGGCGGGGCTGTCGCCGAGCACGTCGATCGGGCCGGTGACCGGATACGCGGCCACCGGCAAGCCGCTGGCCAGCGCTTCCAGCAGCACCAGCCCGAAGGTGTCGGTGCGGCTCGGGAACACGAACACGTCAGCGGAAGCATACACCCGCGCCAGCTCGGGCTGGCTCAGCACGCCCAGATAGTTGGCGCCGGGATAGCGCGCGCGCAGCGCCGGCAGCGCCGGGCCGTCGCCGACCACCCATTTGGAGCCGGGCAGGTCCAGCGCCAGGAATGCCTCGACGTTCTTCTCCACCGCCACGCGGCCCACGTACAGGAAGATCGGGTGGGCGGTGTTGAGCACATTGGCGCGCTGCGGCGTGAACACGTCGAGGTCCACGCCGCGCGTCCACAGCACGGCGTTGGTAATGCGGTAGCGCCGCAGGTCGTCCAGCACCACCGGCGTCGGCGCCATCACCGCCTGGGCGGGGCCATGGAACCAGCCGAGGAAACGGTAGGTCCACGCCAGCGGAATGCCGAAGCGGGCCTGCACATATTCCGGAAAGCGCGTGTGGTAGGCGGTGGTGAAGGGCAGCTTGCGGCGCAGCGCGTGGCTGCGCGCCGCCAGCCCGAGCGGGCCTTCGGTGGCGATGTGCAGCGCGTCGGGGCCGAAGGCCTCGATGCGCCGCCGCACGCGCGCGCCCGGCAGCAGCGACAGCCGGATCTCGGGGTAGGTCGGGCAGGGCACCGTGCGGAATTCCTGCGGAGTGATCATGTCGACCGTGTGGCCCATCGCCTCCAGTTCGCGGCGCGTCGACTTGAGCGTGCGCACCACGCCATTGACCTGCGGTTCCCAGGCATCGGTGACGATCAGGATCTTCATGCAGCCTCCTTGGGCGCGGTGGAAGAGCAATGCGGATGGCGCCGGGCAGATGGCGCCACGCGGAAAAACGTTACCGGCGCGGCTCAGCCGGCCACGGCAGCGCGGCGCCGGCGGCGCATGGCGGGCGCGGGCGCGTCGAGCAGCCTGGTCCAGTAGACGATCTTCAGTTCGCCTTCGAGGGTTTCGACCAGTGCCGACAGGCTTTCGACCCAGTCGCCGTCGTTGCAGTAGAGCTGGCCGTTGACCTCGCGGATCTCGGCCTTGTGGATATGGCCGCAGACCACGCCGTCGCAGCCGCGGCGGCGCGCCTCGTCGACCATCGCGCTTTCGAACGCGCCGATGTAGTTGACTGCGTTCTTGACCTGGTGCTTCAGGTACTGCGACAGCGACCAGTACGGAAAGCCCAGGCGCGCGCGCAGCCGGTTGAAGTGCCGGTTGAGCGCCAGGATCATGGTGTAGAGCGAATCGCCCAGGTAGGCCAGCCAGCGCGCGTGCTGCACCACGCCGTCGAACAGGTCGCCGTGCACCACCCACAGGCGGCGCCCGGTGGCGGTCACGTGGATCGCCTCCTCGCGCACGGTGATGTCGCCGAAGGCCATGCCGTCGAACTGGCGCGCGGCCTCGTCGTGGTTGCCGGGCACGTAGATCACCTCGGTGCCCTTGCGCGCCTTGCGCAGCAGCTTCTGCACCACGTCGTTGTGGCTTTGCGGCCAGTACCAGCCGCGGCGCAGCTGCCAGCCGTCGATGATGTCGCCGACCAGGTAGAGCTGGTCGGATTCGTTGTGCTTGAGGAAATCCAGCAGGTAGTCGGCCTGGCAGCCGGGCGTCCCCAGGTGGATGTCCGACAGCCAGATGGCGCGGTAGCGCTGGATCGGGTGCGGCTCGGGGGGATAGGTTTCCTGCGCTTCGCGCGGCGGCGCCAGCGCGGCGCCATCGAGTGCCGGCGCCATGAAGGCGCTCACCGGCGCGGCGGGGCCGCTGTCAGCGCTGCGGCGCAGCCATGGCGCCAGTTGCGAGGCCTTCGACAGATACCCGCGGGCAGATCGGATTGCTTGCACCATGCCAGTCCCGGTTGCGGCGATGGCTGCATTCAGCCATTCAGCAATGACGCGACGGTGACGAAAACATGACTGACATGTGAATCGTTGCGGCTGCGGGACAGCCGCTGCATGGGCCGACTCGCGGCCGGCTCAGCGGCCGCGCGCGGACAGCTCGGCCAGTGCGTCGAGCACGGCACGCACGGCGGCGGGATGGCGCAGCAGCGACACATGGCCGATGCCGGACAGCGGGATATGGCCGGCGCCGTCGAGCCAGCCGGTGCAGGGCGGGCCCGCGATCGAATCATGCCAGCTGAAGATCGAGATCATGCGCGCGCGCAGCCGCGGCGTTTCGGCGGCCGCGAGCGCGCGCAGCCAGGGGCTGCCGCAGCGCATCTGGCGCGCATTGTGGCCGCCGCCAAAGCGCGCCAGCGCGCTGCCGTGGTGCGGGCTGCCCAGCGTCACGATGCCGGCGCAGAGGTCCTCGTCGCCGGCCAGTTGCAGCGCGGCGCGCGCGGCCAGCCCGCCCATGCTGTGGCAGAGCAGCAGCGGCGCGCGCCCGCTTTCGGCGCGGATGCGCCGCATCGCGGCCAGCAGCGCGCGTGCGTAGTCGTCGATGTCGCCGAACACGGGTTCCAGGTCGATCCCATGGCAGCGGTAGCCGGCGGCGGCCAGCGCCGGCTGCATGTCGAGCCAGATCGCCTGGCCGCAGGCGTAGCCGTGGACCAGCAGCACCGGCGGGGCATCGCGGCCGGGCCGGGCAGGATCGGCCGGCGCAAACGGTGCCCGTGCGCGGAAGGGCTGCAGCCAGTCGAACATGCGCAGCACCGCCAGGCATTCGGTTGCGTAGCAGCGCAACGCCTCCGCCGGCCGCAGCGGCCGGCGGGTGGCGGCAAGTTCGGCGGGCGGCGCGGGCGGGTGGTCGCCGCGTGCGACCCACAGGCCGCGCCCGCTCAGCGCGAAGGCGATGGCAATGCCGGAGGCGAAGCCGCCCAGGATCAGCCCCGCGCCGGCGGCGAGCGCACCGGGCCACGGCCAGGCGGCGGTGCGAACCAGCGCCGCGGCAATGCCCAGCGCCGCGGCCGCCTGCGCGGTCACGGCGACGCGGCGGATGCCGGCGGCGCCGAGGCTCATGGCCTGGTGCGCAGGTCGGTCAGGCGCGTGCCGGCCAGGCGGTCGTGCAGGAACTGGCGGCGCGGATCCAGCCAGGCCAGCAGGATCCAGACCAGCAGGCCGGCGCACAGCACGCCGACGAACGGGCCCTTGACCAGCCCGAGCAGATGGCCGACGGCAGCCGACGGCGGCAGCCACAGCCACGCCAGCACGTAGCGCAGCGCCGCCTGCGGCCAGCGCGGCGGCGACCCGGCGGCGTTTTCGACGCGCATGCGCCAGGTCTGCATCGCCAGGGTCTGGCCGTTGCGCTGCCAGAACCAGGTGAAATACAGCCCCATCACCAGGAAGCTCCACAGCTGGATCACCAGCGGCCCGTCCGCGCCCAGCTTCTGCAGCAGCGGCCGTACCAGCAGGTAGGCGGCGGTCGAGGCGCTCAGCACGCCGAACAGCAGCGCGCCTTCATAAAGCATGCAGGCGATGCGGCGGCGCAGCGGCGGAGCGGCCGGCGCGGACGCGGCGGGGGGGACGGGGTCGAGGGTGGCAGCGGGCATCGGTGGCGGTCTGAACAGGGCGCTGGCGCGCGGCAAGCGGGTGCCGGTGCGGGCCTGGCGAAGCTGGCCCGCGTGCGCTGGCCGGCCTCAAACGGCCATTATGCCAAATGGCCTGCGAATTACTGGCGCACGGTCGCGTCGGACGCCGCGGCCGTCGCTTCGGTGGTGGCCTGGACTGCCGCGGTGGCCGGCGCGCTGGCCGCGGGAAGCGCGGCGCTTGCGGGCGTTGCCGGAGTGGCAGCGGCGGGGGCGGACGCCGCGGCCACGGCAGTTGCCGCGGCTGCGGGCAGCGCCGCACCCTCGCTGGCCGGGTGGGCAGCGTGGCCCGCCCCCGCCTTGTGTTCATGGCGCAGCTGGCGGCTGGTGTCGCTGGGCAGGCGCTTGCCGCTGGGCAGCGCGCTGACGGCGCCGGGGCGGCGCGGCACGTGGTCGGCGGCGGCCAGCTTCTTCTTCTGCTCTTCAGGCAACTGCTGGTACTTGTCCCAGGCCTCGGCCTTCTTCTCGGTCGGCAGCGAGCGGGTGATCTGGTAGTTTTCGCGCGCCAGCCGGCGTTGCTGCGGAGTCATCCTGACCCACTCCGCCATGCGCGCCTGCAGCCGGGCCTGCTCGGCCGGCGAATATTTCGGATAGCGCGCGGCGATGCGCAGCCACTTGTGGCGGTTCAGCTCCGGCAGGCTGTCCCACAGCGGCTGCAGCGGCGCCAGGATGCGCTGGTTGACGGGGCTCAGGTCGGCCCAGGCGGGCTTGGCGCCGACCGGCTGGGCCGGGTGGGGGGCGGTGGCTCCGACTGCCGCGGAAGCGCCCTGTGCCTGGGCCGGCGCGGGAAGCAGCCCCCAACACGCGGCCGCGCCGGCGCCGGCCAGCAGGGCGGCCAGCCGGCGGCGCAGGGCGTCGGGGCGGGGAAGCGGGGGCGCCATGCTATTGCCCGTGCTTCAGGAACACGTGGAAGCCCTCGTCGGCATAGGCCGTGGGCGGCAGGTCGTCGAGCAGCATGGCGGCGTCGATATCGGCCAGTTCCTCGATGCGCTTCTGCTCCTGCCAGTGGTAGATGCCCACCAGGCCGGCGCCCAGCGCGACCAGCGTCCAGACCAGCCCCAGCCGGCGCAGCCAGGCGCCGGCGCGATGCAGCGGCGAGGCGTCGTCGTCGAACAGCGGCGCGTGCGCGCCCGGCATGGCAAGCTGCGGCACCAGCACGGGCGCCTCGGCCTTTTTGCGGGCGACCGCCATCCGGCGCGCGGCGGCGAGCCGTTCGGAAATGTCGGCCGGCAAGGCGTCGGCGCCGGCGTCGAGTGCCGCGCGAACCTCATGCGCAAACCGGCGCTCGCGGATTTCTTTGTCGTTTCTGCTCATAGTCGGACCCCCCGTGCGCGCAGGGCCTGCGCAAGTGTATGCGTGGCACGGGAACAGTGCGTCTTGACGCTGCCTTCGGAACAGCCCATCACGGCCGCGGTTTCGGCGACGTCCATATCTTCCCAGTAACGCATCAGGAATGCCTGGCGTTGACGCGTGGGCAGGCGCTGGATCTCCTGCTCGATGATGTGCATGACCTGGGCGCGCTCGACCTTGTCGGCGCTGCTTTCGGCCGATTCCGAGCCGACCTGCGCCTCGAGCGTCTCCAGCAGGTCGCTGTCGTCGCCGCCGTCGCGGTCGTCGCGCAGGCTGGAAAACAGCGAGACCCAGGTATTGCGCACCTTCTGGCGCCGGAACCAGTCATGGATGGTGTTCTGCAGGATGCGCTGGAACAGCGGTGCGAGTTCCGCGGCGCTCTTGTCGCCATATTTTTCGGCCAGCTTGATCATGGCGTCCTGGACGATGTCCAGCGCCGCCTCGTCGTCGCGGACGGCGAATACGGCCTGCTTGAAGGCGCGCCGCTCGACGCTGGCAAGAAAGGCGGACAGTTCCTGGTCGGTGGCCATTCAGGCGGTTGGGGCTTGTTGCGCCGGGACCCGGGCCCGGTTCTGGTGAATGTGCTGCCGAGGGCGCGCAGCGCCCCGAGGTGCTGGGATGCTAGCAAAATTTGGCCGCGCTGTACCGTTTTGTATGGCGGGGCAGACATGGCGCTGGTCAAAAGTTTTTGCAAATCCGGGGAACTTGCCGATGCGGCGGTGTAAACAACCGTAGACCGCGCTGGTGCATTGCAGTATCATCGACGGTTCACACGACATCAGTGGTTGTCTCATCCGGCCGCTTATGAGGCGGTCTTCCATGCAGACGCGCACCGCTTGAACCCGAGCCACAAGTTCGGCAGAGAGCATCCAAACAATTTTTTGCCGAAAATTGCAAAGGACTGAAATGAACATGCCCAGCGCGGAATTCTCCCACGCCGATAGCAATTCATCTGCCGCACCCGAAATGATCGGGGCGGAAATCCTCGTTCACGCACTTGCCGAAGAAGGCGTCGAGTACGTCTGGGGCTACCCCGGCGGCGCAGTGCTGTATATCTACGACGAGCTCCACAAGCAAACCAAGTTCGAGCACATCCTGGTGCGCCACGAGCAGGCCGCGGTCCATGCCGCGGATGGCTACGCACGCGCAACCGGCAAGGTGGGCGTCGCCCTGGTGACCTCCGGTCCCGGCGTGACCAATGCCGTCACCGGCATCGCCACCGCGTACCTCGATTCGATCCCGATGGTGGTGATCACCGGCAACGTGCCGACCCACGCCATCGGCCAGGACGCCTTCCAGGAGTGCGACACCGTCGGCATCACCCGTCCGATCGTCAAGCACAACTTCCTGGTGAAGGACGTGCGCGACCTCGCCGCGACCATCAAGAAGGCGTTCTTCATTGCCTCGACCGGCCGTCCCGGCCCGGTGGTGGTCGACATCCCCAAGGATGTCTCGCGCAATGCCTGCAAGTACGAGTACCCGAAGTCGATCGACATGCGCTCGTACAACCCCGTCAACAAGGGTCACTCGGGCCAGATCCGCAAGGCCGTGGCGCTGCTGCAGAACGCCGAGCGTCCGTACATCTACAGCGGTGGCGGCGTGGTGCTGGCCAATGCCAGCGACGAGCTGCGCCAGCTCGCGGCGCTGACCGGCCACCCGGTGACCAACACGCTGATGGGCCTGGGCGCGTTCCCCGGCACCCACAAGCAGTTCGTCGGCATGCTCGGCATGCACGGCACGTATGAAGCCAACATGGCCATGCAGAACTGCGACGTGCTGATCGCCATCGGGGCCCGCTTCGACGACCGCGTGATCGGCAATCCTTCGCACTTCACCTCGCAGGCGCGCAAGATCATCCATATCGACATCGATCCGTCGTCGATTTCCAAGCGCGTCAAGGTCGATATCCCCATCGTCGGCAACGTCAAGGACGTGCTGCAGGAACTGATCGCCCAGATCAAGGCCAGCGACGTCAAGCCCAAGCGCGAGGCGCTCGCCAGGTGGTGGGAGCAGATCGAGCAATGGCGCTCGGTCGACTGCCTGAAGTACGACCGCAGCTCCGAGATCATCAAGCCGCAATACGTGGTGGAAAAGATCTGGGAACTGACCCACGGCGACGCCTTCATCTGCTCCGATGTCGGCCAGCACCAGATGTGGGCGGCGCAGTTCTACAAGTTCAACGAGCCGCGCCGCTGGATCAACTCCGGCGGCCTGGGCACGATGGGCGTGGGCCTGCCGTACGCGATGGGCATCAAGAAGGCGTTCCCGGAGAAGGAAGTCGTCACCATCACCGGTGAAGGCTCGATCCAGATGTGCATCCAGGAACTGTCGACCTGCCTGCAGTACGACACCCCGGTGAAGATCTGCTCGCTCAACAACGGCTACCTCGGCATGGTGCGCCAGTGGCAGGAGATCGAGTACGACAACCGCTACTCGCATTCCTACATGGATGCGCTGCCTGATTTCGTCAAGCTGGCCGAGGCCTATGGCCACGTCGGCATGCGCGTCGAAAAGAGCTCCGACGTCGAGCCGGCGCTGCGCGAGGCGTTCCGCCTGAAGGACCGTACCGTGTTCCTGGACTTCCAGACCGATCCCACCGAAAACGTCTGGCCGATGGTCCAGGCCGGCAAGGGCATTTCCGAAATGCTGCTCGGCGCGGAGGACCTGTAAATGCGACACATCATTTCGGTCCTGCTGGAAAACGAAGCTGGTGCGCTGTCGCGCGTGGTGGGCCTGTTCTCGGCCCGCGGCTACAACATCGAGACGCTGACCGTGGCGCCGACCGAGGACTCCTCGCTGTCGCGCATGACCATCGTCACCACTGGTTCGGATGACGTGATCGAGCAGATCACCAAGCACCTGAACCGCCTGGTCGAAGTGGTCAAGGTGGTCGACCTGACCGAAGGCGCGCACATCGAGCGCGAGCTGATGCTCGTCAAGGTGCGCGCGGTCGGCAAGGAGCGCGAGGAAATGAAGCGCACCGCCGACATATTCCGCGGCCGCATCATCGATGTTACCGAGAAGACCTACACCATCGAGCTGACCGGCAACGGCGTCAAGCTCGATGCGTTCCTGGACGCGATCGACCGTACCGCCATCCTCGAGACCGTCCGCACCGGCGGCTCGGGCATCGGCCGCGGCGAGCGCATCCTGAAGGTCTGATCCGGCGCCGAGCGCACAGGTTCAAGCAGTATCCCCGGGCGGCGCGATCCGTGCGCACACAATGCGCGCGAGGATGCCGCCCCCCTCATATAAAAGACAGAGATTGAAGGATTTATCATGAAAGTGTTTTACGACAAGGACGCCGACCTCTCGCTGATCAAGGGCAAGAACGTCACCGTCATCGGCTACGGCTCGCAGGGCCATGCCCACGCGCTGAACCTGAAGGATTCCGGCGTCAACGTGACCGTCGGCCTGCGCAAGAGCGGCGCGTCGTGGAACAAGGCCGCCAACGCCGGCCTGCAGGTCAAGGAAGTGGCCGAGGCCGTCAAGAACGCCGACGTGGTCATGATCCTGCTGCCGGACGAGCAGATCGCCGACGTGTACAAGAATGAAGTGCACGACAACATCAAGGAAGGCGCCGCGCTGGCCTTCGCCCATGGCTTCAACGTGCACTACGGTGCCGTGATCCCGCGCGCCGACCTGGACGTGATCATGATCGCGCCGAAGGCCCCGGGCCACACCGTGCGCGCCACGTACACGCAAGGCGGCGGCGTGCCGCACCTGATCGCCGTGCACCAGAACAAGTCCGGCGCCGCCCGTGACATCGCGCTGTCGTACGCCACCGCCAACGGCGGCGGCCGTGCCGGCATCATCGAGACCAACTTCCGCGAAGAAACCGAAACCGACCTGTTCGGCGAGCAGGCCGTGCTGTGCGGCGGCACCGTCGAGCTGATCAAGGCTGGCTTCGAGACCCTGGTGGAAGCCGGCTACGCGCCGGAAATGGCCTACTTCGAGTGCCTGCACGAACTGAAGCTGATCGTCGACCTGATCTACGAAGGCGGCATCGCCAACATGAACTACTCGATCTCCAACAACGCCGAATATGGTGAATACGTCACCGGTCCGCGCGTGGTGACCGAGGAGACCAAGAAGGCGATGAAGCAGTGCCTGAAGGACATCCAGACCGGCGAATACGCCAAGAGCTTCCTGCTGGAGAACAAGGCCGGCGCGCCGACGCTGATCTCGCGCCGCCGCCTGAACGCCGAGCACGAAATCGAAGTGGTGGGCGAGAAGCTGCGCGCGATGATGCCGTGGATCGCCAAGAACAAGATGGTCGACCAGTCGAAGAACTGATCGCCAGCGCTGCCTGATGGCCCGCGCCGCACGGCGGCGGGCCGAAGCCGTTCAGCGTTCCGTGCCTTGCCCTTCTATCATCGGAAGGGGATTGCCGGGACCTGAACGGCTTTTTGTTATCCTTGTCGAACTTTTCGGGCAAGGCGTGCCGGATGCTGCTCCCCGCGGCGGCCGGCAGGGGGCGCGGCACGTGCGTGCCGCGGCCAGGCCGCCTTGCTCTGGCCTGTATCCACCGAAACACGTACTGCATGAACTATCCTCATCCGCTGATCGCCCGTGAAGGCTGGCCATTCCTGGCCGGCGCCTTTGTCATCTCGCTGCTGGTACATGCCAGCGCGGGCTTCTGGTGGGCGCTGCCGCTGTGGATCATCACGGTGTTCGTGCTGCAGTTCTTCCGCGACCCGCCGCGTCCGATCCCGTCGCAGCCCAACGCCGTGCTGGCCCCGGCCGACGGCCGCATCGTCGTGGTCGAAAAGGCCATGGACCCGTACGCCAAGCGCGAGGCGCTGAAGATCAGCGTCTTCATGAACGTCTTCAACGTGCACTCGAACCGCGTCTCGGTCGACGGCGCGGTGGAGAAGGTCGAGTACTTTCCCGGCAAGTTCGTCAATGCCGACCTCGACAAGGCCTCGACCGAAAATGAACGCAACGCGGTGCTGATCCGGCGCGCGGCCGACGGCCAGCTGGTGACGCTGGTGCAGGTGGCGGGCCTGGTGGCGCGCCGCATCCTGTGCTACACCAAGGCCGGCGACAACCTCTCGCGCGGCCAGCGCTACGGCTTTATCCGCTTCGGCTCGCGCGTCGACGTGTACCTGCCGCTCGACGCACGCCCGCGCGTGACCATCGGCGAGAAGGTGTCGGCCTCGTCGACCATCCTTGCCGAACTCGACGTGCAGTGAGCGGCGGCCTGACCGGAGGACAGTGATGGTTGCCTTCCATCGACGTAACAAGCGCAGCGGCAGCGGCAACGTGACCCACCTGCGGCCGTTCCGCCACAACCAGCTGCGCGGCGCCGACGACGACTTCGACGACGAAGCCGTCGACGACCACGATATCGCCTACCAGCGCCCGCGCCGGCGCGGCATCTACCTGCTGCCCAACGCCTTCACCACGGCGGCGCTGTTCGCCGGCTTCTTCGCCATCGTGCAGGCGATGAACATGCGCTTCGACGCTGCCGCCATCGCCATCTTCGCGGCCATGGTACTCGATGGCATGGACGGGCGCGTGGCGCGCATCACCAATACGCAAAGCGCGTTCGGCGAGCAGTATGACTCGCTCTCGGACATGACCTCGTTCGGCGTCGCGCCGGCGCTGGTGATGTACGAATGGATCCTGCATGACCTGGGCAAGTGGGGCTGGATAGCAGCCTTTGTCTACTGCACCTGTGCGGCACTGCGCCTGGCGCGTTTCAATGCCAATATCGGCGTCATCGACAAGCGCTTCTTCCAGGGTTTGCCGAGCCCGGCCGCGGCGGCGCTGGTGGCCGGCTTCGTCTGGCTGGTGATCGACAACAAGCTGCCGGTCAAGGAGCTGTGGATGCCGTGGGTGGCGTTCGGCATCACGCTGTACGCGGGGCTGTCGATGGTGTCCAACGCGCCGTTCTACAGCGGCAAGGCCCTCGACGTGCGCTACCGCGTGCCGTTCGGCATGATGGTGCTGGTCCTGGTGCTGTTCGTGGTGGTCTCGACCGATCCGCCGGTGGCGCTGTTCGGGCTGTTCGTGGCCTACGCGATTTCGGGCTATGTGCTGTGGGCCTGGCGGGCCATGCATGGCAAGCCGGCGATCGAGAAGAAGCCGCGGGAATAAATCGCAGAAGGGCGCTCAGGCGCCCTTCATGCTTTGCGGGATTCACAATTGTTTTCATGCCGCGGCCATCCGGGCGTGGCACTCTGCAGTGTTTTCCACCCACCGTCAGGAGGATGTCATGGGCATGTTCGACTTCATCAAGGAAGCGGGAGAAAAGCTGTTCGGCACCGGCGAGGCCAAGGCCGCGCAGGCAGCGGCCGCGGCGGATGCATCGGCGGGGAAGGTCGACGCCGCCAATCGCGCCGCGGGCGACGCGATCGAGGCCTATATCAGGAAGATGGGGCTGGACGCGACCGGGCTGATGGTGCAGGTCGACGGCTCGCAGGGTCTCGTCACGGTGTTCGGCGTGGCGCCCGACCAGGCCACGCGCGAGAAGATCATCCTGTGCGCCGGCAATGTCGAGGGCGTCGACAAGGTCGAGGACAAGATGTCGGTCAACGTCGAGTCGGCCGAGTCGCAATGGCATACCGTGGTCAAGGGCGACACGCTGTGGGCGATCGCGCAGGCCGCCTACGGCAACGGCGCCGAGTACAACAAGATCTTCGAGGCCAACAAGCCGATGCTGAGCCACCCGGACAAGATCTATCCGGGCCAGAAGCTGCGCATCCCGCCCAAGGGCTGAAGCCGTCGCCGGCGGCGCGTGCGGCAAAACCCTGTGTTGCGCGTGCGCGCCAAGTCGGCTATAGTCGCTGCCATGATTTCGCGCCAAGTCCTAATCGCCCGCACCACCCTAGGTGGCCTACTAGGCCATCAGGTCGGGACGCGCGCGCGCTAAGGACGGACTTACCCCTTAGCGCGGAATCCGCAAGGAATTTTCCAACGCCCCGGCCTGCTCCATGCACGCCGGGGCGTTTTGCATTCCACAGCCGTGGAGCGCGGAACAGGCGGTAAAGCCCCGGACGCAGCATGCCGGGGACAGCACACCATAAGCAATCAGGAGCTCCACACCATGTCTGACAAACTCATCATTTTCGACACCACCTTGCGTGACGGCGAGCAGTCGCCCGGCGCATCGATGACGCGCGAGGAAAAGATCCGCATCGCGCGCCAGCTGGAGCGCCTGAAGGTCGATGTGATCGAGGCCGGTTTCGCCGCGAGCTCCAACGGCGACTTCGAGGCGATCCGCTCGATCGCGCAGGTGGTCAAGGACTCCACCATCTGCTCGCTGGCCCGCGCCAACGACAAGGACATCGCCCGTGCCGCCGAGGCGCTGAAGCCGGCCAACTCGTTCCGTATCCACACCTTCATCGCCACCTCCGCGCTGCACATGGAGAAGAAGCTGCGCATGACGCCGGACCAGGTGTACGAGCAGGCGCGCCTGGCGGTGCGCTTTGCGCGCCAGTTCACCGACGATATCGAGTTCTCGCCGGAAGACGGCAGCCGCTCGGACATGGATTTCCTTTGCCGCGTGCTCGAAGGCGTGATCGCCGAGGGCGCCACCACCATCAACCTGCCCGATACGGTGGGCTACGCCGTGCCGGAAGGCTATGCCGGGCTGATCCGCTCGGTGCGCGAGCGCATTCCCAACTCGGACAAGGCGGTGTGGTCGGTGCACTGCCATAACGACCTCGGCATGGCCGTGGCCAATTCGCTGGCGGCGGTCAAGATGGCCGGCGCGCGCCAGATCGAATGCACCATCAACGGCCTCGGCGAGCGCGCCGGCAACACTAGCCTGGAAGAAGTGGTGATGGCGGTGAAGACGCGCCGCGACTACTTCAACCTGGACCTCGGCATCGACACCACGCAGATCGTGCCGGCGTCCAAGCTGGTGTCGCAGATCACCGGCTTCGCGGTGCAGCCGAACAAGGCCGTGGTCGGCGCCAACGCCTTCGCGCATGCCTCGGGCATCCACCAGGACGGCGTGCTCAAGGCGCGCGACACCTACGAGATCATGCGCGCCGAAGACGTGGGCTGGACCGCCAACAAGATCGTGCTGGGCAAGCTGTCGGGCCGCAATGCCTTCAAGCAGCGCCTGCAGGAACTGGGCATCGAGCTCGACAGCGAGAGCGAGGTCAATGCCGCCTTCACGCGTTTCAAGGAGCTGGCCGACCAGAAGGCCGAGATCTTCGACGAGGACATCGTCGCCATCGTCTCGAACGAGGCCCAGCATGACGCCAACGAACACTTCCGCTTTATCTCGCTGTCGCAGCGCTCCGAGACCGGCGAGCGTCCGCATGCGCGCGTGGTGTTCAGCATGGACGGCCAGGAGCAGAGCGGAGAAGGCGAGGGCAACGGCCCGGTCGACGCCACCCTGCATGCGATCGAATCGCGCGTGGCCAGCGGCGCCGAGATGGTGCTGTATTCGGTGAACGCCATCACCGGCGGCACCGAGGCCCAGGGCGAAGTCACGGTGCGCCTGTCCAAGGCCGGCCGCATCGTCAACGGCGTGGGTACCGACCCGGATATCGTCGCGGCCTCGGCCAAGGCCTACCTGGCCGCACTGAACAAGCTGCACGACAAGGCCGTGCAGAAGATCAACCCGCAGATCTGACCCTGACTCCTGCGCAGACGGCGGAAGGCCTACCCGGCCTGAACGTACGGACCAGGCCCGCCATTCCCGACCCGGGGACGGCGGGCTTTTTCATGGGCACGCAGCGGGCTACCCCGCGTGCGCATCAGAAAAAGCGGCGCTCGTCGGGGTCGTAGAGCGGATCGGGCGTGATCTGGGTCCGGCGCAGCACGCCGGCATCGTCGAAATAGAAGTGGAACAGCGACGGCCAGACGTCTTCGTGGAGGAAGCGGTAGGACCAGACCTCGTTGCGCATGCGCGGGTAGTAGCTGACCGGCAGCCGCGTCACGCCAAAGTGCTCGGCCACGTCGCGCTTGGTCCAGGTGTTGACCTGCGCCTTGTACAGCTCGGGCGTCGACAGCATGTTGCGGAACACGGTCAGGTTGCCGTTGCGGTCGAAGTCGGCGCCGTAGGCATACTGGCCCATCGGCTGCTTCGAGTAGATCCAGCGCGTGGTGCCGTCGTGCAGCGGGAACACATCGGTGGGCGGCCCGAACATGGCCTGCACCGCAGCCTGGGGCTGGCCCACCAGCCGGCTGCCTTCCTGCACCGGCATCAGCGTGGCACAGGCCGACAGCATGGCGACGCCCAGCGCCAGCACGAGACGGCGCCCACCCTTGGCGATGATGGAATGCATGGCTGGACCTCGATCGATGTATGGGGTGTGGATACCGCCAGTGTAGTGCGGCGGCGCCCAGTGTGTGCGTTCGGCGCTGCTTTTGTGCGGATCAGCCGATAACGCGGCCGGTTCACCATGGAACTGGCGGTGTGGGTGCGGTCCGCGCCGGTATTTGCCCGCAACCGGACGCTGCCTTACTATCCTGCGCTTTCCAGGAGAGACGAATGACGGTTGCGGCGCGGTGGCGGGGATGGCTGGGCGGGTTGTTGCTGGCGGCAGCGGCGGGCGCCTCGGCGCAGGAGCCGATCCGGCTGGGGATGATCGATGGACTGTCCGGCCCGTTCGCCAATGCCGGCGAAGCGGTGGCGCGCAACCTGCGCCTGGCGATCGAGCGCATCAACGCGCGTGGCGGCGTCAAGACCGCAGAGGGCGTGCGGCCGCTCGAGCTGGTCACCTTCGACAGCAAGGGCAATGTCGATGAAAGCCTGATCCAGCTGCGCGCGCTGACCGACAAGCGCATCCCGTTCGTGCTGCAGGGCAACAGCTCGGCGGTGGCGGGGGCGCTGGTGTCGGCCATCAACCGCCATAACGCGCGCCAGCCCGACGCGCGCGTGCTGTTCCTGAACTATTCGGCGGTCGATCCCAGCCTGACCAACGAGAACTGCAGCTTCTGGCATTTTCGCTTCGATGCCAGTGCCGACATGCGCATGCAGGCACTGACCGAGGTCATCCGCCAGGACCAGGCGGTGCGCCGCGTGTACCTGATCGACCAGGACTATAGCTTCGGCCATCAGGTGGCGCGTTCGGCGCGCGAAATGCTGGCGGCGCGCCGGCCCGATATCCAGATCGTCGGCGACGAGTTCCACCCGATCGGCAAGATCAAGGATTTCGCGCCCTATATCGCCAAGATCAAGGCCAGCGGAGCGGACGCCGTCATTACCGGCAACTGGGGCAACGACCTGACGCTGATGGTCAAGGCCGCGCGCGAGGGCGGGCTGCGGGCCAAGTTCTATACCTTCTACGGCAACGGACTGGGCGCGCCGGCGGCCATGGGCGATGCCGGGGTGGGGCGCGTGCTGGCGGTGGCGGAGTGGCATCCCAACGTGGGCGGGGCGGCGTCCGACGCGTTCTACCAGGAATTCCGCGCGCGCTATCCGGAACCGAAGGACGACTACGTCCACCTGCGCATGCAGATGATGGTCGAGATGCTGGCGCGCGCGATCGCGCAGGCCGGCTCCACCGACGCGGTCAAGGTGGCGCGCGCGCTCGAGCACATGCGCTACGTCAACGACTTCCACGAGGCCACGGTGCGGGCCGACGACCACCAGGTGCTGCAGCCGCTGTACGTGTCGGTGATGGAGCGCCAGGGCGGAGCGGTGCGCTTCGACAACGAGGGCTCGGGCTATGGCTTCCGCACCGTGCGCAAGCTCAAGGCCGCGCAGACCACGCTGCCGACCACCTGCAGGATGGAGCGGCCGTGAGCGGCGGGGCGCCGGGTACTCCTGCGCCGGCTTTTCGGCTATAATCCGCGGCTGTCGTTACCTGGCCCCGGTCCGGTGGCGGCAGCAGCCAGTCAAATGTATGGCACGACGCATGCGGCGCATCCCGCGCTGTAGCGTTCGCAAGTGAAAGGAAATCATCATGGCAGTCGCCGATATCAACAAGTCCGAAGTCATCAAGCAGTTCGCCCGTGGCGCCAACGACACTGGCAGCCCCGAAGTGCAAGTGGCCCTGCTGACCACCCGCATCAACGAACTGACCCCGCACTTCAAGGCCAACATGAAGGACCACCACAGCCGCCGCGGCCTGCTGCGCATGGTGAGCCGCCGTCGCCGCCTGCTGGACTACCTCAAGTCCAACGACGCCGACCGTTACCGCGCCCTGATCGAAAAGCTGGGTCTGCGCAAGTAAGGTTGCGTCCGATGGCAGCGCGATTCCAGGGTTTGCACGGTTTCGCGTGAGGCCTCGATGCCTGCTTCAGCATTGCTGAGCAGGCATTTTGCATTTCTGGCGGGGCAAATCCGTGCCGCCGGAGTGCAGGCTGTGAATGGAGTGATTTTCGCTTCACGCCGTCCGGCCATGTCGATGGCGCGGGCGCCGTTGCGGCAAGCCGCGCAACGGAGTAAGTTGTTCTTTTTATCCAACACCCGGATCGGGCAAGGAAACAGGGCTTTGTGTCATTCCAGCACGGCATCGGCAACGCTGGTGCCGCGCTGGAATGGCATAGCACTTCCCTGCGACCGCGACCGGCAACCCGGCAGTTTGCCTGCGGCTGAGAACGCAGGCGTCGCCGGCCGCGCGCGTGTCATTGCGTAGATCGCGCGGCCAGCACGCAAGTCAAGGAATGCATATGTCCATGTTCAACAAGGTCGTCAAGGAATTCCAGTGGGGCCAGCACACGGTCCGCATGGAAACCGGCGAAATCGCCCGCCAGGCCGGCGGTGCCGTGCTGGTCGATGTGGAAGACACCGTGGTGCTGGCGACCGTGGTCGCCGCCAAGAACCCGAAGCCGGGCCAGGACTTCTTCCCGCTGACCGTTGACTACATCGAGAAGACCTACGCCGCCGGCAAGATCCCCGGCGGCTTCTTCAAGCGTGAAGGCCGTCCGTCGGAAAACGAGACCCTGACCTCGCGCCTGATCGATCGTCCGCTGCGTCCGCTGTTCCCCGAAGGCTTCTACAACGAAGTGCAGGTGGTGGTGCACGTGGTGTCGCTGAACCCGGAAGTGCCGGCCGACATCCCCGCGCTGATCGGCGCGTCGGCTGCGCTGGCCGTGTCGGGCATCCCGTTCAGCGGCCCGGTGGGCGCCGCGCGCGTGGGCTACAAGGATGGCCAGTACCTGCTGAACCCGACCCGCTCGCAGATCGCCACCTCGGACCTGGACCTGGTGGTCGCCGGTACCGAGCGCGCCGTGCTGATGGTCGAATCGGAAGCCAACCAGCTGTCCGAAGACGTGATGCTGGGCGCCGTGGTCTATGGCCACGAGCAGATGCAGACCGCCATCAACGCCATCCATGAACTGGTGCGCGAAGGCGGCAAGCCCGAGTGGGACTGGGCCCCGGCGGCCAAGAACGAGCCGCTGATCGCCAAGGTCACCGAAGTCGCGCTGCCGCTGCTGCAGGAAGCCTACCAGCTGCGCCAGAAGTCGGCCCGCAGCCAGAAGCTGAAGGAAGTGTCGGCCAACGTGGCCGCCGCGCTGGCCGAGGCCGGCGTCGAAGCCGACAAGGTGGAAGTCGGCAACATCATGTTCGACCTGGAAGCCAAGATCGTGCGCGGCCAGATCCTGAACGGCGAGCCGCGCATCGACGGCCGCGACACCCGCACCGTGCGCCCGATCGAGATCCGTTCGTCGGTGCTGCCGCGCGCGCACGGCTCGGCGCTGTTCACCCGCGGCGAGACCCAGGCGCTGGTGGTGGCCACGCTGGGCACCAAGAGCGACGAGCAGATCATCGACGCGCTCGCCGGCGAGTACCGCGACCGCTTCATGCTCCACTACAACATGCCCCCGTTCGCCACCGGTGAAACCGGCCGCGTGGGCAGCCCCAAGCGCCGCGAAATCGGCCATGGCCGCCTGGCCAAGCGCGCACTGATCCCGGTGCTGCCGAAGGACGATGAGTTCGCGTACACCATCCGCCTGGTGTCGGAAATCACCGAATCCAATGGTTCGTCGTCGATGGCTTCGGTCTGCGGCGGCTGCCTGGCGCTGATGGACGCCGGCGTTCCGGTCAAGGCGCACGTGGCCGGCGTGGCCATGGGCCTGATCCTGGAAGGCAACAAGTTCGCCGTGCTGACCGACATCCTGGGCGATGAAGATCACCTGGGCGACATGGACTTCAAGGTGGCGGGTACCGACAACGGCATCACCGCGCTGCAGATGGACATCAAGGTCCAGGGCATCACCAAGGAGATCATGCAGGTCGCGCTGGCGCAGGCCAAGGAAGGCCGCCTGCATATCCTGTCGAACATGCAGGAAGCCATGGGCCACGCCCGCACCGAGCTGTCGGCGCACGCCCCGCGCATGATCACCATGAAGATCCATCCGGACAAGATCCGCGAAGTAATCGGCAAGGGCGGCTCGACCATCCAGGCGCTGACCAAGGAAACCGGCACCACCATCGACATCCAGGAAGACGGCACCATCACCATCGCCTCGACCTCGACCGAAGGCATGGCCGAAGCCAAGCGCCGCATCGAGGGCATCACCGCGGAAGCCGAAGTGGGCAAGATCTACGCCGGCACCGTGCTGAAGCTGCTGGACTTCGGCGCCATCGTCAACATCCTGCCGGGCAAGGATGGCCTGCTGCACATCTCGGAAATCGTCAACGAGCGTGTGAAGGACATCAAGGACTGGCTGAAGGAAGGCCAGCAGGTCCGCGTCAAGCTGATCCAGGCCGACGAGAAGGGCCGCCTGCGCCTGTCGCTGAAGGCCGCGCTGGCGGAAGAGGGTAGCAGCATCAGCCCGATCAACGCTGGCGAAGGCGCTGCCCCGGCGGCACCGGCCGGTGGCTCGGAGCAGCAGCAATAAGCGGGACAGCGTGTCCCGGCGGCGCTGCCGGAAGGCGGCGGCGCGCAAAAACGGCCGGGCGATGCCCGGCCGTTTTTTTGTTTACACTGCGGCAACCCATCGAGCCAAGGCTCACACCGAGCAAATGACAAGGAGCAAAGCAGCATGCAAGCCATCGAGATCCGCGAATACGGTGCCCCCGAAGTCCTCCAGCTGACCGAGCGGCCCGATCCGGTGCCCGCCGCGGGCGAGGTGTTGATCCGCGTGGCGGCCGCCGGCGTGAATCGCCCGGATGTATTCCAGCGCACCGGCAACTATCCGGTGCCGCCGGGTGCCTCGGACCTGCCCGGCCTGGAAGTGGCGGGCGTGGTGGTCGGCGGCGACCTGGCGCATGCCGACAACCGCTTCGGCCTCAAGCTGGGCGACCGCGTCTGCGCGCTGGTGCAGGGCGGCGGCTACGCACAGCTGTGCACCGCGCCGCTGGCGCAGGTCTTGCCGGCCCCGGATGGCCTGAGCGACATCGAGGCTGCGGCGCTGCCGGAAACCTTCTTCACGGTGTGGAGCAATGTGTTCGATCGCGGCTACCTGGGCCAGGGTCCGCGCGGCAAGGATGAAACGCTGCTGATCCAGGGCGGCTCCAGCGGCATCGGCACCACCGCGATCCAGATCGCCAAGGCGCTGGGCTTCAAGGTATTCGTCACCGCCGGCACCGACGAAAAGTGCAAGGCCTGCGAAGACCTCGGCGCCGATCGCGCCATCAACTACAAGACCCAGGACTTTGTTGCCGAGGTGGCCGCGCTGACCGGCGGCAAGGGCGTCGACGTGATCCTCGACATGGTTGCCGGCCCCTACCTGGCGCGCGAGCTCAAGTGCATTGCCGACGACGGCCGCATCGTCATCATCGCGCTGCTGGGCGGCGCCAAGGCCGAGATTCCGCTGGGCGACATCTTGCGCCGGCGCATCACCGTGACTGGCTCGACGCTGCGTCCGCGCCCGGCGTCGTTCAAGGGCAAGATCGCCGCAGCACTGCACGAGCAGGTGTGGCCGCTGCTGGCCGGCGGCAAGATCAAGCCGGTGATCCACCAGGTGTTCCCGGCCGCGCAAGCCGCCGACGCGCACCGCCTGATGGAGTCGAGCGAACATATCGGCAAGATCGTGCTGACCTGGTAAATCGGCGGGCATAGCGCCTTGCCCCTGCCACACGCTACAATAGCGGGTTTGATTTGGGAGGGGCACCTCGTGAGACAAAAGCTCGTCATCGGCAATTGGAAGATGCACGGCAGCCTGGCTGCCAACGCGGCACTGCTGGAAGCCATCCAGGCTGGCGCTGGTGTGACCGGCGCGACGCTGGCGGTCTGCGCGCCGTTCCCCTATCTTGCACAATGCCAGGCGTTGCTGAATGGCTCCAAGGTGGCCTGGGGTGCACAGGACGTGTCGGCGGAGGCGCGCGGCGCCTTCACCGGCGAAGTGGCGGCGTCCATGCTGGGCGAGTTCGGCTGCAGCTACGTGCTGGTGGGTCACTCCGAGCGCCGCACCTACCATGGCGAGACCGACCAGGCCGTCGCGGCCAAGGCGCTGCGGGCGCTCGAGTTCGGCATCGTCCCGGTGGTTTGCGTGGGCGAGACCCTGGCACAGCGCGAAGCGGGCGAGACCGAGGCCGTGGTCGGCCGGCAGCTGCAGGCGGTGCTCGAAGCGCTGACTGTGGAACAGCTGGGCCGCGTGGTGCTGGCCTATGAGCCGGTGTGGGCCATCGGCACCGGCAAGACCGCCACCAGCGCGCAGGCGCAGGCGGTGCATGCCTTCCTGCGCGGCCAGGTTGCCGCGCGCGATGCGGGCGTGGCCGGGCGCATGGCAATCTTGTACGGCGGCAGCGTCAAGCCCGACAATGCGGCCGAACTGTTTTCGATGACCGATATCGACGGGGGCCTGATCGGCGGCGCCTCGCTCAAGTCGGAAGATTTTCTCGCGATCGGCAACGCCTGAATGCCGGCCGTTCCGATCGACCGATCAGGCAAGTAAGCTTATTTAAATCAAATGGCAATCTTCAAGACTTTGTTGGTGGTGCTGCAGGTGTTGTCGGCGCTGGGCGTAATCGGCCTGGTGCTGATCCAGCATGGCAAGGGCGCCGATGTGGGCGCGGCCTTCGGCTCGGGCGCCTCCGGCAGCCTGTTCGGCGCCACCGGCTCGGCAAACTTCCTGTCGCGCACCACCGCCGTGCTGGCCACGCTGTTCTTCGTCTGCACGCTGGCGCTGACGCTGCTGGGCAACTACAAGCCCGCTGCGTCGCTGGGTGTGATGGGCGCCGCCCCGGCCTCGGCGCCCGCCACGGCAGGCGCATCGGCCCCGGCCGCAGCCCCGGCTGCTGCTGCAGACGCTTCTGCGCCCGCAGCCCCCGCTGTACCGAAATAATCCGTTTGCCTTGCGGCGGATTCCTGAGTTTTTTTGCAGTTGTGCGTTGAACAAAGCAAGAAATTTGGGTTAGAATGCAAGGCTTGAAACGATTCCCCAGCGATGGGTTCCGCGCAAAGACGAAAGCCTTTGTAACGGACCTGAAGGGCCTCAAAACCCGGCGCCAGGCAATATTGTTTCTCCCCCAGCCGACGTGGTGAAATTGGTAGACACGCTATCTTGAGGGGGTAGTGGCGAAAGCTGTGCGAGTTCGAGTCTCGCCGTCGGCACCAAACAACTTGATCGGAGTCCCTGGCCGGGCAATGCACCCGCGCATGGGGCTCCGGCAGTCCGCAAGGCGGCGCGCCGTGATTCTCATGGCTTAGCGCCTGGGGTGGGCAACAGGACGCCGCTTCAGCTGGTGCTGTTGACAACATTCCAGATAAGGCTGGCCGTACCTTGAATCTCGAAGCCTACTTCCCCGTTCTCATCTTCATCATCTTCGGTGTCGTGCTTGGCGTGGCACTGATGTCGATCGGTCGGATCCTCGGTCCGAACAAGCCCGATCCCGCGAAGCTGTCTCCGTACGAGTGCGGCTTCGAAGCGTTCGAGGACGCGCGCATGAAGTTCGACGTGCGCTACTACCTCATCGCCATCCTGTTTATCCTGTTCGATCTCGAAACCGCCTTCCTGTTTCCGTGGGGTGTTGCCCTGAGGGATATCGGCTGGCCGGGTTTCATCGCCATGGGCGTGTTTCTGCTGGAATTCATCGTGGGCTTCGTCTACATCTGGAAAAAGGGCGCGCTCGATTGGGAGTGATGTGAAATGGCAATCGAAGGCGTTCTCAACGAAGGCTTCGTCACGACTACCGCTGACAAGCTGATCAATTGGACCCGCACCGGGTCGCTGTGGCCGATGACCTTCGGCCTGGCCTGCTGTGCCGTGGAAATGATGCATGCCGGCGCCGCGCGCTACGACCTGGACCGCTTCGGCGTGGTGTTCCGCCCGTCGCCGCGCCAGTCGGACGTGATGATCGTGGCCGGCACGCTGTGCAACAAGATGGCCCCCGCGCTGCGCAAGGTCTACGACCAGATGGCGGAACCGCGCTGGGTGATCTCGATGGGCTCGTGCGCCAACGGTGGCGGCTACTACCACTATTCGTACTCGGTGGTGCGTGGCTGCGACCGTATCGTGCCGGTGGATATCTACGTGCCGGGCTGCCCGCCGACGGCCGAGGCGCTGATCTACGGCGTGATCCAGCTGCAGAACAAGATCAAGCGTACCAACACCATCGCGCGCAAGGGCTGAAATGGCGAAGCTCGACATCCTGAAGGCCGCGCTCGAGAAGGCTCTCGGCAAGCGCGTGCAGAAACTGATCGAGGCGACCGGCGAACTGACGCTGATCGTCAAGGCCGGCGACTACCTGGAAGCCGCCCGAATCCTGCGCGACGATCCCTCGCTGCGCTTCGAGCAGCTGATCGACCTGTGCGGCGTCGACTATTCCGAATTCGGCGACGGCGCCTGGGACGGCCCGCGCTTTGCCGCCGTCTCGCATCTGCTGTCGGTTACCCACAACTGGCGCCTGCGCCTGCGCGTGTTCGCTCCGGAAGATGATTTCCCGGTGGTGGCCAGCCTGATCGACGTGTGGAACTCGGTGAACTGGTTCGAGCGCGAAGCCTTCGATTTCTACGGCATCGTGTTTGACGGCCATCCGGACCTGCGCCGCATCCTGACCGACTACGGTTTCGTCGGCCATCCGTTCCGCAAGGATTTCCCGGTCTCCGGCTACGTCGAGATGCGCTACGACCCCGAACAGAAGCGGGTCATCTACCAGCCGGTCACGATCGAGCCGCGCGAAATCACGCCGCGCGTGATCCGCGAGGACAAGTACGGCGGTTTGGAGCACTGAGAACGCGCCATGGCAGACATCAAGAATTACACCCTGAACTTCGGCCCGCAGCATCCGGCCGCGCACGGCGTGCTGCGCCTGGTGCTGGAACTGGACGGCGAAGTCATCCAGCGCGCCGACCCGCATATCGGCCTGCTGCACCGTGCCACCGAGAAGCTGGCCGAACAGAAGTCCTGGATCCAGAGCGTGCCCTACATGGACCGTCTCGACTACGTGTCGATGATGGTCAACGAGCACGCCTACGTGATGGCGATCGAGCGCCTGCTGGACGTCGAAGTGCCGGTCCGCGCGCAGTACATCCGCGTGATGTTCGACGAGATCACCCGCATCATGAACCACCTGATGTGGATCGGTGCGCACGCTCTCGACGTGGGCGCGATGGCGGTGTTCCTGTACGCCTTCCGCGAGCGCGAAGACCTGTTCGACATGTACGAGGCGGTGTCGGGCGCGCGCATGCACGCGGCCTACTATCGTCCGGGCGGCGTCTACCGCGACCTGCCTGACACGATGCCGCAATATCGCGCCTCGAAGATCCACAACGAGCGTGCCATCAAGGCCATGAACGAAGCGCGTTCGGGCTCGCTGCTGGACTTCATCGAGGACTTCACCAACCGCTTCCCGAAGTACGTCGACGAGTACGAGACGCTGCTGACCGACAATCGGATCTGGAAGCAGCGCCTGGTGGACATCGGCGTGGTCAGTCCGGAACGCGCGCTGCAGATGGGCTTTACCGGCCCGATGCTGCGCGGCTCGGGCATCGAGTGGGACTTGCGCAAGAAGCAGCCGTACGAGGTGTACGACAAGCTGGACTTCGACATCCCGGTGGGCGTGGGCGGCGATTGCTACGCGCGTTACCTGGTGCGCGTGGAAGAGATGCGCCAGTCCAACCGCATCATCAGGCAGTGCATCGAATGGCTGCGCCGCAATCCGGGCCCGGTGATCACCGATAACCACAAGGTGGCGCCGCCCTCGCGCGTGGACATGAAGTCCAACATGGAAGAACTGATCCACCACTTCAAGCTGTTCACCGAAGGCATGCACGTGCCCGAAGGCGAAGCGTATGCAGCGGTGGAACACCCGAAGGGCGAGTTTGGCATCTACGCGATCTCGGACGGCGCGAACAAGCCGTACCGCCTGAAGATCCGTGCGCCTGGCTTCCCGCACCTGGCCGCGCTGGACGAAATGGCCAAGGGACACATGATTGCTGACGCGGTAACGATCATCGGCACGCAAGACATCGTCTTCGGCGAGATCGACCGCTAATCACGGACCGCCGGCCCGGACGACGATCCGGGCGCTTTCCGAGGTGCTCTGCCGAGCGGAGCGGCCCGGAAGACCCGCGGCGGACCGGCAAGGCCTAAGGCCCGCCGGCGGAACGGCAGCGACGGCTGCAAACCTGCGGATGGACGCCCAGTGGCGCTGCCTCCGCCGTTTTACTGCAATGACCATGCTATCAGCAGAAGCTCTCAAGGAAATCGATCGCGCGATCGCGAAGTATCCGGCCGACCAGAAGCAGTCGGCCGTGATGGCGGCGCTTGCCGTGGCACAGGGCGAGGTGGGCTGGGTTTCCCCCGAAGTCATGCAGTTCGTCGCCAGCTACCTCGAGATGCCGCCCGTGTGGGTGGAAGAGGTGGCGACCTTCTACAACATGTACGACACCAAGCCGGTGGGCAAATTCAAGCTCGCCGTCTGCACCAACCTGCCGTGCGCCCTGTCGGGCGGCGAGCGGGCTGGCGAGTACCTGAAGCGCAAGCTCGGGATCGACTACAACGAGACCACCGCTGACGGCTGCTTCACCCTGAAAGAGGGCGAGTGCATGGGCGCTTGCGGCGATGCGCCGGTGATGATCGTCAACAACACCCGCATGTGCAGCTTCATGAGCGACGACAAGCTCGACGCGCTTGTCGACGAGCTCAAGAGCGAAGCGGCCAAGGGGGGCAAGTAACATGACCAGTCTGCACGACCGCCATATCCAGCCGCTGATCCTGGCCGGCCTGGACGGCAAGAATTGGCACCTGGAAGACTACGTCAAGCGTGGCGGCTACCAGCAACTGAAGCGCATCCTGACCGAGAAGATCCCGCCCGAGCAGGTGATCGCCGACGTCAAGGCCTCGGGCCTGCGTGGCCGCGGCGGCGCGGGCTTCCCGACCGGCCTGAAGTGGAGCTTCATGCCGCGCACGTTCCCGGGTCAGAAATACCTGGTCTGCAATACCGATGAAGGCGAGCCCGGCACGTTCAAGGACCGCGACATCATTCGCTACAACCCGCATTCGCTGATCGAGGGCATGGCCATCGGCGCGTACGCGATGGGCATCACCGTGGGCTACAACTACATCCACGGCGAGATCTGGAACGAGTACAAGATCTTCGAGGAAGCCCTCGAAGAGGCGCGTGCGGCCGGCTTCCTGGGCGACAACATCCTGGGCTCGGGCTTCAGCTTCCAGCTGCACGCCCACCACGGCTACGGCGCCTACATCTGCGGCGAGGAAACCGCGCTGCTGGAATCGCTGGAAGGCAAGAAGGGCCAGCCGCGCTTCAAGCCGCCGTTCCCGGCCAGCTTCGGCCTGTACGGCAAGCCGACCACCATCAACAACACCGAGACCTTCGCCGCGGTGCCGTTCCTGCTGGCCGTCGGCCCCGAGAACTATCTGAAGATGGGCAAGCCGAACAACGGCGGCACCAAGATCTTCTCGATCTCGGGCGACGTCGAGCGCCCCGGCAACTACGAGATCCCGCTGGGCACGCCGTTCGCCAAGCTGCTGGAACTGGCTGGCGGCATGCGCGGCGGCAAGCGCATCAAGGCGGTGATCCCGGGGGGGTCGTCCGCGCCGGTGGTGCCGGGCGACCTGATGATGGCATCCGACATGGACTACGACTCGATCGCCAAGGCCGGCTCGATGCTGGGCTCGGGCGCGGTGATCGTGATGGACGAGACGCGCTGCATGGTCCGCTCGCTGCTGCGCCTGTCGTACTTCTACTTTGAGGAATCGTGCGGGCAGTGCACGCCGTGCCGCGAAGGCACCGGCTGGCTGTACCGCATGGTCAATCGCATCGAACACGGAGAAGGGCGCCAGGAAGACCTGGACCTGCTCAACAACGTCGCGGAAAACATCATGGGCCGCACCATCTGCGCGCTCGGCGATGCCGCGGCGATGCCGGTCCGCGGCATGCTCAAGCACTACTGGAAAGAGTTCGAATATCACGTCGAACACAAGCAGTGCATGGTTCCGGCCTACATCTAAGCGTGGCAGAACATGGTTGAACTAGAGATCGACGGCAAGAAGGTTGAGGTTGCTGAGGGCAGCCTGGTGATGGAAGCGGCCCGCAAGCTGGGCACCTACATCCCGCACTTCTGCTACCACCGCAAATTGTCCATCGCGGCCAACTGCCGCATGTGCCTGGTCGAGGTCGAGAAGGCCCCGAAGGCGCTGCCTGCCTGCGCCACGCCGGTGACCCCCGGCATGAAGGTCTTCACCAATTCGGAGAAGGCGGTCAAGGCGCAGAAGTCCGTGATGGAATTCCTGCTGATCAACCACCCGCTGGATTGCCCGATCTGCGATCAGGGCGGCGAGTGCCAGCTGCAGGACCTGGCCGTGGGCTACGGTGCCTCGGAGTCGCGCTACAAGGAAGAGAAGCGCGTGGTGTTCCACAAGAACGTGGGCCCGCTGATCTCCATGGAGGAGATGACCCGTTGCATCCATTGCACCCGCTGCGTGCGCTTCGGCCAGGAAGTGGCCGGCGTGATGGAGCTGGGCATGCTGGGCCGCGGCGAGCACTCGGAAATCACCACCTTCGTTGGCAAGACCGTCGACTCGGAACTGTCGGGCAACATGATCGACCTGTGTCCGGTCGGGGCGCTGACCAGCAAGCCGTTCCGCTACTCGGCCCGGACCTGGGAACTGGCCCGCCGCAAGTCGGTGTCGCCGCACGACGGCCTGGGCGCGAACCTGGTGGTCCAGACCAAGAACCAGCGCGTGATGCGCGTGCTGCCGCTGGAAAACGAAGACATCAACGAGTGCTGGATCTCCGACAAGGACCGCTTCTCGTATGAAGGCCTGAACAGCGCCGACCGCCTGACCCGCCCGTTGCTCAAGCAAGGCGGCGAATGGATGGAAACCGACTGGCAGACCGCGCTGGAATACGTGGCCAATGGCCTGGCCGGCATCAAGCGCGAGCATGGCGCCGACCAGATCGCCGCGCTGGCCAGCCCGCACAGCACGCTGGAAGAACTGTTCCTGCTGGGCAAGCTGGTGCGCGGCCTGGGCAGCGACAACGTCGACTTCCGCCTGCGCCAGTCAGACTTCTCGGGCGCGCTGAAGGGCGCGCCGTGGCTGGGCCTGCCGGTGGCCGACGTCACCGCGCTGCAGCGCGTGCTGGTGATCGGCTCGTCGCTGCGCAAGGACCATCCGCTGCTGGCCTCGCGCCTGCGCCAGGCGACCAAGAAGGGCGCCCGCGTGGCCGTGCTGGGTGCTGGCGGTGAAGACCTGCTGATGCCCGCGACCCGCATCGACGTGGCGCCGTCCGGCTGGACCGCCGCACTCGCCGGCGTGGCCCGTGCCGTGGCCGCCGCCAAGGGCATTGCCGCGCCGGCCGGCACCGATGGCTTCGATGGTGGCGAGGTTGCCGCCAAGACGGCAGAAGCGCTGCTGCAAGGCGAGCGCCGTGCCGTGTTCCTCGGCAACGAGGCG
Source organism: Cupriavidus sp. SS-3 (assembly GCF_035818815.1). Classification (NCBI taxonomy): domain Bacteria; kingdom Pseudomonadati; phylum Pseudomonadota; class Betaproteobacteria; order Burkholderiales; family Burkholderiaceae; genus Cupriavidus; species Cupriavidus sp. SS-3. Next base: position 83,851 of record NZ_JAYLVT010000003.1, read on the forward strand.
GTGCGTCATCCGCAGTTCTCGGCGCTGCATGCGCTGGCACAGTGGATCGCCACCGAGACCGGCGCGACGCTGGGCTTCCTGACCGAAGCGGCCAACACCGTCGGCGGCTACATCGCCGGCGCGCTGCCGAAGCAAGGCGGCGCCAACGCGCAGGCAATGCTGGACACGCCGCGCAAGGCCTACATCCTGCTGAACACCGAGCCGGAATTCGACACCGCCGATCCGGGCAAGGCCCTGGCTGCGCTGTCGCAGGCCAACACGGTGGTGGTGCTGTCGCCGTTCCGTTCGGAAGCTGCCATGCAGTACGCCGACGTGATCCTGCCGGTAGCGCCGTTCACCGAAACTTCGGGCACCTTCGTCAACTGCGAAGGCAAGGCACAGAGCTTCAACGGCGTGGTTCGCGCACTGGGTGAGTCGCGCCCGGGCTGGAAGGTGCTGCGCGTGCTGGGCAACCTGCTGGACGTCGCCGGATTCGACTACGAAACCGCCGAGTCGGTCCGTGCCGAAGCGCTGTCGGCCCCGGTCGAGGGACAGCTGGATAACGCCACCGAGGCGCCTATCCGCGTTGCCGCCGCTGCCGCCAACGGCATCGAACGCATCGCCGACGTGCCGATCTACCACGCCGACCCGATCGTGCGCCGCGCCGACTCGCTGCAGCTGACCGCCGCCGCGCGCCGCGCCATGCAGATCGCGCTGCCGGCCGAGCTGTTTGCCCGCTTGGGCATCCAGTCGGGCGACCCGGTCCGCGTCACGCAAGGGCAGGGCAGCGTGGTGCTGCCGGCCGTGCTCGAAGCCACGCTGCCGGCCAACACCGTGCGCGTGCCGGCGGCAACGCCGGCGGCCATCGGCCTGGGCGGCATGTTCGGCACGGTCACCGTAGAGAAGGCCATCGACCTGGCTCCGGCCAACACCGGCGCCGCCGTCACGGCGTAAGAACAAGAGCGAGAAGAAGACATGATTGACTGGATTACCTCGCAAGGGCAGGGCGTACTGGGCGCGTACTGGACGCCGCTGTGGATCCTGATCCGCGCCGTGCTGATCGTGGTGCCGCTGCTGCTGTGCGTGGCTTACCTGATCCTGTGGGAGCGCAAGCTGATCGGCTGGATGCACGTGCGTCTGGGCCCGAACCGCGTCGGCCCGCTGGGCCTGCTGCAGCCGATCGCCGACGTGCTGAAGCTGCTGCTCAAGGAAGTCATGATGCCGACGCAGGTCAGCCGCGGCATGTACCTGATCGCGCCGCTGATGGTGCTGATGCCTGCCGTTGCGGTCTGGGCCGTGATTCCGTTCCAGGCCGAAGTGGTGATGGCGGACGTCAACGCCGGCCTGCTGTACGTGATGGCGATCAGCTCGGTCGGCGTCTACGGCGTGATCCTGGCCGGCTGGGCCTCGAACTCCAAGTACGCCTTTATCGGCGCCATGCGTGCCGCGGCACAGATGGTGTCGTATGAAATCGCCATGGGCTTTGCGCTGGTGACGGTGCTGATGGTTGCCGGCAGCCTGAACCTGTCGGCCATCGTCAACGGCCAGAACACGGGCTACTTCGCCGACATGGGCATCAACATCCTGTCGTGGAACTGGCTGCCGCTGCTGCCGATGTTCGGCGTCTACTTCATCTCGGGCGTGGCCGAAACCAACCGCCACCCGTTCGACGTGGTGGAAGGCGAATCGGAAATCGTGGCCGGCCACATGATCGAGTATTCGGGCATGGGCTTCGCGCTGTTCTTCCTGGCCGAGTACATCAACATGATCATCATCTCGGCCATGACCGCGCTGATGTTCCTGGGCGGCTGGGCGCCTCCGTTCTCGAGCGTGGTCACCAACGCGGTCCCCGGCTTCTTCTGGCTGCTGGTCAAGGTTTTCCTGCTGCTGTCGGTCTTTATCTGGATCCGTGCCTCGTTCCCGCGCTACCGCTATGACCAGATCATGCGCCTGGGCTGGAAGGTGTTCATTCCGCTGACCGTGGTGTGGCTGATCATCGTGGCGATCTGGATCAAGTCGCCGTGGAACATCTGGCACTGAACAGCCAAGCGACGGTGCGGCGCTGCAATGCGGCAGCGCGCACCGCGCGGAAATACTAGGAAGCAATCGTCATGCTGCTCGCCATCAAGGACTTCTTCAACAGCCTGCTCCTGAAGGAACTCTTCAAGGGCATGGCGCTGACCGGCCGCTATCTCTTCGCGCGCAAGGTCACCGTCCAGTTCCCGGAAGAGAAAACGCCGATCTCGCCGCGCTTCCGTGGCCTGCACGCGCTGCGCCGCTATCCGAATGGCGAAGAGCGCTGCATTGCCTGCAAGCTGTGCGAGGCGGTGTGCCCGGCGCTGGCCATCACCATCGAGTCGGACGTGCGCAACGACGGCACGCGCCGTACCACCCGCTACGACATCGACCTGACCAAGTGCATCTTCTGCGGTTTCTGCGAAGAGGCCTGCCCGGTCGACGCCATCGTGGAAACGCAGATCCTGGAATACCACGGCGAGAAGCGCGGCGACCTGTACTTCACCAAGGACATGCTGCTGGCAGTGGGCGACCGCTACGAGCCGCAGATCGCGGCGGCCAAGGCTGCCGACGCCAAGTATCGCTGACCGGCGCACGCGCCAAACGGCAGGGCGGCCACCCGTAACTCACCTGGCCGCTTCTGCCACCGAATTTGAATACGGTCCCTTCAATGCGAGGGGCCAAAGCAAGGATGCCGCGGGAGCGGGCCACCCGAAGGGGAAGGCCTGTGCCGGACGGCCCTGAGAGGATCCGATAGGAACCATGGAACTCACGACCACCATCTTCTATGTCTTTGCGCTGGTGCTGGTGCTCTCCGCACTGAAAGTCATCACTGCGAAGAACCCGGTGCATTCCGCACTGTTCCTCGTGCTGTCGTTCTTCACGGCCGCCGCGATCTGGATGCTGCTCAAGGCGGAATTCCTCGCCATCCTGCTGGTGCTGGTCTATGTCGGCGCGGTGATGGTGCTGTTCCTGTTCGTGGTGATGATGATCGATATCGACATCGAGCACCTGCGCCGCGACTTCTGGACCTACGTGCCGATGGCCTCGATCGTGGGTGCGCTGATCATCGCCGAGATGGCGATCGTGCTGGTGCGCAACTTCATCGGCACCACCGCGCCGGTGGTGGCCAGCGGTTCGCAGGAACCGGGGTACTCGAACACCGCCGCGCTCGGCAAGCTGATCTACACCGACTACATCTACGCCTTTGAAGTGGCCGGCATCATCCTGCTGGTGGCGATCATCGCCGCGGTCGCGCTGACCCTGCGCCGCCGCAAGGACACCAAGGCCCAGGACGTGTCGGCGCAGCTGCGTACGCGCCGCGACGAACGCGTGCGCCTGGTGCCGATGCAGGCCGAAGCCCAGAACCCGCAGACGGAAGCCGCGGCTGCCGCCAATAAGAACTAAAGCCCGGAGAAACGCTGTGCTCTCTCTCGCCCACTTCCTCGTGCTCGGTGCGATCCTGTTTGCGATCAGCATCGTCGGCATCTTCCTGAACCGCAAGAACGTGATCGTGCTGCTGATGGCGATCGAACTGATGCTGCTCGCGGTGAACATCAACTTCGTCGCCTTCTCGCATTACCTGGGCGACCTGGCTGGTCAGGTTTTCGTTTTCTTCATCCTTACGGTGGCCGCCGCCGAGTCGGCAATCGGTCTGGCAATCCTGGTGGTGCTGTTCCGCAACCTGGATACGATCAACGTGGACGACATGGACACCCTGAAGTACTGATCCGTGCCGTACTACGCAGATAACCAAGACTCTCCGACCGCACACCACTAAGCGTCCTATGGCAACCACGCTCAACCCCAACCTGCTGCTCGCGATTGCGCTGGCGCCGCTAGCCGGCTCAGCGATCGCCGGCCTGTTCGGTACCAAGTTTTTTGGCCTGTTTTCCTCGGAGTCGCGCGGCGGCCGGATCGTGGCCCACACCTCGACCATCCTGGGCGTGGCCATTTCCTTCGGGCTGTCGGTGATGGTGCTGCTCGACGTGATGAACGGCGCCGGCTACAACGGCACCGTGTACGAGTGGATGGCCATCGGCGACCTGAAGATGGAGGTCGGCTTCCTGGTCGACTCGCTGACCGCGATGATGATGGTCGTGGTGACCTTCGTCTCGCTGATGGTGCATATCTACACCGTCGGCTACATGGACGGGGATCCCGGCTACAACCGCTTCTTTGCCTACATCTCGCTGTTCACCTTCTCGATGCTGATGCTGGTGATGAGCAACAACTTCCTGCAGCTGTTCTTCGGCTGGGAAGCGGTGGGCCTGGTGTCGTACCTGCTGATCGGCTTCTGGTACACGCGCCCGACCGCGATCTTCGCCAACCTGAAGGCGTTCCTGGTCAACCGTGTCGGTGACTTCGGCTTTATCCTGGGCATCGGCCTGCTGCTGGCCTACAGCGGCAGCATGAACTACACCGAAGTATTCGCCGCGCGCGACCAGCTGGCTACCGTGGTTTTCCCGGGCACCGACTGGATGATGATCACGGTCGCGTGCATCTGCCTGTTCATCGGCGCGATGGGCAAGTCGGCGCAGTTCCCGCTGCACGTCTGGCTGCCTGATTCGATGGAAGGCCCGACCCCGATTTCTGCACTGATCCACGCGGCAACGATGGTGACGGCCGGCATCTTCATGGTCGCGCGCATGTCGCCGCTGTTCGAGCTGTCGGACGCCGCGCTGTCGTTCGTGCTGGTGATTGGCGCCATCACCGCGCTGTTCATGGGCTTCCTGGGCATCATCCAGAACGACATCAAGCGCGTGGTCGCGTACTCGACGCTGTCGCAGCTGGGCTACATGACCGTCGCGCTGGGCGCCTCGGCCTACTCGGTGGCGGTGTTCCACCTGATGACGCACGCCTTCTTCAAGGCACTGCTGTTCCTGGGCGCGGGCTCGGTCATCATCGGCATGCACCACGACCAGGACATCCGCAACATGGGCGGCCTGCGCAAGTACATGCCGATCACCTGGATCACCTCGCTGGTGGGTTCGCTGGCGCTGATCGGCACGCCGTTCTTCGCGGGCTTCTACTCCAAGGACTCGATCATCGAGGCCGTGGCCGAGTCGCACATCGCCGGTTCGGGCTTTGCCTACTTCGCCGTGCTGGCCGGCGTGTTCGTGACCGCGTTCTACTCGTTCCGCATGTACTTCCTGGTCTTCCACGGCAAGGAGCGCTGGGGCCAGAACCATGCGCACCAGCACCATGAGGGCGACCACGAGGACGAGGAAGTCTCGCACGACCATCACCATGGCCTGGCTGCCGGCGAGAAACCGCACGAGTCGCCGTGGGTGGTGACGCTGCCGCTGGTGCTGCTGGCGATCCCGTCGGTGATCATCGGCGCCATCGCGATCGAGCCGATGCTGTTCGGCAACTTCTTCAAGAACGGCATCGCCTTCAAGGAAGTGATCTTCGTCGGCGAGAACCACCACGCCATGGCCGAGCTGAAGGAAGCGTTCCACGGCTGGGTGGCGATGGCGCAGCACTCGCTGACCACGCCCGTGCTGTGGCTGGCCATCGCCGGCGTGGTGCTGTCCTGGTTCTTCTACATGAAGCGCCCGGATATTCCCGAAGCCATCGCCAATCGCTTCTCGGGCCTGTACAAGCTGCTGGACAACAAGTACTACATGGACGCCATCAACCAGGCCGTATTCGCCCGCGGCGCACGCCTGCTTGGTACCGGCCTGTGGAAGGGCGGCGACCAGAGCCTGATCGACGGCCTGTTCGTCAACGGCGCGGCGCGCGTGGTGGCATCGTTTGCTTCGGCCAGCCGCTACCTGCAGTCGGGCTATATCTACCACTACGCATTTGCGATGATCGTCGGCATGCTGGTGCTGCTGACGCTGACGATCACGGGCGTGATCGGCACCAAGTGATAGGCACCAAGTAAGGAAAACATAGAAATGGTTCTGTCTTTCTCAATCTGGCTGCCTGTCTTTTTCGGCCTGCTGATCCTCGCCTTCGGCTCGGACCGCAGCCCCGGCTTCGTGCGGTGGATGTCGCTGTTCGGCTCGATCGCCAGCTTCGTCGTCACGCTGCCGCTGGTGTTCAACTTCGACCGCGCCACCGCGGCGATGCAGTTCGTCGAAAAGGCGAGCTGGATCGAACGCTTCAACATCCACTACCTGCTGGGCGTCGACGGCCTGTCGATGTGGTTCGTGGTGCTGACCGCCTTCATCACGGTGATCGTGGTGATCTCCGCCTGGGAAGTGATCACCGAGCGGGTCGCCGAGTACATGGCCTCGTTCCTGATCCTGTCGGGCCTGATGGTCGGCGTGTTCTGCGCGCTCGACGGCATGCTGTTCTACGTGTTCTTCGAAGCCACGCTGATCCCGATGTACATCATCATCGGCGTCTGGGGCGGTCCGAACCGTGTGTATGCGGCCTTCAAGTTCTTCCTGTACACGCTGCTGGGCTCGCTGCTGACGCTGGTCGCGCTGCTGTACCTGTACAACAAGACCGGCACGTTCGACATCCTGCAGTGGCACCAGGCCAAGTTGTCGATGAACGAGCAGATCGCGATCTTCATTGCCTTCTTCGTCGCCTTTGCGGTCAAGGTGCCGATGTGGCCGGTGCATACCTGGCTGCCCGACGCCCACGTGGAAGCGCCGACCGGCGGGTCGGTGGTGCTGGCCGCCATCATGCTGAAGCTGGGTGCCTACGGCTTCCTGCGCTTCTCGCTGCCGATCGCGCCTGACGCGAGCCACTACCTGGCCCCGTTTATCATCACGATCTCGCTGATCGCGGTGATCTACATCGGCCTGGTGGCGCTGGTGCAGGCCGACATGAAGAAGCTGGTGGCGTACTCGTCGATCGCCCACATGGGCTTCGTCACGCTGGGCTTCTTCATCTTCAGCGACATCGGCGTCGAAGGCGGCATCATCCAGATGATCTCGCACGGCTTTATCTCGGGCGCCATGTTCCTTTGCATCGGCGTGCTGTATGACCGCGTGCACTCGCGCCAGATCGCCGACTACGGCGGCGTGGTCAACACCATGCCCAAGTTCGCCGCGCTGTCGGTGTTCTTCGCGATGGCCAACTGCGGCCTGCCGGCCACCTCGGGCTTCGTCGGTGAATTCATGGTGATCCTGGGTGCCGTCAAGTTCAACTTCTGGATCGGCCTGCTGGCTGCTACCGCCCTGATCTTCGGCGCTGCCTATTCGCTGTGGATGGTCAAGCGCGTGATCTTCGGCGACGTCGTGCACCAGCACGTGCGCGAGCTGGTCGACCTGAACAAGCGTGAGTTCGTCATGCTCGGCCTGCTGGCCATCATGACGCTGTACATGGGCCTGCACCCGAAGCCCTTTACCGACGTGATGCACCCGTCCGTGGTCAACCTGCTGCAGCACGCGGCGCAGTCGAAGCTGTAATCGGGGAGAGATATCAACATGCAACCGTCCTCGACACTCGCCCCCGTGGCGCCGATCATCTTCCTGGCGATCGCCATCGCCGCGATCAACTGGATCGACCTGGCCCGCGGCAAGGGCAAGCAGAGCGTGGCCTATCCGCTGTCGCTGCTGACCACGCTGGTGCTGACCGCCTGGTTCGGCATGAACGCCGCCACCGGCGAGACGCACTATGCGTTCGCCAACCTGGTCGTGATCGACCCGATGGCCAACGTGCTGTCGGCGTTCTGCGCCGCCGGCCTGTTCGTCACGCTGGTCTATACGCGCCGCTACCTGGCCGAGCGCGACATGTTCGCCGGCGAGTTCTACATGCTGGCGCTGTTCACGCTGGGCGGCCAGATCGTGATGATCACCGGCAACAACTTCCTGACCCTGTACCTGGGCCTGGAGCTGCTGTCGCTGTCGTCGTACGCGCTGGTGGCCCTGCGCCGCGAGTCGCGCGTGACCTCCGAGTCCGCCATGAAGTACTTCGTGCTGGGCGCGCTGGCTTCGGGCTTCCTGCTGTATGGCATCTCGATGATGTACGGCGCCACCGGTTCGCTGAACCTGGGCGAGGTGTTCCGCGCGGTCGAGTCCGGCCGCATCAACACCACCATGCTGGCCTTCGGCGTGGTCTTCATCGTCGCCGGCCTGTCGTTCAAGCTGGGCGCCGCGCCGTTCCACATGTGGATTCCGGACATCTACCAGGGCTCGCCGACCGCGGTGACGCTGCTGATCGCCGGCGGCCCGAAGGTGGCGGCGTTCGCGCTGTTCATCCGCGTGCTGGTGGAAGGCCTGCTGCCGCTGGCCAGCGACTGGCAGATGATGCTGGTGGTGCTGTCGATCATCTCGCTGGCGATCGGCAACCTGACCGCGATCGTGCAGAGCAACCTGAAGCGGATGCTGGCGTACTCGACCATCTCGCACATGGGCTTCGTGCTGCTCGGCCTGCTCTCGGGCGTGGTCGCCAACAAGGCCGACGGTGCCGCCGATGCCTACAGCTCGGCCATGTTCTACTCGGTGACCTACCTGCTGACCACGCTGGGCACCTTCGGCATCATCCTGCTGCGCACCAGCAAGGGCTTCGAGGCCGAGACGCTGGAAGACCTGAAGGGCATGTCGCGCCGCAACCCGTGGTTTGCCTTCCTGATGCTGGTGATGATGTTCTCGCTGGCGGGCATCCCGCCGACGGTGGGCTTCTATGCCAAGCTGGCCGTGCTCGACGCGGTGGTCAAGGCCGGCATGACCTGGCTGGCGGTGGTGGCGGTGCTGTTCTCGCTGATCGGCGCGTTCTACTACCTGCGCATCGTCAAGCTGATGTACTTCGATGCCCCTGCCGGCGAAGAGCAACTGGAAGCCACCTTTGGCCTGCGCTCGATGCTGAGCGTGAATGGCGCCGCGGTGATCCTGCTGGGCCTGTTCCCGGCCGCGCTGATGAACCTGTGCTACCAGGCCATCCGCTCGACCCTGGGCTCCTGACCCGCCACGCAACATGAGCGCCTCCGCAAGCGGCTGGTTTGTCATCCTGCTGGCACTGGTCTGTGCGAACCTGCCGTTCGTGAACCAGCGCCTGTTCGTGGTGATCCCGCTGCGGCAGGCGCGCAAGCCGCTGTGGCTGCGCCTGCTGGAACTGATTGTCTGGTTCGGGGTGGCGGGTGCCGCCGGCTTCGCGGTGGAAGCCAACCTCGGCGGCACTTTTACGCAGGGCTGGCAGTTCTACGCCGTCACCGCCTGCATGATGCTGGTGTTTGCCTTCCCGGGCTTCACCTGGCAATACCTCGTCAAACACCGCACGGCCTGAAGCCGGTCTTGTCGGCGCCGGGCCCTGCCTGATCCGGAGCGTCCATGACCGACAAGATCCAACGCGGCACCCCACTTCCCGCCGGCCTGTCCGCGAACCACGAGAGCGACGACGCACTGAAGGAAGTGTGCGTGGCGTCGGCCACGGTCCATCGCGGCAAGTTCCTTACCCTCAAGCAGGACATCGTCAGGCTGCCCGACGGCAAGCAGACCGGGCGCGAGTACGTGGTCCATCCCGGCGCGGTCATGATGATCCCGCTGTTCGATGACGGCAGCGTGCTGATGGAACGCCAGTTCCGCTACCCGGTGGGCGAGGTGATGCTGGAATTTCCCGCGGGCAAGCTCGACCCCGAAGAGGGCGCGCAGCGCTGCGGCGAACGCGAACTGCTGGAGGAAACCGGCTATCGCGCCGCGCGCTGGGACTACCTGACGCGCATCCATCCCGTCATTTCGTATTCGACCGAGTTCATCGACATCCTGCTCGCGCGCGACCTGACGCATGGCGAGGCGCAACTCGATGACGGCGAATTCCTGGAAACCTTCATCGCGCCTGCCAGCCAGGTTATAGACTGGGTGCGCAGCGGCCGCATCACCGACGTAAAGACCATCATCGGGGCGTTCTGGCTCGAAAAAGTGATCTCTGGCGCGTGGCAGCCAGGCGAACAGCCCATGCCGGTGTACGGCTCGGCACAACGGTGACCGGCGCGGCGAGGCGCCGCAGCGTAGTTCCGAACGGTCGTTCTAAAAAATTTAGCACGACCGTTCACAAAATTTGGATTCGCGGATAATATAGCTTTTGACGGGCTGGAAAGATCATGAAGGTGCTCGACCTGCGCTGCGCGCATGACCATCGTTTCGAGGGCTGGTTTGCCTCGGAGGAAGAGGCGCAGTCGCAAATTTCGCGTGACCTCGTCCAATGCCCGGTCTGTGGCGACCACGCCGTGACCCGGCTGCCCAGCGCGCCGCGCCTGAACCTGTCGGGCGCGACCGCGCGCGAGGGCAAGGCCAGGCCGGCGCCGCCGGCTGCCGCACCGGTGACACTGCAAGCGCTCTATATGAAGGCAGTGAAGCAGGTGCTGGCGCAGACCGAGGACGTTGGCGATCGCTTTGCCGAGGAGGCAAGGCGCATGCACTATGACGAGGCGCCGGAACGCGGCATCCGCGGTTCGGCCTCGCCGGAGGAGGTGCAGGCGCTGGCCGACGAGGGCATCGAGACTTTTCCGCTCGTGGTGCCGGATGCGCTGAAGCAGACGGCTCACTGAATTGCGTCCTGTGCCCGTTGCTGTCGGCGCATGACGCGCAGGCAGAACAAACCGCCGGCGGCCCGCGCCATGCCGGCACCACTGGAGACGGGCATGGATCTCAACTACTCGGCGTCCGACGATGCCTTCCGCGAGGAAGTGCGTAGCTGGCTCGAAGCCAACTTGCCGGCGGACATCCGCAGCAAGATTCTCAACCACCGCCGTCCGAACCGCGATGACCTGGTGCGCTGGCACAAGCTGCTCGCCGGCAAGGGCTGGTCGGCGCCGCACTGGCCGGTGCAGTACGGCGGCACCGGCTGGAACGCCACCCAGCGCCATATCTGGGACGAGGAGAATGCCCGCGTCGGTGCGCCCGGCGTGCTGCCGTTCGGCGTGGCCATGGTCGCGCCGGTGATCATGAAGTACGGCAACGAGCAGCAGAAGTCGTACTACCTGCCGCGCATCCTGGACTGCACCGACTGGTGGTGCCAGGGCTATTCGGAGCCGGGCTCGGGTTCGGACCTGGCCTCGCTGAAGACCCGCGCGGAACTGACGTCCGACGGCAAGCACTACATCGTCAACGGCCAGAAGACCTGGACCACGCTCGGCCAGCACGCCGACATGATCTTCTGCCTGGTCCGCACCGATCCCGAGGCCAAGAAGCAGGAGGGCATCTCGTTCCTGCTGATCGACATGAAGACCCCGGGCATCACCGTGCGCCCGATCATCATGCTCGACGAAGAGCACGAGGTGAACGAAGTCTTCTTCGACAACGTCAAGGTGCCGGTCGAGAACCGCGTCGGCGAAGAAAACAAGGGCTGGACCTACGCCAAGTACCTGCTCGGCCATGAGCGCACCGGCATCGCCCGCGTCGGCAATTCCAAGCGCGAGCTGGGCTTCCTGAAGCGCGTGGCGCGCCAGCAGCAGAAGAACGGCAAGCCGCTGCTGGAAGATCCGGTGTTCGGCGCCAAGGTCGCCGCGCTCGAGATCGAGCTGATGGCACTGGAGATCACCGTGCTGCGCGTGGTGTCGAGCGAAGCCGCGGGCAAGGGCCCCGGCCCCGAGGCCTCGATGCTGAAGATCAAGGGCACCGAGATCCAGCAGTTGCTGACCGAGCTGATGGTCGAGGCCGTCGGCCCGTACGCGCAGCCGTTCGACACCGCCTACCTGGAGTGCGAGACCGAGCACGCCGTGACCGGCTACGACGACGCCGCGCCGCTGGCCGCGTACTACTTCAACTATCGCAAGACCTCCATCTACGGCGGGTCCAACGAAATTCAGAAGAACATCATCAGCCAGATGATTCTGGGGCTGTGAGGAGACACGCATCATGAACTTCAATCTCAGCGACGAACAGAAGCAGCTGGCCGACGCCGTGCGCCGTTTCATCGACAAGGACTACGGTTTCGAAGAGCGCAAGAAGCACTATGAGAGCACCGCCGGCTACGGCGAGACCGCATGGGGCGCGCTGGCCGAACTGGGCCTGACCGCGCTGCCGGTGCCGGAAGCGCAGGGCGGCTTTGCCGGCAAGGCCCTGGACATGATGGTGGTGCAGCAGGAACTGGGCCGCGGCCTGATCGTCGAGCCCTACCTGGCGACCGTGGCGGGCGCCTACGCGCTGGGCCTGGCCGGCGGCCAGGACGCGCTGCTGGAGCAGGTGGCGGGCGGCGAGCTGAAGCTGGCGGTGGCGTTCAACGAGCCGCAGGCGCGCTATGAGCTGAACCACGTGCGCGTCACCGCCCGCGACGGCAAGCTCAACGGCCGCAAGACCGTGGTGGTGCACGGCGGCCAGGCCGACCGGCTGGTCGTGTCGGCGCGCAGCAGCGGCGCCGAGGCCGACCAGGATGGCATCTCGCTGTTCCTGGTCGATGCGAAGGGCGCGGGCGTCAGCATCCGGGACTACCGCACCATCGACAACCTGCGCGCCGCCGATATCACCTTCCAGGATGCGCCCGCGCAATTGCTGGGCGAAGCCGGCAAGGGCTTCGCGCTGGTCGAGCAGGTGGCCGACTACGCCGCAGTGCTGCTGTGCGCCGAGGCAGTAGGCGTGATGGACACGCTCAACGCCGCGACGCTGGAATACGCCAAGACGCGCCAGCAGTTCGGCCAGCCGATCGCGCGCTTCCAGGCGCTGCAGCACCGCATGGTCGAGATGTTCATCCACGCCGAGCAGTCGCGCTCGATCACGCTGCTGGCCGCGGCGCGCTTCGAGGAGGCGACGCCGGAACAGCGCCGCCGCTACGTGTCCGCCGCCAAGGCGCGCGTGGGGCAGGCCGCCCGCACGGTGGGCCAGGAGGCGGTGCAGATCCACGGCGGCATGGGCGTGACCAACGAACTGCCGGCCGCGCACATGTTCAAGCGGCTGACCATGATCAACACCACCTTCGGCGACGTGGATCATCACCTGGGCAGGTTTGCCGCCCAGCCGGGGTTCCAGGAAGCTGCCTGATCCCGTCGGCCCAGTCAAAACCGCGCTGCAGTCCAGGCGCGGTTTTTTTCTTTGCGCGCTGTTAGGGGCGGGTTCGGCAAATACGGACGCGCGCGCCGGCCTGCCATGCGATCATCGTGCGGACAAGTCAACCGCATTCACAACGGAGACACCCCATGCTGTATTTCGAGGATTTTGAAGTCGGCAGCCGCCGCGAGCTGGGCTCCTACCTCGTCACCGAGGAAGAGATCCTGAACTTCGCGCGCCAGTACGATCCGCAGCCGTTCCATATCGACAAGGAAGCCGCCGCCAACAGCATCTACGGCGGGCTGATCTCGAGCGGCTGGATGACGTGCTCGATCATGATGCGCCTGCTGGTGCTGAGCACCACCGGCAAGTCGGCCAGCATGGGCTCGCCCGGCGTCGACGAGATCCGCTGGCTCAAGCCGGTCTATGCCGGCGACACGCTGACGGTGGTGCTGAACGTGCTGGACAGCCGGCCGTCGCAGTCCAAGCCGGACCGCGGCGTGGTCCATACCCAGTGGGAGGCCACCAACCAGCGCGGCGAGCTGGTGTGCACCGTCAAGGGCATGGGCATGTACGGCCGCCGGCCCGCCTAACCACACTTAACCGTCACGAGGAGACGATCGACATGCGTACCATCGCAACGCTGGAAGAACTGGAAGGGCTGCAGGGCCAGGAAGTCGCGGTCAGCGACTGGATCGAGGTAACCCAGCAACAGGTCAACCAGTTTGCCGAGGCCACCGGCGACCACCAGTGGATCCACATCGACGTGGAGCGCGCGAAAAAGGAATCGCCCTATGGCGGCCCGATCGCGCACGGCTTCCTGACGCTGTCGCTGCTGCCCAGGTTCATGCACAACGCGCTCAGCATGCCGTCCAAGATCGGCGTCAACTACGGGCTGAACAGGGTGCGCTTTACCGCACCGGTGCCGGTCGGCAGCAAGCTGCGCGCGCGCATCAAGCTGCTGAAGGTCGAGCGCCTGGACCCCCTGCCCAAGTCGCCGGAACTGGTCGGCGCCCAATCCACCTGGGAGGTCACCGTGGAGCGCGAAGGCAGCGAGCGGCCGGTGTGCATCGCCGAGTCCATCACGCGCCGCTACGGCTGAGCCGCGGCGTCGCATGCGGCACTGCGACAATATGCCACAGCGCAGTGTCGCATCCCGGAGAGCCGCCTGAAGCGCGGCTTTCTGCATATTTACCTGCGTTTTTGTGGTGTTGACGTGGATCAAGGACAACGCGGTGCACCAATGTGCAGATTGTCCGTTTTAATGAACAGTGTGTTCTGTGGCGTTGGGTTTACCCTCAATGTTGCGTTGCGGTACAGTCGCGCCCACGATGTTTTACGTGTTGCGCCCCCCGGCCGAAAACCGCGCCTGCCCTGACGGCAGGTCCGTCGGGAGGCGCAAAAGCCTCGTATTCCAACGCTACCCGGCCGCTGTACTGAGCCGGGACCGTTCGCGGTTTCGGCCACCAGGTGCCGCAGCGCCGGCAAGGTCCCACAGGGCCTGCAGCGCGCGCAGTCAGTTGTCCTTCCGTGTTCATGGCGTTGCAAGGCCGCATGGTCCTCCGGCGTTAGATCCGCCGCCCGACCGCAACGCCAGCTAAGGACACGTCCTTCCGGTTTTCCCATAGCCCCACGCCTCTTGCGCGAGCATCAGGCGGTTTAGCCACGCTTTTGCCCAAAGCGCGGTGTAACCAAACCAGTCGTGACATGAAGAAACCCATACTGCCGCGTTGGACGCGGTTCCTGCCCTGCCTCGGCCTGCTCCTGCTGGCCGGCTGCAACATGACGCTGCTCGACCCGAAAGGGCAGGTCGGCGTCGACATCAAGAACATCATCCTGATCGCCACCTGGCTCATGCTGCTGGTGGTGGTGCCGGTGATCGTGCTCACGCTGGTGTTCGCCTGGAAGTACCGCGCGTCCAATACCAAGGCGCGCTACGAGCCGGACTGGTCGCACTCGACCGCGATCGAAGTGGTGGTGTGGCTGATCCCGTGCCTGATCATCATCGCGCTGGGCATCATCACCTGGAAGTCCTCGCACGACCTGGACCCGTACAAGCCGCTGGAATCGAACAAGAAGCCGGTCACCATCGAGGTGGTCGCGCTGAACTGGAAGTGGCTGTTCATTTATCCGGAACTGAAGATCGCCACCGTCAACCAGATCGCGTTCCCGGTCGACACCCCGGTGAACTTCAAGATCACCTCGGATTCGATCATGAATTCGTTCTTCATCCCGCAACTGGGCAGCCAGGTGTACGCCATGGCGGGGATGGAGACCAAGCTGCACCTGATCGCCAACCATGCCGGCTCGTATGACGGCGTGTCCGCCAACTACAGCGGCGGCGGCTTCTCGGGCATGAAGTTCAAGGCCGACGCCATGTCGAACTACGAGTTCGACCAGTGGGTGGCCAAGGTTCGCGCTTCGTCGACCGAACTGGGCGTCGAAGGCTACAAGACGCTGGCACAACCCAGCGAGAAGGAGCCGGTCACGTACTACGGCAAGGTGGAAGACCAGCTCTTCCACAACATCCTGCACAAGTACATGGGCCACGGCGGCGCCGCACTGGCCGCCGACGGGTTCAAGGGCGGCCCGATCTGCACGTCGCGCAACACCCTCGGTGAAGAGCAGCTGTCCTTGACCACGCCGGCTGCGCTGCCGGCGGGCGCGTAATCCTGGGAGCAATGATGTTTGGCAAGTTGAGTTTGTCGGCGATTCCGTTTCATGAGCCGATCATCATGGTCGTGCTGGCCGGTGTCGCCCTGGGCGGTGCCGCGCTGCTGGGCGCGATCACCTATTTCAAGAAGTGGGGCTATCTCTGGAACGAGTGGTTCACCTCGGTCGATCACAAGAAGATCGGCGTGATGTACTGCCTGGTGGCGCTGATCATGCTGCTGCGCGGCTTTGCCGACGCGGTCATGATGCGCACCCAGCTGGCGCTGGCCACCAATGGCGCCACCGGCGTGCTGCCGCCCGAGCACTACGACCAGATCTTCACCGCCCATGGCGTGATCATGATCTTCTTCGTGGCCATGCCGCTGATGACCGGCCTGATGAACCTGGTCGTGCCGCTGCAGATCGGCGCGCGCGACGTGGCCTTCCCGTTCCTGAACACGCTGTCGTTCTGGCTGTTCGTGGCGGGCGCCATGCTGGTCAACATCTCGCTGGGCGTCGGTGAATTCGCCAAGACCGGCTGGCTGGCCTATCCGCCGCTGTCGGGGCTGGACTACAGCCCGGGCGTAGGGGTGGACTATTACCTCTGGAGCTTGCAGATCTCAGGCCTGGGCACCTTGCTGACCGGCGTGAACTTCCTGGTGACGATCCTGCGCATGCGCGCGCCTGGCATGACGCTGATGCGCATGCCGGTGTTCACCTGGACCGCGCTGTGCACCAACGTGCTGATCGTTGCCGCCTTCCCGGTGCTGACCGTGACCCTGGCGCTGCTGGGCCTGGACCGCTACCTCGGCATGCATTTCTTCACGAACGACGGTGGCGGCAACGCCATGATGTACGTGAACCTGATCTGGATCTGGGGCCACCCCGAGGTGTACATCCTGATCCTGCCGGCGTTCGGCATCTTCTCTGAAGTCATCGCCACGTTCTCGGGCAAGAAGCTGTTCGGCTACAAGGGCATGGTGTACGCGACCGCCGCGATCATGGTGCTGTCGTTCATCGTGTGGCTGCACCACTTCTTCACGATGGGCTCGGGCGCCAACGTCAACGCGTTCTTCGGCATCACCACCATGATCATCTCCATCCCGACCGGGGTGAAGATCTTCAACTGGCTGTTCACCATGTACCGCGGCCGCGTGCAGATGACCTCGCCGGTGCTGTGGACGCTGGGCTTCATGATCACCTTCGTGATCGGTGGCATGACCGGCGTGCTGATGGCCGTGCCGGCGGCCGACTTCGTGCTGCACAACAGCCTGTTCCTGATCGCCCACTTCCACAACGTGATCATCGGCGGCGTGCTGTTCGGCTACCTGGCCGGCATCACCTACTGGTGGCCGAAGGCGTTCGGCTTCAAGCTGAACGAGCGCCTGGGCAAGGCTTCGTTCTGGTGCTGGCTGGTGGGCTTCTACTTCGCCTTCATGCCGCTGTACGTGCTGGGCCTGATGGGCATGACCCGCCGCCTGAACCATACCGACAACCCGGCCTGGACGCCGTGGCTGTACCTGGCCGTGGTGGGCGTGGTGTTCGTCGCGCTGGGCATCTTCTTCCAGGTGCTGCAGATCGTGGTGTCGATCCGCGACCGCAAGAAGCTGGCCGACGTGACCGGCGACCCGTGGGGCGGCCGCACGCTCGAGTGGGCCACCTCGTCGCCGCCGCCGTTCTACAACTTCGCGCACACCCCGGTGGTGCGTGACCTGGACGCGTTCGCCGACATGAAGGCGCGTGGCGAGACCCTGCCGACCGAAGGCTACGAGAAGATCCACATGCCCAAGAACACGGGCGCGGGCTTCATCATCGGTGCCTTCAGCCTGGTGTTCGGCTTTGCCCTGACCTGGCATATCTGGTGGATGGCCATCGTTGGCCTGGTGGGCATGGTGTGGGCGTTCATCCACCGCAGCAACGACGACCATATCGACTACTACGTGCCGGCCACCGAGGTCGAGCAGATCGAAACGCGCCATCTGCAGCGCATTGCTTCGCAAGCCTGAGAACCATGTCGACTCAAGTCCTAGACCGCATCCCCGCGCAGGCCGGCGCACCGGCCAAAGCCGACGCGCATGGCCATGACCATGCGCACCACGATACCAGTGCCAATACGGTGTATGGCTTCTGGATCTACCTGATGAGCGACTGCATCATCTTCGCCGGACTGTTCGCGGCCTTCGCCGTGCTGCGCGGCGAACTGGCAGGCGGCCCGTCGGCGAAGGAGCTGTTCGAGCTCAACTACGTGCTGGTGGAGACCTTCATCCTGCTGTTCTCCTCGATCACGTACGGCATGGCGATGATCTCGCTGCAGAACCGCAGCCTCAAGCACGTGCAGACCTGGCTTGGCATCACCTTCCTGCTGGGGCTGGCGTTCATGGCGATGGAAATCAACGAATTCCACCACCTGATCGCCGAAGGCGCGGGCCCCGGCCGCAGCGCGTTCCTGTCGTCGTTCTTCACGCTGGTCGGCACCCACGGTCTGCACGTCGCCAGCGGCATGCTGTGGATGATCGTGCTGATGTGGCAGCTGGGCAAGAAGGGCATCACCCCGACGCTGAGCAAGCGCCTGATGTGCCTGTCGCTGTTCTGGCACTTCCTGGACGTGGTCTGGATCGGCGTGTTTACCGTGGTCTACCTGATGGGACATCTGTGATGGCACAACACAACGCACCGGCGGCGCACGGCGCCCACGACTCACACGCGCATGACAGCCACGCTGGCGGCCACGCCAGCTTCAAGGGCTACGCAATCGGCTTCATCCTCGCCGTGATCCTGACGGTGATCCCGTTCAAGATCGTGATGGACGGCACCATGGACAAGGGCACCATCCTGTGGACCATCCTGGGCATGGCCGTGGTCCAGATGATCGTGCACCTGAAGTATTTCCTGCACCTGGACTCGTCGTCCGAGCAGCGCAGCAACGTGATCGCGCTGCTGTTCACGGCGCTGATCCTGGTGATCGTGGTGGCGGGTTCGCTGTGGATCATGCACAACCTGAACGCCAACATGATGGTGATGTAAGGACCGGCGTCCTGGCATCGAAAAAAAGGGGCCCCGCGGGGCCCCTTTTTCTTTGGTCGCGGCTTCGTCAGGGCTTGAACGTGTCCCCCAGCACCACGCCCTCGCGCCGCGGGTCGGCGCCGCCGACCAGCACCGCCGAGCCGCCGATGGTGGTGCGGATGATGGCGCTCAGCCCGCTGGACTGCGCCGCCGTATTGACGGTGTGGCCCAGGTTGCGCAGGCCCCTGACCAGCGGGTCGTTGTCGCCCGGCAGGCCGCCGGCCGGCGTGCTGGTGTCGACGTTGGGATGCTCGCCGCCGACGATCATGGGCGAGCCCGCGCTCGCGTTATTGCCGCCGAAGTCGATCATCGACACCGCCTGCTGCGCATCCAGCCCCCAGTCCAGCGAAGCCACCAGGGTCTTGGCCACGAACTGAATGATGGTGGCGCCGCCCGGCGAGCCGGTGGTCATGTAGAAGTCGCCGCGCGAGCCGTCGCTGTTGCGCTGGAACACCACCGTGGGCGCCATCGAGCTGCGCGGGCGCTTGCCGGGCTGCAGCCGGTTGGCCACCCGCACGCCCCCCGGCGCCGGATCGGCATTGAAGTCGGTCAGCTCGTTGTTGAGCAGGAAGCCGTTGGTCATGTGGTACGAGCCCAGGCCGGCCTCGATGGTGGTGGTCATCGCCACCACGTTGCCGTACTTGTCATGCAGCGACAGGTGCGTGGTGCCGCGCTCCTCCACCATCGACGGCGCCAGCGGCACGTCGCCGAGGTTGCCCGCCGCCACCGGCGTGACCATCGAGCCGGTGGTGCTGATCAGGCTGGCGCGCTGGCTCAGGTAGGGCTTGTTCAGCATGGTGTCCGGGGTGCCGCCGGGCAACGGGATGAAGTCGGTGTCGGCCACGTACTTGTTGCGGTCGGCATAGGCCAGGTGGCCGGCTTCGCCCATCAGGTGGGCGCCCAGCACGCTGGGCCGGCCGCCGTTCTGGTCGACCAGCGTGGGCTTGTGCGCCGCCATGTCGAAGTTCTCGACGATGCCCAGGATCTGCGCCACCGCGATCCCGCCCGACGACGGCGGCGGCATGCCGCATACCTCGTACTGGCGGTAGGTGGTGCACACCGGCGTGCGCTTCTTGGCCTGGTAGTTGGCCAGGTCGTCCAGCGTGGTAACGCCCGGCGTGGTGTTGCCGTCGTAGGTGGTCTGGATCTTGGCGACGATGGCCTGCGCGATCGGCCCGTTCTTGTAGAAGGCGTCGGCGCCGTCCGCGGCGACGGCGCTGAAGACCGCCGCCAGCGCGGGGTTGCGCAGCACGGTGTTGACCGCGCGCGGGGTGCCGTCGGGATTCAGGAAGTAGGCAGCCATCTCCGGATCGCGCTTGATATTGGCGACGGTGGCGCTGTCGGAGATCGCGGCGGCCATGCGCGGCGGGATCGCGAAACCGTCGGTGGCCAGCTTGATCGCCGGCGCGAACAGTTCCTTCCAGGCAGTCTTGCCGTAGTCGCGGTGGGCCAGCTCGAGCACGCGCAGCGTGCCCGGGGTGCCGATCGAGCGGCCGCTGCGCTGGGCATTGGGCAGGGGCGTGGTCGGGTCGGCCGCGGACTTCCAGCGCAGGTAGTTCTCGTCGGCGGCGGCCGGCGCGGTCTCGCGGCCGTCGTAGGCGGTGAGCTGCCGGGTCGTCGCGTCGTAATGCAGGATGAAGGCACCGCCGCCGATGCCGGACGATTGCGGCTCGACCAGGTTCAGCACCATCTGCGCCGCCACCGCGGCGTCGATCGCGGTGCCGCCGGCCTTCAGCACGTCGCACGCCGCCTTGGTCGAGACCGGGTTGTTGGTCACCGCCATATAGGTCTTGCTGTAGACCGTGACCTTGGGCGCATAGCCGGTCGCCTGCTCCGGCGCGTTGGGGTCGCCCGGCAGCACTACCGCCTGGCCGCCGGTACTGCCATCGAGTTCGCAGCCGGCAGTGGGCGTGACCGGCGGTGGCGGGGGCGGAGGCGGGGGATCGTCGCCGCCGCCGCAGGCGCCCAGGGTCAGCGCCAGCGCCGCCAGGGCCAGCTTGCCGCGACGCGGGCGCCAGTACGGGGTGGCGCGCGGCTGCGGCTGCGGCTCGGCGGGGGATGCGTGGGGGTCGGCAGCGTACGGCATGGTTTCTCCTTCCTTTTATGTGGGTCCGGGAAATGCCACGGCCGGGTCGTCAGGCGGGACCGCGGCCATCTTTCACCGTAGTGCCGCGGCGCGCCGGCCTTAATCATTGAATGTACGGATTTACATGCATTCGAATCCGGGTTTAAGCGCCCGCTTAATCGACGCCGGCGAGTGCGCTGGCACGCCGGCCCTTGCCAATGGCGCCACGGTGGCGCAAGCCGGTTCCGGCAATGTGCGCCATGCACCGGGATCGGCCGCGCCGGCCGGCACGCACTGTCGCAGTGCGCTGATTCGCTGCACGGTGATGGTGCGGACGCGCCAGGCGGGCGGTGCCTGGGCCCCCGCACCGCCTGTGGCCGCGCCGCGCGGGCGATATCGCCGTGGCACGCTAGTTGCAGATGCATCACCCCGGGGAGCGTAGTCCCTGACCAACACCACAAACGGGAGCTGCAAATGCAACGACGTGACATGCTGAAGCTGTCGGCGATAGCCGCCGCGGCGATGATCGGTACCAGCCCGCTGGCGCTGGCGCAGTCCAAGGAGCCGATCAAGGTCGGCATCCTGCATTCGCTGTCCGGCACCATGGCGATCTCCGAAACGTCGCTGAAGGACGTGGCGCTGATGACCATCGACGAGATCAACAAGAGCGGCGGCGTGCTCGGGCGCAAGCTGGAACCGGTGGTGGTGGACCCGGCCTCCAACTGGCCGCTGTTCGCCGAGAAGGCGCGCCAGCTGGTCAGCAAGGACAAGGTCGCGGTGACCTTCGGCTGCTGGACCTCGGTGTCGCGCAAGTCGGTGCTGCCGGTCTACGAAGAGCTCAACTCCCTGCTGTTCTACCCGGTGCAGTATGAAGGCGAAGAGATGTCGAAGAACGTCTTCTACACCGGCGCGGCGCCCAACCAGCAGGCCATTCCCGCGGTGGAATACCTGATGAGCAAGGAGGGCGGCGGCGCCAAACGGTTCTTCCTGCTCGGCACCGACTATGTCTACCCGCGCACCACCAACAAGATCCTGCGCGCCTTCCTGAAGAGCAAGGGCGTGGCCGACAAGGACATCGAAGAGGTCTACACCCCGTTCGGCCACAGCGACTACCAGACCATCGTCGCCAATATCAAGAAGTTCTCGCAGGGCGGCAAGACCGCGGTGATCTCCACCATCAACGGCGATTCCAACGTGCCGTTCTACAAGGAGCTGGGCAACGCCGGGCTCAAGGCCAAGGACGTGCCGGTGGTGGCGTTCTCGGTCGGCGAAGAGGAACTGCGCGGCATCGACACCAAGCCGCTGGTGGGCCACCTGGCCGCGTGGAACTACTTCATGTCGGTCAAGAACCCCGAGAACGACGCCTTCCGCAAGCAGTGGGCCGCCTGGGTCAAGGCCAACAACCTGCCCGGCGGCGACAAGCGCGTGACCAACGACCCGATGGAAGCCACCTACGTGGGCATCCACATGTGGGCGCAGGCGGTGAAGAAGGCCGGCAGCACCGACACCAACAAGGTGCGCGCCGCGATGTACGGCCAGACCTTCAAGGCGCCGGACGGCTTCACCCTGACCATGGGCGAGAACCACCACCTGTACAAGCCGGTGATGATCGGCGAGGTCAAGGGCGACGGCCAGTTCGCGGTGGTGTGGAAGACGCCGAAGGCGGTGCGCGCGCAGCCGTGGAGCCCGTTCATCGCGGGCAATGAAGGCAAGCCGGACAAGGTGATGTAAGGAGCGGTCGCCTACCGCTGGTTTGCTCCCCTCTCCCGCTTGCGGGAGAGGGGAGCGCACCCCCAGCCTGGTTATCCACCATCGTCACTTGCCAGCCCTCATGTGCCATTCGATATCCTTTCCCGCCAAGCCGTGGCTGCGCGCCCTGCTGGCAGCGCTGCTGCTGGCCTCGGCACCGTGGGCCGCCGCGCTGACGCAGGCCGACCTGAAGCCGCTGGCCGAAGACGACTTCGACGCCAAGACCGCCGCGCTGTCCGCGCTGGCCAACGCATCGCCCGATGAGGCCGGACCGATTTTGAAGGCCTTGCAGGACGACGCCCTGCAATACGCGCCGTCGGCCGGCATGGTGCGCCAGGATGGCGACAAGCTGGTCGATGCGATCACCGGCAAGCCGGTCACGGTCAAGGCCGACGAGCTCGAGTCGCTGACGCTGAACAACAGCCTGCGCGCACTGGTCGACAGCGCCGCCAGCAGCCTGCTGCTGCAGTCGCCGGACATTGCCGTGCGCGCCCAGGCGGTGGCCACCCTGCGTGACCAGCCGGAAAGCGCGTCGCTGGCGGCGGTCGAAGCCGCGCGCAAGACCGAGGCCGATGCCGGCCTGCGCGCCAGCCTGGACGTGATCTGGGCCAACCTGGTGATGGCCGCCACGCCCGGGCCCGCCGCGCGCGACGCGCGCCTCGAAGCCATCCGCATCCTGGGCCGCGACAGCAACCCGCAGAGCCGCCAGAAGCTGGCGCCGCTGGTGGAACGCGACAGCGCCGGCCGCTACCGCGAGCCCGACGGCGGCGTGCGGCTGGCCGCGCAGCAGGCGCTGGACACGCTGCAGGGCGACCAGCGCCGCGCCGAAGTGATCGGCAACCTGTTCGCCGGCCTGAGCCTGGGCAGCGTGCTGCTGCTGGCCGCGCTTGGCCTGGCCATCACCTATGGCCTGATCGGCGTGATCAACATGGCGCACGGCGAATTCCTGATGATCGGCGCCTATGCCACCTATGTGGTGCAGTCGCTGT
The DNA here is from genome assembly GCF_035818815.1 of Cupriavidus sp. SS-3. Taxonomy (NCBI): domain Bacteria; kingdom Pseudomonadati; phylum Pseudomonadota; class Betaproteobacteria; order Burkholderiales; family Burkholderiaceae; genus Cupriavidus; species Cupriavidus sp. SS-3. Next base: position 107,244 of record NZ_JAYLVT010000003.1, read on the forward strand.
TCCGCGCCTACGCGCCGGGCGCGCTGGACTGGTATCTGCCCGCGGCGCTGCCGGCTTCGTTCCTGGCAGCCGCGGTGGTGGGCTTCGTGCTGGAACGGCTGGTGCTGCGCCACCTGTACGGGCGCCCGCTGGAAACGCTGCTGGCCACCTTCGGCGTGAGCCTGCTGCTGATGCAGGCGGTGCGCACGCTGTTCGGCGCGCAGAACGTCGAAGTGTCCAATCCCGCCTGGATGAGCGGCGGCTTCGAATGGCTGCCGGGGCTGGTGATCCCGTACAACCGCGTGGTCATCATCCTGTTCGCGCTGGCGGTGGTGGCGGTGGCGTGGGCGGTGCTCAACCGCACGCGGCTGGGGCTGTTCGTGCGCGCCACCACGCAGAACCGGACCATGGCCGCGTGCGTCGGCGTGCGCACCTGGAAGGTCGACAGCTACGCCTTTGCCTTCGGCGCCGGCATTGCCGGGCTGGGCGGCTGCGCGCTGTCGCAGATCGGCAATGTCGGTCCAGACCTGGGCCAGGCCTACATCATCGATTCGTTCATGGTGGTGGTGCTGGGCGGCGTGGGGCAGCTGGCCGGCACCATCGTCGGCGCCTTCGGGCTGGGCATCCTCAACAAGTTCATCGAACCCTTCTATGGCGCGGTACTGGCCAAGATCCTGGTCCTGGTGCTGATCGTGCTGTTTATCCAGAAGCGGCCGCAGGGACTGTTCGCGCTCAAGGGGCGCAGCGCGGAGGCATGATGCAGCGATACCAACCTGATTCTTCCGCCGCACCGTTCCGGCTGGCCGTGCCGGAACGCCAGTCGCTGTTCTCGCCGCGCGGCTGGATGGCGCTGGCGGCGCTGACCGTGATCGTCGGCATCGGCGTGCCGGTGTGCGCGCTGCTCGTGCCGGAGGGCCACCCGCTGCACCTGTCGGCGTATGCGCTGACGCTGGTCGGCAAGATCATGTGCTTTGCGCTGGCGGCGATCGCGCTCGACCTGGTGTGGGGCTACTGCGGCATCCTCAGTCTCGGCCATGGCCTGTTCTTCGCGCTGGGCGGCTATGCCATGGGCATGTACCTGATGCGTTCGATCGGGCGCGAAGGCGTGTACCAGAGCGACCTGCCGGACTTCATGGTGTTCCTCGACTGGAAGGAACTGCCGTGGTTCTGGCACGGCACCGACCACCTAGGCTATGCGCTGCTGCTGGTGGTGCTGGTGCCGGGCGTGCTGGCGTGGCTGTTCGGCTTCTTTGCCTTCCGCTCGCGCATCAAGGGCGTGTACCTGTCCATCATCACGCAGGCGATGACATATGCGGCGATGCTGCTGTTCTTCCGCAACGAGACCGGCTTTGGCGGCAACAACGGCTTCACCGACTTCAAGCGCATCGCCGGCTTTGCCATCGCCGCGCCGCAGACGCGCACCGCGTTGTTCGTGCTGACCTTCCTGGCGTTGCTGGCCGGCTTCATCGCCTGCCGCTACATCGTCACGTCCAAGCTCGGCCGCGTGGTCACGGCGGTGCGCGATGCCGAGATGCGCGTGATGTTCTCCGGCTACAACCCGCTCGGCTACAAGCTGTTCGTGTGGACCTTCTCGGCGGTGCTGTGCGGCATCGCCGGCGCGCTGTACGTGCCGCAGGTCGGCATCATCAACCCGGGCGAGATGTCGCCCGGCAACTCGATCGAAATGGCGGTGTGGGTTGCCGTGGGCGGGCGCGGCACGCTGGTCGGGCCGGTGATCGGCGCGTTCCTGGTCAATGGCGCCAAGACGCTGTTCACCGCGCACTTCGCCGAATACTGGCTGTTCCTGCTGGGCGCGATGTTCGTGCTGGTGACGCTGTACCTGCCTGATGGCGTGACCGGCTTGTGGAAGCGCCTGCGCGAGCGCCGTACGCCGGCAGTGGCGCCGACCGCGCCGGAACCCGTTTCCACGCCCGCGGTAGCGGGCCGCACCGGAGGTGAAGCATGAACGCCGCACTCGGACACGGCCAGGCCGAAAGCGGCGATGCCACCGGGCTCGGCCGTGTGCTGGAGCCAGGCACCATCGATGTGTCGCACGGGCCGATCCTGTACCTGGAAGACGTCACCGTGCGGTTCGACGGCTTCCGCGCCCTCAACCAGCTGAACCTGTCGATCGACCATGGCGAACTGCGCTGCGTGATCGGCCCCAACGGCGCGGGCAAGACCACGATGATGGATGTCATCACCGGCAAGACCGGGCCGCGCAACGCCAATGTCAGCGGGCGCGTGTTCCTCGGGCAGACCATCGACCTGATGCGCATGACCGAGCCGCGCATCGCGCAGGTCGGCATCGGCCGCAAGTTCCAGAAGCCGACCGTGTTCGAACAGCACGCGGTGTGGGAGAACCTGGAACTGGCGATGAAGGCCGACAAGCGGTGGTGGTCGTCGCTGCGAGCGCGGCTGACCGGCGAGGGGCATCGCCGCATCGAGGAGACGCTTGCGCTGACCGGCCTGGAGGACGAGGCGTACCGGCCCGCGGGCCTGCTGTCGCACGGGCAGAAGCAGCGGCTGGAGATCGGCATGCTGCTGATGCAGCAGCCGCAGCTGTTGCTGCTCGACGAACCCGTGGCCGGCATGACCGATGAAGAAACCATGCAGCTCGCCAGCCTGCTCAACGGCCTGCGCGGCAGCTGCTCGATGATGGTGGTGGAGCACGACATGGAGTTCGTCGCCGCGCTGGCGGGCGCCGCCGGCAAGGTCACGGTGCTGGCCGAGGGCAGCGTACTGGCCGAAGGCACGCTCGACAGCGTCAAGCGCGACGAACGCGTGATCGAATCCTACCTGGGGAGATAGGCATGCTGCAGGTCAACGCACTGAACCAGTTCTACGGCGGCAGCCATATCCTGCGCAACGTTTCCTTCGAGGTGCCGGCGGGCAAGCTGACCACGCTGCTCGGCCGCAACGGCGTCGGCAAGAGCACGCTGCTGAAATGCCTGATGGGCGTGGTGCCGACGCGCAGCGGCAGCATCCAGTGGGACGGCAAGGCGCTGGAAAAGAAGGCGCCGTACGAGCGCGTCGCCGCCGGCCTGGCCTATGTGCCGCAGGGGCGCGAGATCTTCCCGCGGCTGACGGTCGAAGAGAACCTGCTGATCGGCGCCGCCAGCCGCGCGCGGCCGGCGGGCGTGCCGGAGCGCATCTACCAGTTGTTTCCGGTGCTGCGCACCATGCGCCTGCGCCGCGGCGGCGACTTGTCCGGCGGGCAGCAGCAGCAACTGGCGATCGGTCGCGCGCTGATGAGCGAGCCGGGCCTGCTGATCCTGGACGAACCGACCGAAGGCATCCAGCCATCGATCATCCAGGACATCGGCCGCGCGCTGCGGCTGCTGGTCGACGAATTCGGCATGACGGTGCTGCTGGTCGAGCAGTACTACGAGTTCGCGCGGCACCTTGCCGACCACTATGTGGTGATGAGCCGCGGCGAAGTGGTGGCACGCGGCGCCGGCGCCAGCATGGAGCGCGACGGCGTGCGCGAGCTGATCGCCGTGTAGGGCGCGCGCAAGTTTGCCAGGTCATTCGCCCGCGATGCGCCACCCCGATTTCCCTTCGTCCCTCGCCATGCCGGCGGCCTGGCAGGCCACGCTGCAGCTGCGCTTTGCGCGGCGCGGCGAGCGCACCGTGCTGACCGGGCGGCGGCACCGCGGCCCGCTGCTGGTGCAGAAGGCGCTGTACCCGGAAGGGGGCATCTGCCACGCGGTGATCCTGCATCCCCCGGCCGGCGTGGCCGGCGGCGACAGCCTGGAGATCGACGTGGCGGTGGAGGCTGGCGCGCATGCGGTGCTGGCCACGCCGGGCGCCACCAAGTGGTACAAGTCGCTCGGCCGCGACGCGGCCCAGCGGGTGCGGCTGGCGGTGGGCGAGGGCGCGCGGCTGGACTGGCTGCCGCAGGAGAACATCGTCTTCGACGACGCGCGCGCGCGGATATCCACCGTGCTTGACGTCGCGCCGGGCGGCAGCGCGATCGGCTGGGATGCCGTGGTGCTCGGCAGGCAAGCATCGGGCGAGCAGTGGGCGCGCGGCGCGCTGTGGCTGGATACCCGCATCGGCGCCGGCGAGCGTGCGTTGTGGATCGAACAATCGCAGATCGAGGCGGCATCGCCACTGCGCCAGGCGGTGCCCGCGCTGGACGGGCTGAACGTGCTGGGCACGCTGTGGGCCGTTGGGGCAGGCGCCACGCAAGACCTTGCCGAAACGCTGGCCGAGCGGCTGCCTTATACGCCGGCGGTGCGCGCCGGCGTGACCTGCCTCGCCGCCAACGGCCAGTCGATGCTGCTGCTGCGCGTGCTGGGGCGGCACATGGAAGCGGTGCGCCACGTCATGACCGAGGCCTGGCAGGCGCTGCGCCTGCCGATCCATGGCGTCGCGGCGCGCCCGCTGCGGCTGTGGGCGACGTAATCGGCCAGCACGCAATCGAACACGAAACAGGAACGAGAGATGGAACTGACGCCGCGCGAGAAAGACAAGCTGCTGATCTTCACCGCCGCGCTGCTGGCCGAGCGGCGCAAGGCCCGCGGCCTGAAGCTGAACTACCCGGAAGCGGTGGCGCTGATCACCGCCGCCATCATGGAAGGCGCGCGCGACGGCCGCACCGTGGCGGAGTTGATGCACGAAGGCACTACGGTACTGACGCGCGACGACGTGATGGACGGTATCGCCGAGATGATCCCGGAAATCCAGGTGGAAGCGACGTTTCCCGACGGCACCAAGCTGGTGACCGTGCACCATCCCATCGTCTGAGCCTTCGCCGCGACCAACGCTTCGAACAACTTATGCAACCGAGAGCCGACATGACCCGTATCGCCTGCCTGCGCCTTGCCCTTGGCGCCACCCTGACCGTTGCCGCCACCGCCGCGCTGGCGCACCCCGGCCACGATGCCGCCACCGTCGGCGCCAGCCTGTGGGCCGGCCTGGCGCATCCGTTCACCGGGGCCGACCACCTGCTGGCGATGGCCGCGGTGGGCGTATGGAGCGCACTGGTGGCGCGCTCCGCCGCCGATACGCTGCGTCTGCCGCTGGCCTTCGTGGGCTTGATGCTGGTGGGCGCCGCGCTCGGGCTCGGCGGCATGGCACTGCCCGCGGTGGAGCCGATGATCGCGGCTTCGCTGCTGGTGATCGGGCTGCTGCTGGCGCTGCGCGCCAGTCTGCCGGCGTGGGCCGGCACGCTGCTGGTGGGCGGCTTTGCCGTGTTCCACGGCTATGCGCATGGGGCGGAATTGCCCGCCAGCGCCGGCGCGCTGCCGGCGGTGCTGGCCTATGTGGGCGGGTTTGCCGCGGCCACCATGGCGCTGCACCTGCTGGGCCTCGGCGCCGGCACGCTGCTGCGCCGCCGCGCCGGTTGGCTGGCGCGCGCAGCCGGAGCCGGCGTGGCGCTGTACGGCGCCGGCCTGCTGGTGGCCTGAGGAGGACCGCCATGATCCCCGGTGAACTGATGCCCGCCGACGGCGAGATCGCACTCAACGTCGGCCGCGCCACCGTGAGCGTGACGGTGGCCAATACCGGCGACCGGCCGATCCAGGTCGGCTCGCATTTCCACTTCTACGAAACCAATGCCGCGCTCGCGTTCGAGCGCGAGGCCGCGCGCGGCTTCCGCCTGAACATCGCCGCGGGCACCGCGGTGCGGTTCGAGCCCGGGCAGACGCGCACCGTGGAACTGGTGGCGCTGACGGGCGACCGCATCGTCTACGGCTTCAACGGCAAGATCATGGGAGCGCTGTGATGGCATCGATCTCCAGGCAGGCCTATGCCGAGATGTTCGGCCCCACCACCGGCGACCGCCTGCGGCTGGCCGATACCGGCCTGATCATCGAAGTCGAGAAGGACTTCACCGTCTATGGCGAGGAAGTGAAGTTCGGCGGCGGCAAGGTGATCCGCGACGGCATGGGGCAGAGCCAGCGCATGGCCGGGGACTGCGTGGACACCGTGATCACCAATGCGCTGATCGTCGACCACTGGGGCATCGTCAAGGCCGATATCGGGCTCAAGCACGGGCGCATCGCGGCGATCGGCAAGGCCGGCAATCCCGACATCCAGCCCGGCGTCACCATCGTGGTCGGGCCCGGTACCGAGGTGATCGCGGCCGAGGGCATGATCGTCACCGCCGGCGGCATCGACAGCCATATCCACTTTATCTGCCCGCAGCAGATCGACGAGGCGCTGATGAGCGGCGTCACCACCATGATCGGCGGCGGCACCGGGCCCGCCACCGGCACTTTCGCCACCACCGTGACGCCGGGGCCGTGGTACATGGAGCGCATGCTGCAGGCCGCTGATGCCTACCCGATGAATATCGGGCTGCTGGGCAAGGGCAACGCCAGCCAGCCGGGGCCGATCCTGGAGCAGGTCGAAGCCGGCGCCATCGGCCTGAAGCTGCATGAAGACTGGGGCACCACGCCGGCGGCGATCGATACCTGCCTGTCGGTGGCGGATGCGACCGATACGCAGGTCGCGATCCATACCGACACGCTGAACGAAGCAGGATTTGTCGAGGCCACCATCGCCGCGTTCAAGGGCCGCACCATTCATACCTACCACACCGAGGGCGCGGGCGGCGGCCATGCGCCGGACATCATCAAGGTCTGCGGCGAGGCCAACGTGCTGCCCTCGTCGACCAACCCGACGCGCCCGTACACCATCAACACGCTGGACGAGCATCTCGACATGCTGATGGTGTGCCACCACCTGGACCCGGCGATCGCCGAGGACATTGCCTTCGCCGAAAGCCGCATCCGCCGCGAGACCATCGCCGCCGAGGACATCCTGCACGACCTCGGCGCGTTCTCGATGATCTCGAGCGATTCGCAGGCGATGGGGCGCGTCGGCGAAGTCATCATCCGTACCTGGCAGACCGCGCACAAGATGGCAGCGCAGCGCGGCAAGCTGCCGGGCGATCCGCACGATGCGCGCGGCGGGCACGATAACTTCCGCGTCCGGCGCTATGTCGCCAAGTACACCATCAATCCGGCGCTGACCCATGGCATCGCGCACGAAGTGGGTTCGGTCGAAGTCGGCAAGTGGGCCGACCTGGTGCTGTGGCGGCCCGCGTTCTTCGGCGTCAAGCCCAGCCTGATCCTGAAGGGCGGCATGATCGCCGCGGCCGCAATGGGCGACCCCAATGCCTCGATCCCGACGCCGCAGCCGGTGCACTACCGGCCCATGTTCGCCGCGGCCGGCGGCGCGCTGCATCGTTCCTCGCTGACCTTCGTCTCGCAGGCGGCGCTGGCGGCCGGCATCGGCGAACGCTACGGGCTGGCCAAGACCCTTGCCGCCGTGCGCGGCACCCGCACCGTCAGCAAGCGCGACATGGTCCACAACGACTGGCAGCCGCATGTCACGGTCGACCCGGAGACCTACCAGGTCGTCGCCGACGGCCAGCTGCTGACCTGCGAGCCCGCAACCGAGCTGCCGATGGCGCAGCGCTACTTCCTGTTCTGAACGGCCGCGGCCCGTGCCGCGGATATGCCCATGCTGAAGATCGATAAAGTCCTGGCCGCTCCGCACGGCATTGCCAGCGTGCTGGTGCGCCGCGCCCCCAAGCTGGTGCTGCCGTTCGCCGACCGCAGCAAGAGCCGCCTGCGCGCGGTGCTGGACAACGGCGCCGACGCCGCACTGTTCCTGCCGCGCGGCACCGTGCTGCGCGGCGGCGACCTGCTGGTGGCCGAAGACGGCAGCTTCGTCGAAGTCCAGGCAGCGGCCGAGTCCGTGCTGGAAGTGCGCGCGCAAGACCCGCACGCGCTGATGCGCGCGGCCTACCACCTCGGCAACCGCCACACGCCGGTGGAGATCGGGCGCGACTACCTGCGGCTCGAATACGACGCGGTGCTGGCCGACATGCTGCGGCGGCTGGGCGTGCTTGCGGAGCGCGCCGAACTGCCGTTCGAGCCGGAGGCGGGGGCCTATGGCGGCGGGCACAAGCATGGGCATGACGCTACGTTCGCGGAGGATTATGCGGCGGCGCAGGCGGTGTATGAGGAGCATCATGGGCACTCGCACTCGCACTCGCACTCGCACTCGCACTCGCACTCGCATGGTCATGATCATGGTCATGGTGGCGAGCATGTCCATGGGGAGCATTGCGGGCATCGGCTGTGATGGGTAGGGTCGGTGTGGAGGGGGCTTGAGCTATGGTCAGAGATAACGATTTCAACTCATCCAAAAGGGTGTCTACTGTGCGCGGGCACACCGCTGGCTTCGACCTTGTGGGCGCACCCGGCCCTCACCCCAACCCTCTCCCGCAAGCGGGAGAGGGAGTCAACACTCGGCAAGTATCAGGCGCTGCAGCGCAGTCCAGCGCTGTGGGTTTGCTCCCCTCTCCCGCTTGCGGGAGAGGGGCAGGGGGTGAGGGCGGGCGTATGCCGAAGCCTGCGTTCGCCCGCTTGCTACGTGCGAATCAGACCAACGCTGAGCAGCGTCTTTGGTATCAACTACGCGACCGCCGCTTCATGGGGTTGAAATTCAAGCGGCAACACCAGATGGGCCCGTTCATTGTCGATTTCATTTGTATCGACGCCATGCTGGTGATCGAAGCAGATGGAGGCCAGCATGGCGATGCTCGGGACACGGCACGCGATGCCTGGTTACGGCGGCAAGGTTTCCATGTGCTGCGCTTCTGGAACTCAGAGGTGTTGGGGCAGACGGACGCGGTCTTGGAAACAATTCGTCATTTTGTGCTAGAGCGAGTCCGTCCCCCGGAGCGCCGATGACCCACCTCCACCAACTCATCTCCCTCCTGCACCTCGCATCCCCAGCCTTGCCCATCGGCGGCTTCAGCTATTCGCAAGGTCTCGAAGCCGCTATCGAATGCGGCGTTGTGCATGACGCCACGACAGCCGAGCGCTGGATTCACGACAACCTGCGGCTTGTCCAGGCGCAATGCGAGGCGCCGTTGTGGCTGCTGCTGCATCGCCACTGGCAGGCGGGCGACACCGCGCAGGTGCGGACCTGGAACGACTGGTTCCACGCCACCCGCGAGACCTCGGAGTTGCGGCTGGAGACCGAGCAGATGGGCTGGTCGCTGGCCCGCCTGATCGCGCAGATGGAGTGGGGCACGCCGACGATGCGCGACACGCTGGCCACGCTGTCGCCCGTATGCCTGCCGACCGCGTTCACCGCCGCCTGCGTGGCGCTGCAGATCGGTGCGCGCGACGGCCTGGCGGCCTACTGCTTCAACTGGGCCGAGAACCAGGTGGCCGCGGCGATCAAGGCGGTGCCGCTGGGGCAGGTGGCGGGGCAGCACATGCTGCGTCGACTGCATGGCGCCGTGCTCGATGCCGTCGATGAAGCCGGCCGCCGCGCCGAAGCCACGCCACCGCAACTGTCGACGTTTTCACCGATGCTGGGACTGCTGTGCGCACGCCACGAAACGCAGTACTCCCGGCTGTTCCGATCCTGAACCGAAACCGCACCATGACCCACGCCCGTACCAAGAAGAACCCTCCGCTGCGCGTCGGCGTCGGCGGCCCCGTCGGCTCCGGCAAGACCACGTTGCTGGAAATGCTGTGCAAGGCGATGCGCGACCGTTATGACCTGGTCGCGATCACCAACGACATCTACACCAAGGAAGACCAGCGCCTGCTGACGATCTCCGGCGCGCTGCCGGCCGAGCGCATCCTGGGCGTGGAAACCGGCGGCTGCCCGCACACCGCGATCCGCGAGGACGCATCGATCAATCTGGAAGCGGTGGATCGCATGCTGGCGCGCTTCCCGGATGCCGACGTGGTTTTCATAGAGTCCGGCGGCGACAACCTGGCTGCGACCTTCAGCCCAGAACTTTCTGATCTTACGATCTACGTGATCGACGTCGCCGGGGGCGAGAAGATTCCTAGGAAGGGCGGGCCTGGCATCACCAAGTCCGATCTGCTGGTGATCAACAAGACCGACCTGGCGCCGTATGTGGGCGCATCGCTGCCGGTGATGGAAAGCGATGCGCGCAAGATGCGTGGCAGCCGGCCGTTCGTGATGGGCAGCGTCAAGTCCGGACAGGGGCTGGACCAGGTGATCGGCTTCATCGAACGGCAGGGCATGCTGGGGCTCTAGCCTTCCGGAGTTGCGTCGGCATCGGGTGCCGGCCTGGTGCCGGAGCTGCCGTGCCCGAGCGCCGGACGGAAGCTGCCCTTGCCCGCCAGCGCCCGCGCCACCGCGGCCACCAGGTTCAGCTCGGGCTCGGTCAGCTCGGCCATGTGGTGCATGGTGGCCTCGATTGCCGCGCGCTGGCGGTTGCCGAAGGGCGCGCGCGCTTGCTCGACCTGCAGCTGGCTGGCGTCGTGGCGGCTGAAGTCGAGCATCTCGGCGGTGGGCACGGCGAGGGTCTCGGCGAGCCTGCAGATGTTGGCCAGCGCCAGGTTGCGCTTGCCGCTTTCAATGCCGCTCAGATACGAGCGCGACAGTCCGCTTTCGAGCGAAAGCGTCTCCTGGGACCAGCCTCGTTGCTTGCGTAGCCAGGCGAGATGCAATCCGAAAAGTCTGAGATTTCGAGAGGTCATGGGTTCAACAAAAGTTCGGAGTGGTCTGAGGCTAAGGGTTTGACCTTGAGCCCACGACAACTTATCCTCATCCTCACTATCGGTGTCCGATCCGCAAACTGAGGGGCGCGCCAGGCAATGGCGCGGCACGATGGCATCAACCGGACGGCCTGCCTCGCAGCGCCGCGCCAGACGGGTTATTGCGCAAGACCGCGCGTCACGCCGCCATGCGTGCGCCGGCTGCGCGGACAGGCGCAGCGCGCCTGTCGCCCTGCAGGGGGATTGCCATGCAGATCTTCTCGCTGTTCGAGGCGCGCATGCGCGCCATCGATGCCGACCGTCACGCGCCGTCGGATTTCCTTCCCGGATTCCAGCCTCGCCTGCTTGCCGCCGCTGCCGGTCTCGGCTGCACCTGCGACTACATCTTCCTCTGCGCCGGCGAGCGCCAGCCCGAATTTTCAGCGGATTGCCATGAATGGTGGGGTTGCCTGCGCGGTGGCCTGCGGCTGTCTTCGCCCGGCCGCGGCAGCTTGCTGGTGGGCGGCGGCGAACTGTTCGCGCCCGCGCCCGGTGTGCCGATGCAGGTGCAGGCGGTCGCCGACACCATCCTTGTGCGCGCGGTGCCGCAAGGCCCGGTCGAGGCCTCGCGCCCCGTGGCGATGCCCGCGGGCGCGTGGCAGTGCGGGCTGGGCGCCATTGCGCCCGTCGGTGCCGGGGCCGATGCCGATGGCGTGGCCGGGCCCCATGCGCTGGCGGACACGTTGGCAGCGGATGACTGGCAGGCGCAGCTGGGCATGCGCCCGAAGTTTGTGCAGCTGGATGGTTCGGTGGATGACTGGGGCCGGCACCTGCAGGCGCGCGGCCTGCGCTGGGCGCTGTGCTACCGGGGCGCGCTCGCCCTGCACTGGCATGGCGCGCTGGTGCGCAGCGGCGGTGACATGGTCTTCCTGCAGCCCGGCGCGCTCTACGCGCCGGACGCGCACGAGTCATGCCGGCTCGACGTGCTGGTGCCGGGCACCGGCCTGCTGTGCTGCTTCGGCGCGGGCAATGCGCCGCATGATGGCGTGGACGCCCGCGGCGGCCGGCGCGCGGATGGCCACGCCGTGGCGCGCGCTGCGCTGGCGCTGGCCTGATGAGCGCGGCGGCCGCGGTGGCCGCCGCTTGCCTTTCAGTGGCGCTTGTACTGCGTGGCGCCGAACAGCACTTCGCGCGCCTTGTCGTCCTGCAGCGCCTTGCGCGCGCTGGCCAGCACCTCGACGCCGCGCTTGACCGCCGGACGCTCGGCGATCTGGTTGAACCAGCGCTTCAGGTGCGGGTAGTCGTCCAGCTCCACGCCCTGGTTCTGCCAGCTGCGCAGCCACGGGAAGGTGGCGATGTCGGCGATGGTGTACTGGTCGCCGGCCAGCCATTCGTGTTTCGACAACTGCGTGTCGATCACGCCGTACAGGCGCTTCGCCTCATTGGTGTAGCGGTTGACCGCGTACTCGATCTGCTCGGGCGCATAGATGCGGAAGTGGTGCGCCTGGCCCAGCATCGGGCCCACGCCGCCCATCTGGAACATCAGCCACTGCAGCGTCTCGTACTTGCCGCGCACGTCCTCGGGCAGGAACTTGCCGGTCTTGCCGGCCAGGTAGAGCAGGATGGCGCCCGATTCGAACAGCGAGATCGGCTTGCCGTCGGGACCGTCCGGGTCGACGATGGCGGGAATCTTGTTGTTGGGGCTGATCTTCAGGAAGTCTTCGCCGAACTGGTCGCCGGCGCCGATGTTGATCGGATGAACCCGGTACTCCAGTCCGCATTCCTCCAGCATGATGTGGACTTTGTGGCCATTGGGCGTGGCCCAGGTGTAGACGTCGATCATTGCAGGGATCTCCTGGCTGCTTTCATGGGAACGGCCACATCGACCACCGACGTGGCGAACCGCGCGATTTAAGCACAGAAGAAAAAAACGCGCAGGCCGGCTGCGCGTTTTCCACAATGCCGGCAGGGGCGGGCCCCCGCCGGCGCTTCCGGGTGCTCCGGGGCGCTCAGAAACCGCGCGCCACCGGCATCTTGATGGTGTCCGGGTTGACGTTCATGTGCTTGGCCAGTTCCAGCTTGGCGATGGCGTTGCGGTGCACCTCGTCCGGACCGTCGGCCAGGCGCAGCGTGCGCTGGTGCGCCCACCAGTTGGCCAGCGGGAAGTCGCTGGAAACGCCGGCGGCGCCGTGGACCTGGATGGCCCAGTCGATTACCTTCAGCGCGACGTTGGGGGCCACCACCTTGATCATGGCGATCTCGGCCTTGGCCACCTTGTTGCCGACCGTGTCCATCATGTACGCGGCCTTGAGCGTCAGCAGGCGCGCCATCTCGATCTCGCAGCGGGCCTCGGCGATGCGCTCCTGGGTCACGCCCTGGGCCGACACCGGCTTGCCGAACGCCACCCGCGACAGCGCGCGCTTGCACAGCAGTTCCAGCGCGCGCTCGGCCACGCCGATGCTGCGCATGCAGTGGTGGATGCGCCCCGGGCCGAGGCGGCCCTGCGCGATCTCGAAGCCGCGGCCTTCGCCCAGCAGGATGTTCGAGACCGGCACGCGCACGTTCTTCAGCTCGATCTCCATATGGCCGTGCGGCGCGTCGTCGTAGCCGAACACCGGCAGGAAGCGCTTGATGGTGATGCCCGGGGTATCGGCCGGCACCACGACCATCGACTGCTGCTCATGGCGGCCGGCCTCGGGATCGGTCTTGCCCATCACGATATAGACCTTGCAGCGCGGATCGCCGGCGCCCGACGACCACCACTTGGTGCCGTTGATCACGTAGTGGTCGCCATCGCGCTCGATGCGGCATTCGATATTGGTCGCGTCCGACGAGGCCACCGCCGGCTCGGTCATCAGGAAGGCCGAGCGGATCTCGCCGGCCAGCAGCGGCTCCAGCCACTTGTCCTTCAGTTCCTCGGAGGCATAGCGCTCCAGCGTCTCCATGTTGCCGGTGTCGGGCGCGGCGCAGTTGAACACCTCGGCCGACCAGGGCACCCGGCCCATGATCTCGCACAGCGTGGCGTATTCCAGGTTCGACAGGCCTTGCGGGGCGCGCGGCGAACGCGGCAGGAACAGGTTCCACAGGCCGGCTTCGCGCGCCAGCGGCTTCAGTTCCTCGATCACCTTGGTGGGGATCCAGGCGTTGCCGGCGCGGCGGTTGGCGTCGATCTCCTCGGCGAAGCGCTTTTCGTTCGGATAGATGTGCTGGTCGAAGAAGGCCAGCAGCTTGGCCTGCATCTCCTTGACCTTCGGGCTGTACTCGAAATCCATGTGGTCTCCTCGCTACGGGATCGGTGGGCGCGGGCGGCCGCCGGCGCCGGTGGCTGGGTCTTCGGGCAATAAACCTTGCCGATGCAATGCACTCTATCTGAAAGCCGGTAATTAGAAAAATGAATTTTCTGGATTTGCCAGTATCAATTCCCTGCATTCCGTGCCAGAATCACCGGCATGCAGCTCTCCCGCATCGACCTCAACCTCTTCGTCGTGTTCGACGCCATCTACAGCGAAGGCAGCATTACCGCGGCCGCGCGCCAGCTCAACCTGACGCAGCCGGCGGTCAGCCACGCGCTGGGGCGGCTGCGCACGCTGTTCGACGATCCGCTGTTCGAGCGGCGCGGGCAGGGCATGGCGCCCACGCCGCTGGCCCGCTCGCTGGCGGCCGAGGTGCGCAGCGCGCTGCAATCGTTCGCGCGCACGCTGCAGGACACGCCGCACTTCGATCCCACCAACACCGTGCGCCGCTTCACCATCGGCATGCGCGACGCGCTCGAGTCGACGCTGCTGCCGCCGCTGATGAGCCGCGTCACGGCGGTGGCGCCGCAGGTGGAGATTGCCGCGATCCGCTTCGACCGCCGCGAGATGGAATCGGAACTGCTGGCCGGCACGCTCGACGCCGCGCTCGACATCCTGCTGCCGGTGTCGCCGGCGATCCACCATGCCCCGTTCATGGCCGACCCGATGGTGGTGCTGGCACGGCGCGATCATCCGCTGGTGAAGAAGGAACTGACGCTGGAGCGCTACCTCGCGGCCGAGCACGTCCACGTGTCGTCGCGCCGCCGCGGCGCCGGTCTAGAGGACCAGGCCTTGCATCGCATGGGCCTGACGCGGCGCGTGCGGCTGCGCTGCCAGCACTACGCCGCGGCGTGCCGCGTGGTCAGCTGCACCGACCTGCTCGCCACGCTGCCGTTGCGCTATGCCCGCATCGCCAACGAGCCCTATGCCAACCGGCTGCTGTCGCTGCCGTTCAAGGTGCCGTCGCTGGAACTGCACCTGTACTGGCACGCGGGTGGCGAGAACGACGGCGCCAACCGCTGGCTGCGCGAGCAGCTGATGGCGGTGATGGCCTCGCTCGGCAGCGGCATGGCCGACGTGGCCGCGGCCGGCTGACCAGCGCCCGATGGGGCCGCCGCTGCCTGAGTTCAGGTCAGGTGCGGCGCGCGCGGGTCACACGTAAGCAATTGTTCGCGCGCTAGACCCTCGCGGTCTCGGCCCATACCATCGTCCGGTCTTTCTGCCCCCGGCAGAGCCACCTCGAGCCCCTGCCGCACGGCGCCCGCGATGGTTGTCACGCCGGCTGTCCGCGCTCGCGGATCCCCCGGGCAGACCAATTCGCCGAACTCCACCACGACGACTCAGACCGATGATTGGGAAACGCTTGCCTGCCGATTGCCCTTCCATGCCGCCGCACCGCGCGCGGCACACCACGCTGGCCCTGACCACGCTCTGTACCGCCGCGGCGCTGGCGCTGGCCGCCTGCGGCGGCGGCGATGGCGGTGACGGTGGCACGACCTCCAGTGCCGCCCCCGGCGGGTCGGCCCCAGCCGGTGCGCAGGCCAGCGCGCCCGCTGGCGGCCAGGGTGCGGCCACGTCGCCGTCGCCGACCTCCCCGACAACACCGACCGACGGCACCACCACTACTACCACTACCACGGCCGGGGCCTGCTACACCGTCAGCGGTTCCGCGCCCGCCGCCGCGCCAGGCAGCGGCATCTCGCTGCTGCCGGCGCGCGGCAGCGCGGTCAGCAACTACCGCGTGCTGGAAGAGCCGCGCACCGCCGGCCTGTGCTACGCCAACTATCGCCGCGAGCAGGTGGGCCTGCCGCCGCTGGCCGCGCGCGATCCGCTCAATGCCGCCGCGCAGGCGCATACCGACTACATGCTGGCCAACGCCACGCTGACGCACGACGAAAGCAGCGGCAATCCGGGCTACACCGGCGCCACCGCCCACGAGCGCATCCAGGCCGCCTATCCGACCGATGCCACCGCCGAAGTGGTGGCCGGCGCCAACCGCTGGACCTCGGTGGCCAATGCGCAGCTGTCGATGTCGCCCAAGGACGCACTGGTGTCGGACCTGGTCGACGCGCCGTTCCACCGCGCCGCGCTGCTGGGCAGCTATGGCTCGGCCGGCAGCGGCTTTGCCGAGCGCGTGGGCGCCAACGGCAGCGGCACCTCGGCCAGCTACTACCAGACCGTAGATCTCGCCGACCGGGTCAAGGGCGGCAGCGACAGCCAGATGGTGGCCTATCCGTTCGATGGCCAGAACGACGTGCCGGCCAACTGGGTCAACACCGAAAGCCCCAATCCGGCGCCGGGCTATGAAAACCGCACCATGGGCTACCCGGTGTCGCTGCAGGCGATCAATACCTCGCTGCAGTTCGATGCCGACAACTTCGTCATCACCGATGCGCAAGGCAGCAACGTCGACTGCATCAAGGTCGACAGCCGTTCCTCTGGCCTGAGCAGCGCCGCGCGCGGCCTGGCGGTGTGCACGCCGATGGCGCCGCTGGCCAGCCAGCAGCGTTATACCGTGCGCGTCACGGGCCGGCTCGGCGCGCAGCCGGTGGACCTGAGCTGGTCATTCACCACGCGCTGACCCCCACGCCGCGGCGCGCTCATTGCGGCGCGCCGGGCGGAAACTCTCCACGCAGCTCGATCCGCACCTGGCCTGGCGCCAGGGCGGGGTCGGCCTGCACCGCAACCGGCACGGGCGGGCGCTGTCCCGCCGGCATCGCCTGCCACAGCCGTTGCGCCCATTCCCGGATCTCCACATGGTCGGGCTCGGCTGCCCACAGCCTGAGCGGCGCTGCCGTGCCCAGGCGCGCCGCGATGGCCGCGGGATCGTCCTGGGTCGAGACGGTCAGGGCGGACGCCGCAGCCGGTGCGCGCGAAGCCATCGCGGGGACAGCCTTGCGCGCATAGGCGGACGGTGCGGCAGGCGCGGGCGCCGATGGTGCGGCTTCCGCGATGGCTGCGCCAGCGGGTGCCTGCGGCGCGGCAGCGGTCGCCGGCGCGGGCGGCGCAGGCGGGTTCGCTTGTGCCGGGGCCTCGCTATCCAGCGCGGGTTCGCGCGGAACGCTTCGGATGGCCTCCGTGCCAGGCGCTGCGCGGGGTGCCGGGCGGGCAGCAGGTGCAACTGCCTTGGCGGCCGGGGCTGCGGGTTTGGGGGGCGGTGCTGCGGCGGTTTCCGGCAAGGGCGGCGATGGTGCAGCCGTCGCTGCCGGCGTTGGCGCGGGCGCGGCCATCTCGGTCGCCGCCATCTCGGCCGTCCCCGCCGGCATTAGCGCGCCATCGTCGATCTGCCGCAGCACGATGCTGGTGGTCAGTCCGGCCACCGCCGCGACGCTGGCGACCAGTCCGAGCGAACGCCACCACCGGCGCGCGCGCGCGGCATGCGTGGACTGCTCCATCGTGGCGGGTCGTGCGGCGTTTCGTGTCGAATCCGCAGCCTGTGCCCGCAGCCACGCCGCCGCATCCGGACCGAGGCGCGCGCCGAGCACGTCCTCCGCGGCGGCGCCGGCGGCCACCCGTGCCAGCACCGCATCGCGCCGCGCCGACTGGGCCGCCTGCAGGCGCGCGGCTTCTTCCAGCACGGCCGCGGCCAGTGCCGGCGGCGCGGCAAAGGGCAGTGCCGCGGCCTCGGCCTGGTGGCGCCCGGCTTGCTCCTGCGCGGCGCGCGCGGCAGCAAGCACGGCGGCTTCCAGTGCCGCCGGCGGCGGGTAGGGCGGAAGTGCTTTCAGCAGGGCCGAGAGCCGGTCCTCGCCCGCGATGAAACGTTCGGCCGCCTGCGATGCGGCGTTGCCCGCGCTCATGGCCCCGACTCCGGCACGCTGCCCGCCAGGTCCGCGCGCAGGCGCGCAAAGGCATAGCGCAGCCGGCTCTTCACGGTCTCGAACTTCTCGCCCAGCATTGCGGCAATTTCTTCGACGCTCATATTGCTGAAGAAGCGCAGCACCACCACTTCGCGCTGCGCGACCGGCAACTGCAGCAGCGCGCGGTGGACGTGCTGCGCATGCTGTCGCAGTTGCAGTTCGGCTTCCGGCGACAGGTCGCCGGCGGGCAGTTCGGGCAGGTGGTCGTCGAGCGCGTCGCGCTGGCGCGCATCGGCGCTGCGCACCTGGTCGAGCCAGGCATTGCGCGCGATCTGGAACAGGAAGGTGCGGAACGCCGCGCTCGGCTGGTAGTCGCCGCAGCGGGTCATCAGCTTGACCCAGGTCTTCTGCGCGAGGTCCTCGGCTTCGCCGGTATTGCCCTGGCACAACCAGGCCAGGTAGTTGTAGAGGCCGGCGTTATGCCGGCGGAACAGCTCGGTGACCGGCTGCTCGATGATGCCGCCCGCGACCAGCAGCATCAGGTCGTGGTCGGGCAGTGCCGCCAGTGCGGCACCGGGGGCGGAGGAAGGAGCGGGGTCGGAAGCCTGCATGCGCCCGAGTATAGGAGAGTGCCAGGCGGCGCGACAATCCGCACCGCCCTGCGCTGCGTGGCGGCTTATGCGGGGCTCAACGGGCCGCACGCGTGGCCGGGTCGTTGCCACCGGAGGCAGCCGGCGTGATCGTGGCCAGGCTCTGCGCCAGGTCCACCAGCTTGACGAATTCCCCGCGGTAGCCGAAGCGGTCGGCGCCGCGCGCGCCTTGCGCCAGTGCGCGCGCGTCGGCGTGGCGCCAGTCGCCGGTGAACCTGCCGCCGCGCAGCACCTGGCCGAAGCCGGCCACCGCCGCGGCAAAGCGGAAGTCGTCGTCGCCCTGGGCCAGCGGACGCAGCGCCTGCCGCGCCACGGTGACATCCAGCAACTGGCTGGTGCTGGCCGCCGGCAGCTTGTAGCGCAGCCGCACATGCGCCAGCTCGCCATCGCGCCCCGGCGCCGGCGCCGCGCGCTGGTAGCGCAGCGGGTCGACCAGCCCGGGCTGCCCCGCCAGCGTCAGCTCGTACAGCGCGGTCACGGTATGGCCCGCGCCGATATCGCCGGCGTCGACCTTGTCGTTGTTGAAATCCTCGCGCGCCAGCATGCGGTTCTCATAGCCGATCAGCCGGTACTCCGTCACCGTGGCCGGGTTGAACTCGACCTGTATCTTCACGTCGCGCGCAATTGTCGCCAGCGTCGAGCTGATCTCGCTGACCAGCACCTTGTTGCCTTCCATCAGGTTGTCGATGTAGGAGTAGGCGCCGTCGCCGGCATCGGCCAGCTGCTCCATCAGCTGCTCGTTGTAGTTGCCGGTGCCGAAGCCCAGCGTCGACAGCGACACCCCGGACTTGCGCTTGTCCTCCACCATGCTCCTGAGCTGGCGGAAGTCGGTCACGCCCACGTTGAAGTCGCCGTCGGTGGCCAGCAGCACGCGGTTGATGCCGCCGGCGATATAGCTCTGCTGCGCGGCCTGGTAGGCGAGCGCAATGCCGCTGGCGCCGGCGGTGCTGCCGCCCGCCACCAGCTGGTCGATGGCGGCGCTAATCGCGGCCTTGTCGCTGCCCGGCGTGGGCGGCAATGCCACGCGCGTGCTGCCGGCGTAGGTGACCAGCGTGATGCGGTCCTGCGCGCGCAACTGGTTCACCAGCAGCTTGAGCGAGGACTTCAGCAGCGGCAGCTTGTCCGGCGCGTTCATCGAGCCCGACACGTCCACCAGGAACACCAGGTTGGCCGCGGGCAGCGCGCCGCTGGCCACGTCCTTGCCCTTGATGCCGATGCGCAGCAGCACATTGGACGGGTGCCAGGGCGCCGGCGCCAGCGCGGTGTGCACGGCGAACGGGCGGCCGTCGGCGGGCTGGGCATAGTCGTAGGGGAAGTAGTTCAGCAGTTCTTCCACGCGCACCGCATCGGCCGGCGGCACGCGGCCGGCATTGAGCAGGCGCCGCACGTTGCTGTAGCTGCCGGTATCGACATCGATGCTGAAAGTGGACACCGGCGCCTGGGCCACCAGCCGGACGCCGTTCTCGTCGATGGCGCCGTAGCGTTCGCGCTCTTCCGCGGCGGGCGCCGGCAAAGGGTAAGGGTGCGGCATTGCCAGCGTGGCGTGCGGTTCGATGCTGTGCATTTCCGCGACGGGTTTGGACTGGGCTGCCCTGGCGGCGTGGTCATGGTCGGGGCGCGGCGCCGGGGCCATCGCCGGCGACGCCGGCTGGGAAGTCTGCTCCGGCAGCGGCCGCGAAGGGCCTCCGCAAGCGGCCAGCACAAGCGCCAGGGCGGCGGCAAGGCTGGAAAGAAGGACCGGTGCGCGTGGTTGCATGTTGTTCTCCTGGAAGGCCGCGGGCAGGGCGTTGGCGTGGACGGCTTGTCGATGTAACGGGCCACGCGGAGGAGTGGGGTTGAGGCGGGCGAAATATTTTTTCGTGCCGGCTGCCAGGGAGCGGATGTGTCGGGCGCCAGACTTCCGTCCTCGCGGGATGCTCCGATCGACACTACAATCGTTGGATCCCTCTGCCGGAGATATCGCATGGCTCACCCAGACCTCACTTCGATGGCGTGGCGCGGCGCGCTGGCGCTGGCCCTGTCGGCGCTGCTCGGTGCCTGTGGTACCCCGGGCGAAGGCCCCGCCACCCCGGCGGCCTCCACTGCGCCGGCAGCGGCGACTCCGCCGGCGGCGATGCCCCCTGCGCCGGAGGTGTCCTCCGGCTACCGCCCCGGCCTGACCACCGTCTATGCGCAGCGCCATATGGCCGCGGCGGCCAATCCGCTCGCCACCGAGGCCGGGCGCGCCATGCTGCGCCAGGGCGGCTCGGCCATCGATGCCGCCATCGCCATGCAGGCGGTGCTGACGCTGGTCGAGCCGCAGGCCACCGGCATCGGCGGCGGCGCCTTCATCATGTACTGGGACGGCAAGAACGTGCAGGCCTTCGACGGCCGCGAGACCGCCCCCGCCGGCGCCAGCGAGAACCTGTTCATGCGCCCCGACGGCAAGCCCATGTCGTTCAGCGAGGCCCAGATCGGCGGGCGCTCGGTCGGCACGCCCGGCGTGATGCGCGCGCTGGAGATGGTCCACCGCAAGCACGGCCGCCTGCCCTGGGCCAGGCTGTTCCAGCCCGCCATCGAGCTGGCGGAGAAGGGCTTCCCGATCTCGCAGCGGCTCTACACGCAGGTCGCGGCAGACAAGTTCCTGGCCGGTTCGCCGGAGATGGCCGCCTACTTCCTCGATGGCCAGGGCAAGCCCAAGCCGGCCGGCACGGTGCTGAAGAACCCGAAGCTGGCGCAGACGCTGCGCGACATAGCCCGGCGCGGCGCGGGCGTGCTCTACGGCGGCCCGATCGCGCGCGACATCGTGGCCAAGGTCAACAACGGCAGCAATGCCGGCTCGCTGTCGCTGGCCGACCTCGGCAGCTACCGCGCCAAGCAGCGCGTGCCGGTATGCACCGACTACAAGCGCTATAAGGTCTGCGGCATGCCGCCGCCGTCGTCGGGCGGCATCGCCATCGCGCAGATCCTCGGCACGCTGCAGGCGCTGGAAACCAAGAATCCCAAATACGCGCTGGCGGCGCTAAAGCCGCAGGCCGTGAACACGCCGGCGCAGCTGGAAGCCCATCCCGATGCCGTCCATGCGATTGCCGAGGCCGACCGGCTGGCTTATGCCGACCGCGGCCTGTACGTCGCCGATGCGGATTTCGTGCCGGTCGACGTCAGCGGCATGGTCAACCCGTCCTACCTTGCCGCGCGCGCCGATCTGATCGGCGAGCAGAGCATGGGCAAGGCCCAGCCGGGCACGCCGCCGGGCGCCACGCTGGCCTACGCGCCGGACCGCTCGCCGCCGCGCGTTTCCACCTCGCAGATCGTCGCGGTCGACGACCGCGGCGGCGCCATTTCCATGACCACCACGATCGAGTCGTACTTCGGCTCGCATCTGATGGTGCGCGGCTTCATGCTCAATAACCAGCTCACCGACTTCTCCTTCGTGCCCAGCGAAAACGGCAAGCCGGTGGCCAACCGCGTGCAGCCGGGCAAGCGCCCGCGCTCGTCGATGGCGCCGACGCTGGTGTTCGATCGCCAGAGCGGCCAGCTGGTGGCAACGGTCGGTTCGCCGGGCGGTTCGCAGATCATCGAGTACGTATCCAAGGCCCTGGTCGGCATGCTCGACTGGAACCTGGACCCGCAGGCGGCGATCGGCATGGGGAACTTCGGCAGCCGCAACGGCCCGACCGAAGTGGAGCAAGGTCTGGTGTCGCCGGGGCTGGTGCAGGCACTGCAGGCGCGCGGCCACCAGGTGACGGCGATCGAGATGACCAGCGGCACGCAGGCGATCGTGCGCCGCCAGGGACCGGATGGGAAGATGGTGTGGGCAGGCGGGGCGGATCCGCGGCGTGAGGGGGTGGCGCTGGGGGATTGAGCGAAGCCGGGGCGTGCGCGACTTCACAACGACTGGGCGCTGCAGGACGCCGCAGGTCCAGGCGTCGCCGTTTGGCGCCCGGCATCGGCTGCTATACGTTCATATAGCTCTGGTACTCATACTTCGCGCCAAGAACCCCGGCAATCTCGACAAATGCCGCAGTGATGGCATCAGAGCGTGACGCCGAATAGTCGAACAACAATTCGAATCCGCTCGACCTCCAGGCCCCGGCGCTCGTTCCCGGCGGCCGGTTCCTGGCAGGAACCTTGAACTCAAGCGTTACCGCGTAGTAGCCGCCGCCCTTGGCGGGGAGGATCTCCGTAAAGCGTATTGTGGAGATCGACCAGCAGGGGAAGCGGAAGCTATCGCCGCCGAAGCGGAAGCCCGACCATGCGCGGTCACGCGAGCGGAACACCACAAGCGAATCGCCAGGATGCGTCGTCGCATCGTGCTGGTCGGCCAGTTCCGTGCAGGAAACCATCGAGGCGTCGGAACCCTCGCCACCCGACTCGACGTCCAGGTATTGCCCGATCGTCACCATCAGGTCGTCATAGAGGCGGCGGGTGCCTTCACGCCGGCCTTCCGCTTCATCGGTCAGGAAAAATCGCTTGAACCGTGTCTTTGCTCCGCCCTGGAGCGGCACTTCGAGCCGTTGGCGCGGCGTCTCTTTGGCGGGGGCAGTGGCGAGCATGCCGTTGGTGCGGTCCGCCAGCCAGAACAGCAAGACCGTCTGCACGGGAGGCACTGCGACCAGGGTGGCCAGGCCGGCGAGGGCGCCATAGTCTGACCACACCATAGACGCCGCGATGGCTGCAGGGAGCAAGTAGTAAAGCCAGAACATCCTGCGATTTGGGTGTTTCTGTGGATTCTGGCGATTATGCCGTGCTTTGCCGCACCGACAAGAAAACGCCCCTGCAAGCCTTCAGGCTTGCAGGGGCGTGGCGATAGGGCTGCTCAGCCCTCAGCCCTTCGCCTTCTTCGCATACTCCCACCCCATCTCGGCCATCGGCCGCGCGCGCTTGCCGGCGTCGGTGGCCTGCGCCGACGAGGCGGTGCCGTCGACCACGCGCTTCATGATGCCCTGCAGGATGCCGGCGATGCGGAACATGCTGAAGGC
This sequence comes from Cupriavidus sp. SS-3, assembly GCF_035818815.1. NCBI lineage: Bacteria > Pseudomonadati > Pseudomonadota > Betaproteobacteria > Burkholderiales > Burkholderiaceae > Cupriavidus > Cupriavidus sp. SS-3. The sequence goes on from NZ_JAYLVT010000003.1 coordinate 130,414, forward strand.
CAGGTAGAAATTCCAGTCGCCGGTGATGGGACGGCCGGTGCGCTGCTCGTACAGGCGGCGGTAGCTGGCTTCGTCGGGGATGCCGAGCGCGGCGAAGTCGAGGCCGGCGATGCCGCGGAACTGGCCCGGGGCGATATGCCAGCTCATGCAGTGGTAGCTGAAGTCGGCCATCGGGTGGCCCAGCGTGGACAATTCCCAGTCCAGCACAGCCAGCACGCGCGGCTCGGTCGGGTGGAACATCAGGTTGTCGAGGCGGTAGTCGCCATGCACGATCGAGGTCAGGTCGGCGTCTTCCTGCGGGATATGCTGCGGCAGCCAGTCCATCAGCGCGTCCATGGCCGGGATCGATTCGGTCTCGGACAGCTTGTACTGCTTGGTCCAGCGCTCGATCTGGCGCTGGAAGTAATTGCCGGGCTTGCCGTAGTCGCCCAGGCCGATGGCGTTGTAGTCGACCGAGTGCAGCGCGGCGATGACGCGGTTCATCTCGTCGTAGATGGCGCTGCGCTCGGCCGTGCCCATGCCCGGCAGCGACTGGTCCCACAGCACGCGTCCGGCGACGAATTCCATGATGTAGAAGGCGCGCCCGATCACGGATTCGTCCTCGCACAGCGCATACATGCGCGCCACCGGCACATCGGTGCCGGCCAGCGCGGCCATCACGCGGTACTCGCGTTCGATCGCGTGCGCGGACGGCAGCAGCTTGCTCTTGGGGCCGGGCTTGGCGCGCATCACGTAGGTCTGCCCCGGCGTCACCAGCTTGAAGGTCGGGTTGGACTGGCCGCCCTTGAACTGCTCCACGGTCAGCGGGCCGGCAAAGCCCTCCACGTGCTGGCGCATCCAGGCTTCCAGCGCGGCGGTGTCGAAACGCTGCTGCTCGGCCACCGGGCGCGTGCCTTCGAAGTGCGATACGTTGCTGGTCATGCTGTCTCCGTTGGGTGTTTTCTGTTCGGGTTCGATGAGGAAATCGGGGGCGGGGAAGCTCAGCCGGGCGGCTGGCGTCCGCGCAAATACTGGTGCAGCAGCACTTCCATGGTGGTGTGGCGCGAGCCGCTGTGCACGGGCGTGGGCGGCGAATAGTTGGTCATGCGCACCACCCAGTCGAGCGGGCCGTCGCCCATGTCGAGCACATTGATGCAGCCGGCGGTCTGCAGCAGCGAGCCGAAGAACACGCGCCGCCCGCAGGTGATGGCCTGCGACAGGATGGCGCGGTTGGTGCCGCCATGCAGCACCATCAGCACGGTATCCCAGTCGGGGTCGTCGCGCAGGCGCGCCAGCGCGGGCAGCACGCGGTCCAGGAAGGCACCGATGGTCTCGCCGTTGAGAAAGCGCTTGGCTTCGGGCACTTCGCCTTCGAAGGCGCCGACGAAGGCATCGCGCAGGTCCTCGCTGGCGATCGCGGTCAGGTCGCCACCGCGGATTTCCTGCAGTTCCGGCCAGACTTCGGGGGCGATGCCGTCCATCTCCGGCAGCTCGGCCAGCACGCGCTGTGCGGTCTCGACCGTACGCGGCAGGCCGCTGACGATGACGCGGTCGAAGCGGATCTGCTCCGCGGCAAAGGCGCGGCCGGCGGCAGTGGCCTGCATGCGGCCGGTCTCGTTCAGCGGCACCAGCTCGGGCAGGGCGGTGCGGCGGCCGGCGTCGTCGAAGTAAGACACGGCACCATGCCGCATCAGGTAGATGCGGCGACGCGAGGACGGCGGCAATTCCATGCGTGGTCTCCTTGCATTGTGCCGGCATGCCCGTCTGCGCGGGCTCGCCGTGTGAATGATACGCCCGCGCGGATCAGCGGTATTGTGGCTTGCGCTTCTCCAGGAAGGCGCTGATGCCTTCGCCGCCGTCGGGGTGGTGCAGCGCGGCCACGAAGCTGTCGCGCTCGGCCAGCAGATGCTCGGCGCGCGACGCGGTGGCGGCATGGTTGATCAGCGCCTTGATGCGGCCCACCGCGTGCGGCGACTGCCGCGCCAGGCCCGATGCCAGGCGCAGCGCTTCGTCCAGCGCCTGGCCCGGCCCGGTAACGCGGTTGACCAGGCCGAACTGCGCCAGCCGGTTGGCGTCGACCGGCTTGCCTTCCATCATCAGTTCGCTCGCCAGCGGCCGCGGCAGTGCGCGTGCGATCTCGTACGAGCCGCCGCCGTCGGGCGTCAGGCCCACCGAGACGTAGGCCATCACGAACTTCGCATCGCTCGCCGCCACCACGAAGTCGCAAGCCAGCACCACCGAGAAGCCCGCGCCCGCGGCCGCGCCTTCCACCGCCGCGATGATCGGCTTGGGAAAGGCGTGCAGCGACTCGATCCAGCCGTTCAGCAGCGCGATGCTGGCGGCCTGCACCTCGGGCGGCTGGCTGCGGTTGCCGAGCAGCCGGTTCAGGTTGCCGCCGGCGCAGAAGATGCCGTCGGCGCCGGTAATGATGACCGCGCGCAGCGAGTCATCCGCCGCGGCCTGTTCCAGCGCCTGTTGCGAGGCCGCGTAGATGTCCGGGTGCAGCGCATTGCGCGCCTCCGGGTTCGAGATGGTCAGCACCAGCGTCGAATCGACGCGGTGGGAAAGCAGCTGTGCGGGCATGGGCGGGGGGCTCGGTGAGGGCGGAGGCGGACGACAGGCCGGTTACTGCTCTTCGGCCAGCAGCGACAGGCCCAGGCCGGCACGGCGCCACAGCCACGGGCTCGGGCGATAGCGCATGTCGCCGGTCAGCGCTTCCATGTTGCGCAGCGTTTCCAGCACCAGTTGCGGACCGACCGCGTCGCCGAGCGCCAGCGGGCCCTTGGGGTAACCCAGGCCCAGGTTCACGGCCAGGTCGATGTCGGCCGGCGTGGCGATGCGCTGCTGCGCGATATCGCTGGCGATGTTGATGATGCAGCAGAGCACGCGCTGGGCAACGAAGCCGGCGGAGTCGCGGATCACCGTGACCGGCACGCCGTCGCTGGCGAACAGGCCGTGCGCGGCGTCGCGCGCGGCGGCGCTGGTGGCCGGCGTGGTCATCAGCGTGCGGCGTTTAGTGGCCTCGAACGGCAGCAGCGTGTCGATGGCGACGGTGCGGGCCGGGTCCAGGCCCTGCTGCAGCGCGCTGGTGGTGGCGTCCAGGCCCAGCGGCGTGACGATGATCAGCGCGTCGGCCGAGGGCTGGTTGCCGCCTTCCGGGGTCACGCCGAGCGCGCCCAGCAGCTTGGTGACCATGGCGTGGCCGCGCTCGCTGGCGTGGCTGACCCACACGCTCGACGGGCGCGCGCTTGGCACCGCGGCGGCGGCCGGCACCTGCTTCTGGCCATCGGCGTAGGCGTAGAAGCCGGCGCCGGCCTTGCGCCCGATCAGCCCGCCGACCGCGCGGATCGCGGTGATCGGCGACGGACGGTAGCGTGGCTCCTGGTAGAACTGGTTGTAGATCGATTCCATCACCGGGTGCGACACGTCCAGCCCGGTCAGGTCCATCAGCTCGAACGGCCCCATGCGGAAACCGGCCTGCTCGCGCATGATGTTGTCGATGTCGGCAAACTCGGCCACGCCTTCCTGCGCGACCTTCAGGCCTTCGATATTCATGCCGCGGCCGGCATGGTTGACGATAAAGCCCGGCATATCCTTGCAGCGCACCGGCGTATGGCCCATGCGGCGCGACAGCGCCATCAGCGCGTCGCCCACCGCCGGGTTGCCCGACAGGCCGTCGATGACCTCGACCACCTTCATCAGCGGCACCGGGTTGAAGAAGTGATAGCCGGCGATGCGGCCGGGGTGCTTCGAACCGACCGCGATCGCGGTGATCGACAGCGACGAGGTGTTCGAGGCGATGATGGCGTCTTCGCGGAGGATGGCTTCGAGCTTGGCCACCAGGTCACGCTTGACTTCCAGCTTTTCGACGATGGCTTCGAGCACCATGTCACAGTCGGCCAGGTCTTCCAGCGCACCGCAGGGCTTGACGCGGGCCAGCGCGGCCTCGGCGTCGGCGGCGCTGAGCTTGCCCTTGTCGGCGAGCTTGGCCAGCGTGTCCTGCAGATACTTGCGCGCGGCTTCCACCGCCTGCGGGTTGGCGTCGTACAGGTTGACGGTCAGGCCTGCCTGCGCGGCGATCTGCGCGATGCCCCGGCCCATGGCGCCGGTGCCGACGATACCCAGCGTATCGATGGTGAAAGTGCTCATCATTCGTCCCAAAAGTTGTGGTTAAATTAGCACGATCGTACGTTTTTTGCACCTTCCGCGACAGACCGGCGGGGCAGGCCGCGTGCGCTGATCGGCCAGCCGGTTCACTGAAGACGCCGGATGGTCCACAATCCCCCGTTCCACGCGATTCGATGCGGGAACCCATCCCATAACGGAGACAGACGACATGCTGAAGCTCTGCGGATTTGCCGCCAGCAACTACTACAACAAAGTGAAGCTGGCGCTGCTGGAAAAGAACGTGCCGTTCGAAGAGGTGCTGGCCTGGATCGGCGAGACCGACCCGGCGGCGACGCCGGCGGGCAAGGTGCCCTACATCATCACCGAATCCGGCCCGCTGTGCGAGTCCGAGGCCATCGCCGAATACGTCGAAGCTGCGTATCCACAGACGCCGCTGCTGCCGGCCGACCCGTACCAGGCGGCCAAGGTGCGCGAGATCATCGTGTTCCTGGAGCTCTACCTGGAGCTGACCGCGCGCGAGCTGTACCCGGAAGCCTTCTTCGGCGGCAAGGTCAGCGACGGGGTCAAGGAGCGCCAGCACAAGCTGCTGAGCCGCTATATCCCCGCCTTCGCCAGCCTGGCGAAGTTTTCGCCGTACATCGCCGGCGACCGCTTCACGCTGGCCGATTGCGCCGCCGCGGTGCACCTGCCGCTGGTGTCGTCGTGCACCAAGATCATCTACGGCACCGACATGCTGGCGGAGCTGCCGGTCAAGGACTACCTGAAGACGCTGTCGCAGCGCGAGTCGGTGCAGAAGGTCAATGCGGACCGCAAGGCGAATACCGAGCTGATGATGAGCCGGAGGAAGTAAGGGGTTCGGCTTGCCGCTTGGGTACTCCCTCGCCCGCTTGCGGGAAAGGCGAGAAACACCGCCCTCAGATGCAAATACGCCCGCGATCCGCGGGCGTTTTCGATTTACTTCAAAGCTTCCCCAGCCGCTCCAGCGCCAGCGCCAGCGTCTCTTCCTTCTTCGCGAAGCAGAAGCGCACCACGCCCGATTCGCGCGGCTGCGAATAGAAGGCCGAGACCGGAATCGCGGCCACGCCGATCTCGCGCGTCAGCCACATGGCGAAGTCGGCCTCGCTCAGGTCCGAGATGGCGGAATAGTCGACGCACTGGAAATACGTGCCGTCCGACGGCAGCAGCTTGAAGCGCGAGCCCGCCAGACCCGCGCGGAAAAAATCGCGCTTGGCCTGGTAGAACGCCGACAGCTGCAGGTAGGGCGCGGCATCGGCCATGTAGTCGGCGAGGCCGTGCTGCACCGGCGTGTTCACCGTGAACACGTTGAACTGGTGCACCTTGCGGAACTCCGCCATCAGTGCGGCCGGTGCCGCCACGTAACCGACCTTCCAGCCGGTCACGTGATAGGTCTTGCCGAAGCTGGAGATGACGAAGCTGCGGCGCGCCAGTTCGGGATGGCGCGACACCGATTCATGCTGCTGGCCGTCGTAGACCATGTGTTCGTAGACCTCGTCCGACAGCAGCAGGATGTCGGTGCCGGCCAGGATCTGCGCCAGCTGGTCCATGTCGCCCGCGCGCCAGATCGTGCCGGTGGGGTTGTGCGGCGTGTTGATGAGGATCATGCGCGTGCGCGGCGTGATCGCGGCGGCGAGCTTGTCGAAGGGCACGCGGAACGCGGGCGCTTCCAGCGCGACCGGCACCGCGGTGGCGCCGGCCAGTTCGATCGCCGGCAGGTAGCTGTCGTAGCACGGCTCCAGCACGATCACCTCGTCGCCCGGATGCACTGCGCACAGGATCGCGGTCAGGATGCCTTGCGTGGCGCCCGCGGTGACCGTGATCTCGCTGTCCCAGCTGTACTGGTGGTCATACAGGCTGGCGATCTTGGCGGCGATGGCCTGGCGCAGGCGCGGCACGCCCGCCATCGGCGGGTACTGGTTATGGCCGGCGCGCATGGCACCGGCCACGGCATCGACGATGCTCGGGTCGCAGTCGAAGTCCGGGAAGCCCTGGCCCAGGTTGACCGCGTTCTTTTCGGCGGCGAGCGCCGACATCACGGTGAAGATGGTGGTGCCGACGTTGGGCAGGCGCGACGGCGGCGGCGTCAGTGGGGCGAGCGTGGTGTCTGCGGACATAGGGCGCGAGTCAATGCAGTGGGGACGGTAGGCAGGTGTGCGGCGGCGCAGGGCGCCGCCGCGAGCCGCCATTCTAAAGCGGATCGGCGGCCGTGGCCGGGTCCAGCGCGGCCAGCCAGGCGGCGAACGCCGGCGGCGTCATCACTTCCACGCCGCTGCTGCGGCGCAGGCGGCTGCGCAGCTTGAGCACGGCCTTGTCCTTCGACACCAGGCAGGCGGCGCCGGCAAAGTGTGCCAGCTCGACGAACTTCTGGTCGTCGGTGTCCTTGCAGCGCGGCAGGCGCAGGGCGTCGCAGTCCGCCTGCGGCGGTGCCGCTTCGAGGCTGGCGAGGCGGTCGACGGTGGCCAGCGCGGCGCCGATATCGATTTCAAAACGGGCAAATTGCGGATAGGCCAGCACCCGGCGCAGCTCCTCGCGGCAGTCGGCGCGGATCACCGGGGCGATGGTGCCGGCTTCCAGCGCGGCGCGGATCGGCTCGACATGCGGGTCCTGGAAGACCAGCAGGTCCACCCAGATATTGGAATCCAGCACCACGCGCGGCGCGGATGTGATGCCGGCGGGGCGGCCGGCGTCCCCGGCAGTGCCGGCGGGCGGGGTGGTTGCGGTGGTGTCGAGGCGCATTCGCTACAATCTGGGCTTGTTTGTCCTTGGCTACTGCCGCGATTTTGCCATGCTCATCGTTTTGTCTCCCGCCAAGTCGCTGGACTACGAGACTCCCGCCCGCATCAAGACCCACACGCTGCCGCGCTTCATCGACCGTTCCGCCGCGCTGATCGAACGCCTGCGCCGGCTGGCGCCGCAGGACGTGGGCGCGCTGATGGACATCTCGGACAAGCTCGCGGTGCTCAACGTGACGCGCTACGCCGACTGGTCGCCGACCTTCACCGCGGCCAACAGCAAGCAGGCGGTGCTGGCCTTCAACGGCGACGTCTACGACGGCCTCGACGCCAAATCGCTGTCGGCCGACGAGCTTGGCTTTGCGCAGAAGCACCTGCGCATCCTGTCCGGCCTGTACGGCGTGCTGCGCCCGCTGGACTGGATGCAGCCGTACCGGCTCGAAATGGGCACGCGCCTGGACAATGCCGCCGGCAAGGACCTGTACGCGTTCTGGGGCGACGACGTCACGCAGATGCTCAACGCCGACATGGCCGAGCTCAAGCAGGAGGGCGCGCCGGTGCTGGTCAACCTGGCCTCGGAAGAGTATTTCAAGGTGGTGCGGCCCAAGGTGCTGCAGGCGCGCATCGTCACGCCGGTGTTCGAGGACTGGAAGGGCGGCCGCTACAAGATCATTTCGTTCCACGCCAAGCGCGCGCGCGGCACCATGGCGCGCTACGCCGTGACGCACCGCGTGACCGAGCCGGAGAAGCTCAAGCGCTTCGCCGAAGACGGCTATGCCTTCGACCAGGCGGCCTCGGACGCGACCCGCTGGGTGTTCCGCCGTCGCCTCGAAGACTGACCACGCGTCCTGAACCCATCGCCACGAGACCGCCAGCCATGCTGCATATCTCTTCGCATTTCGATTCCGGTGCCATCGAGGTCGAGGCGCTCGACCGCGCCGACGATATCCGCCTGCGCATCCGTGCCGACTCGCATGCCGACTTCCGCCAGTGGTTCCATTTCCGGCTGCAGGGCGCGGCCGGGCAGGCCTGCCGCATGCATTTCCTGAACGCGGGCGACTGCACCTATCCGGACGGCTGGCGCGACTACCGCGCGGTGGCGTCGTACGACCGCGCCAACTGGTTCCGCGTGCCGACGCGTTTCGACGGCCAGGTGATGACGGTGGAAGTCACGCCCGAGCACGACAGCATCTGGTTCGCGTATTTCGAGCCTTATCCGGACGAGCGCCACCTGTCGCTGCTGGCGAGCTGCCAGCGCTCGCCGCTGGCGCGGCTGTCGCACCTGGGCAGCACCGTCGACGGGCGCGACATGACGCGCGTCACCATCGGCGAGCCGGGACCGGGCAAGTCCACCATCTGGATGATCGCGCGCCAGCACCCGGGCGAGAGCATGGCCGAGTGGTTCGTCGAGGGCGTGCTGCAGCGGCTGACCGGCACCGGCGTGTGGGCGGGCGACCCGGTCGCACGCAAGCTGCTCGAGCGCGCGGTGTTCCATATCGTGCCGAACATGAACCCCGACGGCTCGGCACGCGGCAACCTGCGCACCAACGCCGCGGGCGCCAACCTGAACCGCGAGTGGATGGCGCCGAGCCCCGAGTCCAGCCCCGAGGTCTATCACGTGCGCCGTGCGATCGAAGCCAGCGGCTGCGACATGTTCTTCGATATCCATGGCGACGAGGGCCTGCCGTACAACTTCGTCGCCGGCAGCGAGATGCTGCCGGGCTTCACCGAAGCGCGCCGGCGCGAGCAGCAGCGCTTTATCGAGGCCTTCAAGCGGGCCTCGCCGGACTTCCAGGACGTGCACGGCTACGCCGCCAGCAAGTACAACGCCGACGCGCTCAAGCTGGCGTCCAAGTACATCGGCCATACCTTCGGCTGCCTGGCGCTGACGCTGGAGATGCCGTTCAAGGACAACGCCGACCTGCCGGATCCGGCGGTCGGCTGGAACGGGGCGCGCAGCGCGCTGCTGGGAACGGCGATGCTGCAGGCGATGTTGGATTATCTGGGCTGAGCCGAGGCATCGGCACGCTGGTGGTTTTCTCGCCTCTCCCGCAAGCGGAAGAGGCGAGAACACAAGCGCTCGAACGGAGGCCCTACTGCTTCTTCTTGCTCTTGCTGGTCGCCTTGGCCGACGTCGACTTGGCCGAGCTCGACTTCACCGACTTCGATGCCGAGGCCTTGCCGGACTTCGACGCCGTGCTCTTGCCCTTGGCCCCCTTGCGGCTCTTGCTGGCCGAGGTGCGCGTGGCGGTGGGCACCGCCGGCGCGGCCGCGGGTTCGCTGATGGTGGCGCCGCTGCTGTCGAGCAGCTCGTAAGCCAGCATCATGCCGTCGTCATAGCCGCAGCGCACCTTCACCGGCTGCCAGTCGTCGCTGCCCTTGCGCTTGTGCGCGGTGGCGGCGAAGGTGACCACCGAGCTGACCGGCACCGCCTGCTTGCCCGGCGAGAAGCGCCCGCTCCAGGGTTCGGTGGTGGCCTGTCCCGCTGCGAGCGCGCCGGTGGGGATCTTCAGCGCATCGTAGGTGGCCGAGCGCGGCACCACCCAGCTGGCGTGCGCGGCGCAGTCGGCCACGTCGCTGCTGGCGTTCTCGGTCTTCATCAGCTGCTCGCGCATGCGCGCGCGGTACTCGGACAGGCTGACGCGGCCGCGGTCGGGCAGGTTGATGGTCTTGATGGGAGGCGAAGCGGAAGCGGCCGGGGTGGGGAGAGCTGCGGGGCGGGCTGGTACCGGGGCGGGTGCGGCGGTTGCAGGGGACGGCGCCGGGCTGGCAGCGGTGCCGGCGGCTTCGTCCGGCAGGTTGGCGCAGCCTGCCAGCGCGATCGCACCGGCTACGGCGGCGGCCACCATGCGCAGCCGGCTGCCGAGCATTGCGGAGATTCGTCGGATCACGGTGTTAGCGTTGTGAGCGTGTGTGCTTGCCTGGGATTGCCTGCCGGCGCCAGGGGCCGGCGGCCAGGATGGGTTCGCAAAGGATTGCCATGATAGAGGAAACCCATCTGCCAAAGTTCCTAAATCTTGTTACCCATTCTTCTAAAGCCTGGCCGACACGCTAACGCCCGCGCGAAGTGATCCCGGCGCGGGCTCGAAGTTTCCGAAGCTGGCCCCGGCGGCGCAGACGGGCCGGGGGCACAGGATTTTTCAGGCCACGCGCGACGGCATCGCGCGCGTAAAGCGCAGCAGTTCGTCGAGCAGGCTGTTCAGGTCGTGCCGCAGCTTGGCGAAGCCGGCGGTATGCGTGAGGCCGGCCTCGTCCATGTAGAGCTTGCGGTTGACCTCCAGCTGCAGGCTGTGGCGGCCGGCCTGCGGCTGTCCGACCACACGCACGATCTCGACGCCCTTGTACGGGTGGTTGCGCCAGACCTCGTAGCCCATCTCCTTGAGCAGCCCCTCGACCCGGTCGGTGAAGCGCTTGTCGCAGGTGGTGCCGTCGCGGTCGCCGACGACGAAATCCGGATGCTCCAGTCCGGGGAATTCAGTCGCGAACGGTGCGGCGTGGCTGGGCATCGAGTGGCAGTTGATATGCCAGGCGCTGCCATGGCTGGCAACGGCGCGCTCGGCCAGCTTCTGCAGCTGCGCGTAGTAGGGCAGGTAGCAGCGTTCGATGCGCGCCTGCACCTCGGCCACGCTCAGCTTGCGGTCGTAGATGGCTTCGCCGGTGTCCAGCACGCGCCAGACCAGGCCCTTGCCCAGACGGGTCTTGGCGGTCTCCTGCTTCGCGCCGGGCCAGGGCGCGTCGAGCAAAGCTTCGTCGATTTCCTCGAGCGCGCGGTTGGCGTCGAGGTAGCTGCGCGGAAAACCCGCGCACAGCAGCGGGATGCCGCGCGCCGGGGCACCGGCGTAGAGCTCGTCGACAAAGGTGTCCTCGGCCTGGCGCAGCAGCGGCAGCGGCAGCGCGGGATCGGGGCGGAAGTCCGTCGGGTAGGTGGTCGCGCTGTGCGGCGAGTCCAGGAACAGCGCCGCTGGCTCGCCCTCGGGCTGGTACAGGCAGAACGGACTGTCCGCGATGGTTCGGTCGGTGTCGGTCATGGTGTGCGTTGCGTTCAGTCGAGCGAGATCTTGGCGGCGGCGGCGACGCGCTTGTTCTTGGCGACTTCGGTCTTGATCTGCGCGGCAAAGTGCGCCGGGGTGTCGCCCACCGGCGTGGCGCCGAGCTTCTCCAGCTTGGCCTTGACTTCCGGCAGTGCCAGCACCTTGACCGCGGCGGCATGCAGCTTGGTCTGCAGGTCGGCCGGCAGGTTGGCCGGCGCGATCAGGCCGAACCAGGCGGCGTCGTTGACTTCGCCCAGGCCGAGTTCGGCAAAGGTCGGCACATTGGGCAGCGCGGCCACGCGCTTGGGTGCCGCCACCGCGAGCGCGCGCAGCTTGCCGCCTTCGATAAACGGCAGCGACGACGGCAGGTTGTCGAACAGCACCTGCACCTGGCCGGCCAGCGCGTCGTTCAGCGCCGGGCCCACCCCCTTGTACGGCACGTGCAGCAGTTCGGTCTTGCTGCTCAGCTTGAACAGTTCTCCCATCATGTGCGAGACGCTGCCGTTGCCGGCCGAGCCATAGGCCAGCTTGCCGGGCTGCGCCTGCGCCAGCGCGATGAACGACTTCATGTCGGTGGCCTTGACCGACGGGTGGATGCTCATCACGTTCGGCACCGAGGCCAGGTTGGTGATGGGAGTGAAGTCCTTGGTGGCATCGTAGGACAGTCGCGGGTAGACCGCCGGATTGATGCCGTGGGTCGAGGCCGTGGCGATGCCCAGCGTATAGCCGTCCGGCGCGGCCTTGGACAGGAAGGTGGTGCCGATGCTGCCGCCGGCACCGCCGCGGTTGTCGACCACCACGGCCTGGCCCAGCTGCTGGCCGAGCTTGTCGGCGACGATGCGCGCGACGATGTCGGTGGTGCCGCCGGCGGGGAACGGCACCACCAGCGTGATCGGCTTGGTCGGGTAGCCGGACTGGGCGGCGGCGCTGAACGACAGGCCGGTGGCGAGGGCGGCCGAGGTGGCGGCCAGGACGCGGAGCAGGTGGCGACGTTGCATGATCTTTGTGGCGAAAGGTATCAAGGAAGAGACAAAGGCGTTTTCACGATTCTGCTCGTGCAAGCAGGACCCTCGCAAACGAAATAAAATCCCTAGCTCATTCCATTTGGTCGTGAAGTAGAGGTGATTTATGCGACGCCTATGTCCGTCGCTGACCGAGTTGCACGCCTTCGAGGCGGCAGCGCGCCATAACAGCTTTACCGTAGCCGCCCGTGAGCTGCATGTCACGCAGGGCGCGGTCAGCAAGCAGGTGCGCAGCCTCGAGGCCTACCTCGGCGTGGAGCTGTTCGAGCGGGTGCGCCAGCGGCTGGTGCTGACCCCCGCGGGCGAGCGCTACCTCGAGCGCATCGCGCCCAGCCTGAACGAGCTGGAAGCCGCCACGGTGGAGTTGATGGCGGGGCAGGGGCGGGGCGGCGTGCTGCATATCGCAAGCATGCCGACGCTGGGCGCCAAGTGGCTGATCCCGCGCCTGCCGCAGTTCTTCGCGCGCCATCCGGAGGTGACGCTGGAGTTCGTGCCGCATGCGCAGGGCTATGATTTTTCAGAGCCGGATCTCGATGCCGCGATCCGCTTCGGCGATGGCGTCTGGCCCGGCAGCCTGGCCGACTACATGACCGGCCGCGAGGTCTTGCCGGTATGCCGGCCGGGCCTGCTGGCGTCCGAGCCCGATGGCGTCGCGCCGACGCCGGCGGCCTTGCTGCGCTATCCGCTGCTGCACCACACCACCGTGCCCGAGGCCTGGCCCGACTGGTTCGCCACGCTGGGCCTGCCCACGCGCGACGCCTGGAGCGGGGCGCGCTTCGACCAGTTTTCGCTGCTGACGCAGGCGGCGCTGTCGGGACTGGGCATCGCGCTGATCCCGCGGTGCCTGATCGAGGCAGAGCTGGCCAGCGGCGCGCTGGTGGTGGCGCACCCCGCCCAGGTGCTGGCCAAGAAGGGCTATTACCTGTGCTATCCGGAGCAGAAGCAGCACCTGCCGGCGCTGCGCACGTTCAGGGCCTGGGTGATGGAGGGGGCGGATCTGGCGCGGCCCGGGTGAGTCAGAGGTTGCAGCATGCCGGTGGTTTGCTCCCCTCTCCCGCAAGCGAGCGAGGGGAGCCTTATTCGCGCGGCGTTGGCTGCGGCGCGCGTTGCGCGTTTCAAGTCCTACTTCGACAGCACCTTCATCGCCTGCTCCAGCCCCGCCAGCGTGACCGGGAACATCCGTCCCTTCATCAGCTGGTTGATCACCGTGATCGACTGCCGGTACTGCCACAGCCCTTCGGGTTCGGGGTTGAGCCAGACGAAGTGCGGGAACTGCTCGGTCATGCGGTTCAGCCACACCGCGCCGGCCTCGGCATTGTTGTACTCGACCGAGCCGCCGGGCTGCAGGATCTCGTACGGGCTCATGGTGGCGTCGCCGACGAAGATGATCTTGTAGTCGGGCGTGTACTTGTGCAGCAGGTCCCAGGTCGCCAGCTTCTCGGCGTGGCGGCGACGGTTGTTCTTCCACACGTAGTCGTACAGGCAGTTGTGGAAGTAGTAGTACTCGAGGTGCTTGAACTCGGTCTTGGTGGCCGAGAACAACTCCTCGACGCGCTTGATGTGGTCGTCCATCGAGCCGCCCACGTCCATCAGCATCAGCACCTTGACCTTGTTGTGGCGCTCGGGCCGCAGCTTGATGTCGAGCAGCCCGGCGTTGGCCGCGGTGGAGTGGATGGTGTCGTCGAGGTCCAGCTCGGTGTCGGCGCCTTCGCGGGCGAAGCGGCGCAGCCGGCGCAGCGCGACCTTGATGTTGCGCGTGCCCAGCTCGACCTGGTCGTCATAGTCCTTGTAGCTGCGCGCCTCCCACACCTTGATCGCGGTGCGGTTGCCCTTGGACGGGCCGCCGATGCGGATGCCCTCCGGGTTGTAGCCGCCATGGCCGAACGGCGAGGTGCCGCCGGTGCCGATCCACTTGTTGCCGCCTTCGTGCTTTTCCTTCTGCTCCTCGAGCAGCTGCTTGAGGCGCTCCATCAGCTTGTCGAGGCCGCCCATGGCCTCGATCTTGGCCTTTTCCTCGGGCGACAGCTCGCGCTCCAGCGTCTTCTGCAGCCAGTCGAGCGGGATGTCGGACTTCCAGTCGACCAGGCTGTCCACGCCCTTGAAGTAGGCGGCGAAGGCCTGGTCGAACTTGTCGAAGTGCTTCTCGTCCTTCACCAGCGTCATCCGCGACAGGTAGTAGAAGTCGTCGATGGAGGGCGTGATGACCTGCGCCTTGAGCGCTTCCAGCATGGTCAGGTATTCCTTGACCGAAACCGGCAGCTTGGCGTGGCGCAGCGAGAAGAAGAAATCGATCAGCATGGTGCCTCGCTTTCAGTCGGCGCGGCGCGTCAGCGCGGGCGCTCGAGCTGGAATTGCAGGTGTTGCCGCACCGCCGGCCATTCGCTGGCGATGATCGAGAACACCACGGTGTCGCGCAGCGTGCCGTCCGGCATGCGCATGTGGTTGCGCAGCACGCCGTCCTGCCTGGCGCCCAGGCGGGCAATCGCGGCGCGGCTTTGCTGGTTCATCCAGTGCGTGCGGAATTCCACCGCGATGCAGTCGAGATGGTCGAAGGCATGGCCCAGCAGCATCAGCTTGCACTCGGTATTGAGCGGCGTGCGCTGGACCCGGCGCGCATACCAGGTCGAGCCGATCTCCACGCGCCGGTTGGCCGCGTCGATATTCATGTAGGTGGTCATGCCGGCCAGCGCGCCGGCCGCGTCGCGCACCGCGAACGGCAGCATCGAGCCCTGTTCCTGCAGGCTCAGGCGCCGCGCGATCTCGGCCTCCATGCGCTCGGGCGCGGGCACGCTGGTGTACCAGAGCTTCCACAGCTCGCCGTCGGCACAGGCGGCGCGCAGGCCGTCGGCGTGCTCGGGCCGCAGCGGTTCCAGCGTGGCATGCCGGCCCGCCAGGATCACGGGTTTGGCAAAAGCGGTCGTGTCGTTCATCGGGCTTGGCCGCGCGCTCAGCGGTTGGCGCGATTCATGAACACCAGGCGCTCGAACAGGTGCACGTCCTGCTCGTTCTTCAGCAGCGCGCCATGCAGCGGCGGGATCGCGGCCTTCTTGTCGGGGCTCTTCAGTGCCTCGGGCGGGATGTCCTCGGCCATCAGCAGCTTGAGCCAGTCGATCAGCTCGGACGTCGACGGCTTCTTCTTCAGGCCCGGCAGGTTGCGCATCTCGTAGAACGATTCCAGCGCCGCGGCGACCAGCTCGCGCTTGATGCCGGGGTAGTGCACGTCGACGATCTGCTGCATCGTCTCGGCATCGGGAAACTTGATGTAGTGGAAGAAGCAGCGGCGCAGGAAGGCGTCGGGCAGCTCCTTCTCGTTGTTCGAGGTGATGATCACCAGCGGGCGGTGCTTGGCCTTGACCAGCTCGCGCGTCTCGTAGACATAGAACTCCATGCGGTCGAGTTCGCGCAGCAGGTCGTTGGGGAATTCGATGTCGGCCTTGTCGATCTCGTCGATCAGCAGCACCACCTGCTGGTCGGCCTCGAAGGCCTGCCACAGCACGCCCTTGACGATGTAGTTGCGGATGTCGTGGACGCGGTCGTCGCCCAGCTGCGAGTCGCGCAGGCGCGACACGGCGTCGTACTCGTACAGGCCTTGCTGTGCCTTGGTGGTCGACTTGATATGCCATTGCAGCAGCGGCATGCCCAGCGCGGCGGCGACTTCCTCGGCCAGCATGGTCTTGCCGGTGCCAGGCTCGCCCTTGATCAGCAGCGGGCGCTGCAGCGTGCGCGCGGCATTGACGGCGAGCTTGAGGTCGTCGGTGGCAACGTACTGGTCGCTGCCTTCGAAGCGGACCGGCTGGGATAAGGCTTGGGCGTTGGCGGTGTTTGACATGAGGCAACCTGAGGTGGCGGCCGCTCGCGGGCGAGGGCCGGGTTGGCGTGCTGGGCGCGGTCTCTTCGCGCTGTGATGCGCGCTTTCGTTATGGAAACAAGGGTCCGTGGCGGGCGCCCGCGTGCCGCTGGCGCAGTGTCTGCGAACGGTCGTGCGGATCCCCGGGATGGGCCAGTATAAAAGACCTTTGCGGTTCGTGTTGGGGCGCGCCGACAGGGTTCCGCCGGCGCCGGCCGCTGGCTGGACTGGCAGGTGCCGGCTGCGGTACAATGCGGCGGTTTGACGCGCCCCCACGTCCAGTTCTCCAGTATCCGGCAGTCCGCGTTCAGAAGTCCCTGCGGCCCTTCCGGGTCGCGGCGATTGCGCGAGGTGGTTCCAGAATGGTGTTCCACTCCCCGGCAAACCGACCGGATGCGACATCTCTGGCGGGTTGCACCCCGGCCAACCGACTGGCTGCCCTGGTTGCTCCGCAGAAGCATTCTGAAACCGTCTCCGCCCGGCAGGGCAGGTCACACGGTTTAACTTCCAATCCGCAAAGACAATGAAAAAGCTCCTCACGATGGTGGTGCTGGGCGCGGCTGCAACGGCCGTGCAGGCACAGGAAGTCAAGGGCAATGGAGACGCTGCCAAGGACAAGGTTGCAATGTGCATCGGATGCCACGGCATCCCGGGCTACCGTGCGTCCTTCCCCGAGATCTATGAAGTCCCGCTGCTGGGCGGCCAGAGCGCCAAGTACATCGAGAACGCGCTGAAGGCCTACCAGAAGGGCGAGCGCAAGCACCCCACCATGCGCAGCATCGCCGCGACGCTGACCGAGCAGGACATCGCCAACGTGGCGGCGTACTATTCGCAGCAGAACGCCGGCACGCAGAACAATTCCCTCAAGTAAGAGACCCCCACATGAAGACGCTCAAGACGCTTTCGTTCGCGCTCGGCGCACTCGTGCTGGGTGCTGCCGCCATGCCGGCCTCGGCCGCCGACCTTGCCAACGGCAAGACCCTGGTCGAAAAAGGCAACTGCGTGGCCTGCCATGGCGCCGGCATGAACAAGCCGATCTCGCCCGACTACCCCAAGCTGGCCGGCCAGCATGCCGACTACCTGTATCACGCGCTGATGTCCTACCAGGTGTCGGGCAATGCGCTGGTGGGCCGTTCCAACGCGATCATGGCCGGCCAGGTCAATGCCAACCCGGCAGTCACCGACAAGGACGGCAAGCCGCGCCCATTCACGCGCAAGGAACTGAAGGACATGGCCGCCTACATCGAGTCGCTGCCGGGCGACCTGGTGCTGAAGAAGTAACGGCCGGCGGCGCTGGCCGCAGGCAAGCAAGCCGCTTCGCTGGAAGCGGCTTTTTTTTCGTCCGCGGCCAGGGGTTCAGGCCACCCGCAACCTTTGCGCCATGCCGGCGGACATCCATCGGCCGCCGTCGCCCACGATTAGCCCGTCGACGGCGGCGTTGTCGCCAGTAAGCCGTGCCCAGGCCGCCCGGCCGGCCACCATCAGCGCGGCGCCGAGCCCGTTGACCGCCGCCACGGTCGGCGCCAACAGCGTCACCCCGTGCGGCCCGGCCGACGGCAGGCCGGTGGCGGGATCGAGTACATGGTGATAGCGCCGGCCGCCGGCGACAAAGCAGCGCTCGTAGTCGCCCGACGACGCCACCACGGCGTCGCTCACCTGCAGTACGCCCATCAGCCGTGCCGGCGCGAGCGGGTCGCGCAGGCCGATGCGCCAGTCCCGTCCCTGCAACTGGCCCATGGCCAGCACATCGCCGCCGCCGTTGATCATCGCATTGGCCAGCCCGTGGCGCCTCAGCACCTGCATGCCCGCATCGAGTATCGGCAGCTTGGCGATGCCGCCCAGGTCCAGGCGCATGCCGGGGCGGGCCAGCATGGCCTTGCCGCGGCGGGCGTCGAGCCGCACTTGCCGGTAGTCCACCAGCGGGCGCTCGCGCGCCAGTTCGGCGGCATCGGGCAAGCGGTTGCCATCCGCGCCGAAGCGCCAGCCGGCGAACGCTCCGACGGTGATATCGAAGGCACCACGCGATCGTGCCGAAACGGCCGCGGCGGCCTGCAGCACCGTCATCAATTCCGGCGAGACGTGCACTGAGTGGCGCCCGGCCGCGCGCTGCAGTGCGTTGACCTGGCTGTCAGGGCGATAGCGGCTCATCAACTGCTCCAGCCGCGCCATCTCGCCAAAGGCCGCGGCGAGGGCGGCCTGCACCGCGCCGTGGCAGTTGTCCTGCACCACGATGTCGACACGCGTGCCCAGCAAGCGGCGTGATGCACGCGTGACCGAGGGATCGGCCAGCGCCGGCCGCACGAACATCGCGGTGGCGAGCAGCGGCACGCTCGCGGCGCCGCGGACGAGGGCGCGGCGCCGGCGGTCGATGTGGTCAGCGTGGTCAAAGTGGGGGAGGGAAGGCTGTGCTGGCAGTAGGGTCTTGAAGCGCATGACGAGGTGGTATCGATCGCGAAAGCGGCGGCGAGCCTTGCCGTGCCGCCATTCTGTCTGCGCTGCCGGAGAAAAACATGCATCGATAATGAATATTCAAGAGAACCATGACGATCATCAAGCTGGATCGCGCCAACTGCTTCGACCATCTGTAGCCGGCAGCAGCAAGCCACAACAAGACAACACAAGCAGCAAGCCGGCGGAGCGGACTCCGCCTTTGCCATGACGGTTCGAGGAACGAAGATGACCAGGCATACGCAGCATCCCCTGCCGACCCACGATGCACCGGCTGCGCCCGGACGGCGGCGCTTCATCAATACCGCGGCGCTCGCCGGCCTTGCCGGCGTGGCCGCGTGCACCGACAACGGCGGTGCGCCGGTCGCGACCACGCCCGCGAGCGGCGCCGGTGCCCATGCCGGCCATGCCGGCAACACCGCTACCGCGGTGCACCTGAAGCCCGGCGAGCTGGACACCTATTACGGGCTGTGGAGCGGCGGCCATGCCGGCGACATGCGCGTGCTGGGCCTGCCCTCCGGGCGCGAGCTGCACCGGATTCCGTGCTTCGTGCCGGACGCGCTGACGGGGTGGGGCATCACCAATGAGTCGAAGCGCGTGATGGGCACGCGCGCCGACGGCAGCCTGCAGTACACCGTCGGCGATACCCATCACGTGCATGCCTCGTACAAGGACGGCAACTACGACGGCCGCTATGCCTGGATCAACGACAAGATCAATGCGCGGCTGGCACGCATCCGGCTCGACTACTTCATCTGCGACAAGATCACCGAGCTGCCCAATGTGCAGGGCTTCCACGGCATCTTCCCGGACAAGCGCGATCCCGTCGACGCCAGCATCAACTACACCACGCGCGTGTTCTGCGGCGCCGAGTTCGGCGTGCCGCTGCCCAATGCGCCGACCGAGGACGGCAGCAAGTACCGCTCGCTGTTTACCTGCGTCGACGCCGAATCGATGGCGGTGCGCTGGCAGGTGCTGATCGACGGCAACTGCGACCTGGTGGCGACCTCGTACGACGGCAAGCTGGCCGCGACCAACCAGTACAACGTGGAAATGGGCGTGCGCTTCGAGGACATGATGTCGGCCGAGCGCGATGCCTGCCTGTTCTTCAACATTGCCCGCATCGAAGCCGCGGTGAAGGCCGGCAAGTTCAGGACCATCGGCGATTCCCGGGTGCCGGTGGTCGACGGCACGCATGCCGCCAACCAGGACCCGGCCACGGCGCTGACCGCCTATGTGTCGGTGCCCAAGAACCCGCACGGTGTCAACGCCAGCCCCGACCAGAAGTACTTTATCTGCGCCGGCAAGCTGTCGCCGACCGGCACGGTGATCGAGCTGGCCCGGGTGCTGGATTGGTTCGACGGCAAGCTGGCCAAGCTGGACGACGCCATCGTGGCTGAAGTCGAGCTGGGGCTGGGGCCGCTGCATACCGCCTTCGACGGCCGCGGCAACGCCTACACCACGCTGTTCCTGGACAGCCAGGTGGTCAAGTGGAACCTCGACGCGGCGATCCGCTTCCACCGGGGCGACAAGAGCGCCAAATACGTGGTCGACCGGCTCGACGTGCAATACCAGCCCGGCCACCTCAATGCCTCGCAATCCGAGACCGTCGCCGCCGACGGCAAATTCCTGGCGGTGGGTTGCAAGTTTTCCAAGGACCGCTTCCTGCCGGTGGGTCCGCTGCACGCCGAGAACGAGCAGCTGATCGACATCTCCGGCGACAAGATGGTGCTGCTGGCGGACCACCCCGTGCACAGCGAGCCGCACGATTTCATCATCTTCCGGCGCGAGCTGCTGCGGCCGAAGCAGGTCTACGCGCTCGACGATTTTCCGCTGGCAATCAAGGATGCGCAGCAGTCCGGCGTGTTCCGCAACGGCCGCAAGGTCACGGTGAAGCTCACCTCGCAGGCGCCGGTGTTCAGCCTGCGCGAGATCAGGCTGAAGCGGGGCGACGAGGTCACGCTGATCCTGACCAACCTCGACAAGATCGAGGACCTGACGCACGGCTTCGCCATCCCGAAGTACAACATCAACTTCATCGTCAATCCGCAGGAGACGGCGTCGGTGACCTTCGTCGCCGACAAGCCCGGTGTGTTCTGGTGCTATTGCACCCACTTCTGCCACGCGCTGCATCTCGAGATGCGCAGCCGCATGATCGTCGAGGCCTGAGCCGGCCTGGCGTAGCGCTGCTTTTCCATGATGCACGCAATCTTCAAAGGACTGGTCGCGGCCCTGGCCGCGTGGCTGCTCTCGCTTGGCCTGCTCTCGCCGGCGCATGCGGGCGCCTACGAGGCCGAGCTGCCGCCGCAGCTGGCCACGGCTGCCGACCTGTGCGCACTGGTGCCGTGCGCGCAGGTGCTGCCCGGCGCCACCGAGTTCTCGCAGCGCATGGGCCAGCCGCCCTATGTCGAAGGCTATCGCACCGGCCCCGGCGGCACGCGCGAGCGGCTCGGCTACGTCATGCTGTCCACCGACATCACCGATACCCCGGCGTACTCGGGCAAGCCGGTGGTGACGCTGATCGGCATGGACACGCAGGGCCGCTATGCCGGCGTCAAGGTGCTGAAGCATTCGGAGCCGATCCTGCTGCTGGGCATCCCGGAATCGGCGCTGCTGGATTTCAACCGGCAGTACGTCGGCAAGTCGGTCGCCGACAAGATCGAAGTGGGGCAGTCGCGTCCCGACGAAGGCGTGGTCGGTGTCGATGCGATTTCGGGCGCCACGGTGACGGTGATCGCGCAGAACCAGGTGCTGACCACGGCGGGCGCGGCGGTGGCGCGGCAGGTCGGCATCCTGTCGCCGACACAACGCGCCACGGCGCGCTTCGTTGAAAGCGGCACGCACTACAGCTGGCCGCAGCTGGTGGCGATGGGGGCGGTGCAGCGCCTGCTGGTGCAGCCCGCGCAGGTCGGGCTGCCGGGCGGCGGGGGCCCGTTTATCGAGCTGTGGTTCGGCGACCTCAACCATCCCGATCTCGCGCGCAGCGTGCTGGGTGATGCCGGCTGGCAGGGGCTGCGCGCGCAGCTGCGGCCGGGCGAACACGCCATCTTCGTGATCCGCACCGCGGGCACCGAGTCGTTCAAGGGTTCCGGCTTCGTGCGTGGCGGCATCTATGACCGGGTGCAGGTGCGCCAGGACGCCGACGCCTTCACCTTCCGCGACCTCGACTACCTGAACCTCTATGGCGTGGCCGCGCCGGGGGCGCCGGCGCCGACCGAGTCGGCAATCTTCTTGATCCGTTCGCCGGCGTTCTCGGCGGCGTATCCCTGGAAGCTGTCGTTCCTCGGCAACCGGGTCGATCGCGCCACCGGCACGCGCAGCTTTGCCAGCTTCGACGCGCCGTACTGGTTGCCAGCGGCGCTGCTGCAGGGCGGGCGCCCTCGCATCGACGTGCCGCAGGCGCCGTGGCGCAAGGTCTGGCGGCGGCAGGCCGGCGCCATCGCGCTGTTCGTGGCGCTGCTGGGCGCGGTCACGCTGGTCTACGCACTGCGCGACCGCCTGACGCGGCGCGCCACCCACAAGCACAAGTGGCCGGTGAATGCGTTCAAGTACACGGCGTGGGCCATCAGCATCGTCTTCGTGGGGTTTGGCGCGATGGCGCAGCCTTCGGTGACGCAGGTGCTGACGTGGTTCCATGCGCTGCTGCTGCGCTGGGACTGGGCCTTGTTCCTGAGCGATCCCTTTATCTTCTGCTTCTGGATCTTCATCATCGTCACGGTGCTGCTGTTCGGGCGCGGGCTGTTCTGCGGCTGGCTGTGCCCGTTCGGCTCGCTGTCCGAGGCGCTCTACAAGCTCGGCCGTTTGCTCGGGCTGAAGCGCTGGCAGCGGCAGCTGCCACGGCGCTGGCACGACCGGCTCAAGTGGGTCAAGTACGGCGTGTTCTTCGCGCTGCTGGCGGTGTCGGTGTTCTCGATGGGACTGGCCGAGCGGCTGGCGGAGATCGAGCCGTTCAAGACCATCTTCCTGGTCGGCATCGCCAATCGCGCGTGGCCCTACGGGCTGTTCGCGTGCGCGCTGCTGGCGCTGTCGCTGTTGATCGAACGTCCCTACTGCAAGTACCTGTGCCCGCTCGGCGCGGCGCTGGCAATGCCGAGCACGTTCCGCTGGTTCGGCCTGCGGCGCAAGCCGGACTGCAACCATTGCAAGGCGTGTGCGGCGGGCTGCGGCGCACAGGCGATCGATGCCGATGGCCGCATCGACCAGCGCGAGTGCCTGCATTGCCTCGACTGCATGGTGCTCTATACCGATACGCATGGCTGCCCGCCGCTGGCGCGCGAGCGCAAGCGGCGCGAGCGCGACGGGCTGCCGCTGACGCCGGTGGGCCGCGACGGGTATTTCATTCCGCTGGTGCCGGTAACGGCCGCCGCGGCACAACCGTCGGACCCCGATCCACGCATGCCGACCGAGCCCGTAGCGCCGCACTACGCCGCCACCAAGGGCGCCGCGCGCCTCTTCGCCGAGCTGTGGGACCACCTGTGGCCCTGGAGCGGGCAGGGCTGGCGCTCCGCCGCGGCGTTGCAGCTGGCGGGCGTGGCGGTCGCGCTGGCGGCAACCGTGGCGTGGGCGCTGGCGGCCAGCGGACAACTGCGCGCCGGCGCGGTGATCGGCTGGTGGCTGGGCTGGAGCCTCTACGAGGTGCTGATCCGCCTGTCGGCAAAGCGCTATGTCAAGGATGGCCCGTGGTGGCGCGGCCGCCATCGTCGCGCCACCGTGATGGACATGCTCAGCTATGTCGGCTTCAAAAACCTGCTCGTTGGTGCCGTGTTGTTCCTGGCGCTGAAGGCGATGGGGATGCTGGCCGCATGAAGCTGCTGTCCGGTATCGCACTCCTATGGCTTGCGTGCGAGGCAGGCTGCGTGCAGTCAGCGACCTGGCGCGTGCAGCCCGGCCAGTCGCTGCAGGCGGCGATCGATGCCGCTGTTGCCGGCGATACCATCGAGATCGCGCGCGGCCACTACACCGGCAACTTCACCGTCGCCAGGCCGCTGGTGCTGCGCGGCATCGCGCGGCCGACGCTCAGCGGCGCGCTGCGCGGCGATACGCTGCGCATCGCCGCGCCCGACGTGACGGTCGAGGGGCTGATCGTGCGCGACTCCGGCGACAGCCTGAAGGACCAGAACGCCGGCATCTACATCCAGCCGGGCGCGCACCGCGCGGTAGTGCGGCACTGCGAGCTGACCTACAACCTGTTCGGCCTGTGGATCGAAAAGGCCGACGAGGTCCGCGTCGAGGCCAACACCATCACCGGCAAGCGCGACTACAACTCGGCGCAGCGCGGCAACGGCGTGCAGCTCTACAACACGCGCGGCGCGCGCATTCTCGACAACCACATCAGCTTTGTGCGCGACGCGCTCTACGTCGACGTCTCGCACCATGCCGTGTTTCGCGGCAACCGGCTGCACCATAGCCGCTACGGCACCCATTACATGAACTCGTACCACAACCTGTGGGAGAACAACGACAGCTACCGCAACCGCGGCGGACTGGCGCTGATGGAAGTACGCGACCAGGTGGTGCGCAACAACCGCACCTGGGCCAATGCCGACCACGGCATCATGCTGCGCACGCTGCAGGACTCGGTGATCGAAGGCAACGTGGTCGCGCACAACCAGCGCGGGTTCTTTATCTACGATGTCGAGTATGCGCAGCTACGCGGCAACCTGGTGCTCGGCAACGCCATCGGCGTGCACCTGTCGGCGGGATCGACGCGCAACGTGGTGCAGGGCAACGACTTTATCGGCAACCGCGAGCCGGTGCGCTATGTCGGCGCGCGCGACGAGGCCTGGGGCGGACGCGACCGGTCCGAGCGCGCGCAAGGCAACTACTGGAGCAACTACCTGGGCTGGGACCGCGATGCCGATGGCGTGGGCGATATCCCGTACCGGGCCAATGACGTGGTCGACCGGCTCAGCTGGCGTTATCCGGGCGTGGCGCTGCTGTTGGGCAGTCCGGCGCTGCAGGCGCTGCGGCTGGCGGGGCGCCAGTTTCCGGTGATCCGTGCGCCGGGAGTGGTCGATCAATATCCGCGCATGCGTCCGGCCCGCGCCGACTGGAGGCAATGGCATGAGCCGGCCGACGCCAGCCGCTGAACCGGCCATGGATGCCATCGTGTTGTCCAACGTCAGCAAGCACTTCGGCGCGCTGCGCGCCGTCGACGATGTCAGCCTGAGCGTGGGGCAGGGCGAGCTGCTCGGGCTGATCGGCCATAACGGCGCGGGCAAGAGCACGCTGTTCCGGATGATGCTGGGCTTGTTGCCGCCGACGCACGGCACCTTGCGCGTGGCCGGTGCCAACGTGGGCAGCCGCGCATTTCGTGCGGCACGCCGCGGCATCGGCTACCTGCCCGAACATCTGGTGCTCCATGACAACCTGAGCGGCCTTGAGACCCTGCGCTTCTTCGCGCGGCTGAAGGGCGTGAAGGCGGAAGCCTGCGCGCCGATGCTCGGGCAGGTGGGCCTGTCCTGTGCCGCCGCGCGTCCGGTGCGCGAATACTCGAAGGGCATGCGCCAGCGCCTGGGCTTTGCACAGGCGCTGCTGGGCGCGCCGCGCGTGCTGTTCCTGGACGAGCCGACCAACGGCCTGGACCCCGCCGCGATCCGCGACTGCTACGCCATGCTGAACGCGCTGCGCGGGCGCGGCGTCACCATCGTCATCACCTCGCACATCCTGGCCGAGCTGCAGCAGCGCATCGACCGCTTTGCCATCCTGTCCGCGGGCCGGCTGCAGGCCGCCGGCAGCCTCGAGGCGCTGCGCGCCCGGGCCGGACTGCCGCTGACGCTGGTGCTGCGGGTCGAGGCGGGCGCGCGCGACGAGGCGCTGCGGCGGCTAAGCGCGCTGCCTGCGCTGGAGATCGACAGTGCGCTGCCCGACGCACTGACGGTGCGTTGTGCGCCCGCCGCCAAGATGACGGTGCTGGCGGCGCTGCAACCGCTCGCCGGCCGGCTGCTGGACCTGCAGATCCGCGAGCCGTCGCTCGAGGACCTGTTTCTCGGCATGAGGGGATGAGGGCATGAGCATGGGCGAGTGGTTCGATGCGCGGCAGGTGGCGGCGCTGGCCGGCAGGGAATTCCGCGACCGCATGCGCAATCGCTGGGTGCTGGCGGTGGCGGCGGTGTTCACGGCGCTGTCGCTGGCGATCGGCTACTTCGGTGGCGCGGAGCAGGGCGTGCTGGGCCCGCGCTCGCTGGAGCTCGTCATCACCAGCCTGGCCAGCCTGGTGATCTACCTGGTGCCGATGATCGCGCTGCTGCTCGGCTTCGACGCGGTGGTGGGCGAGCGCGAGCGCGGCTCGCTGGACCTGCTGCTGTCGCTGCCGCTGACGCGCGGCGAGCTGCTGCTGGGCAAGTACCTCGGCCTGGCCGCCGCGCTGGTGCTGGCCACGGCCGGCGGCTTTGCGCTGATGGCGCTGCTGCTGGCGCGCCAGTTCGGCTGGGCGGGGCTGTATCACACCCTCGGCTTCGTCGCCAGTGCGGTGCTGTTGGGGCTGGCGTTCCTGAGCCTGGCACTGTGGCTGTCGGTGCTGAGCCGCGACCGCGCGCAGGCGTCGGGGCTGGCGATCGGGCTGTGGTTCTTCTTCGTGCTGGTGTTCGACCTGCTGCTGCTCGGCATGCTGGTCGCCGGCAGCGGCGCGGACGCACAGCATGCCGCCACCGACTGGATCGCGTGGCTGCTGTTGCTCAACCCCGCCGACCTGTTTCGCATCGTCAATGCCTTTTCACTGGACCAGCTGCGCAGCGCCGGGGGCGTTGCCAGCATCGTGCCGCCCGCGCTGGCCAGCCCCTGGCCGACCGGCGCGGCGCTGCTGGCGTGGATCGCCGTGCCGCTGGCCCTTGCCGCCAGGAGTTTCCGCTGATGTGTACCCCGCTGTGTACCCCGTTCTCATGGCCTCGCCGCCACCTGTTGCTGACGCTTGCCGGCAGCGCCGTGCTGCTCGCCGGCTGCGGCCGCAAGCCGCAAGCCCCGGCTCGGCCGCAAGAGTTCGACGCCGCCACCGCCTGCGCGCTGGACGGCATGCTGCTGGCCGATTACGCCGGGCCCAAGGCGCAGGTGTTCTATGTGGGCGAGGCGCGCCCGCACTGGTTCTGCGATACGGTGGAGATGTTCCACGCGCTGCTGCGGCCGGAACAGGTGCGGCCGGTGCAGGCGGCCTTCGTGCAGGACATGGCCCGCGCCGACTGGGAGCGGCCGCGCGGCCACTGGTTCGATGCCACCACCGGCGTCTACGTGGCCGGCAGCCGGCGCCACGGATCGATGGGACCGACGCTGGCAAGCTTCAGCACGGAACGCGATGCGGCCGCCTTCGCTGCCCGTCATGGTGGGAAACTGCTGCGCTACGCCGAGGTGACGCCGGACCTGGCCGACCTCAGCGGCGGCGCCATGCACGACAGCCGGATGTAGCACGGCGGGCTGAGTGCCCGCCGTGTTGCTTCAGTCGTTGCTTGCGTCTGCGCTTCAGTTGCCGCTGCCCGACACCAGCCGGCGCTGGCGCACCGACTCGGCCAGGCCCTCGAGCACCTTGACCGAGTCGTCCCAGCCGATGCAGGCATCGGTGACGGACTGGCCATAGGTCAGCTCGTCGACCGGCTGGCCCTGGACGTGGTCCTGGCGGCCGGCCACCAGGTGCGATTCGACCATCACGCCGATGATGCGCTGGTCGCCGGCAGCAATCTGGCGGCCGATCTCGGCGCACACCGGGATCTGGTTCTCGTGCTTCTTGCTGCTGTTGGCATGCGAGGCGTCGATCATCAGGCGCGAGGCCAGGCCGGCCTTGGCGATGGCGTCGCAGGCTTCCTGCACGCTGGCGGCGTCGTAGTTGGGCGCCTTGCCGCCGCGCAGGATCACGTGGCAGTCCTCGTTGCCCGAGGTCGACACGATCGCCGAATGTCCGCCCTTGGTCACCGACAGGAAATGGTGCGGCTGCGATGCGGCCTTGATCGCGTCGACCGCGATCTTGACGTTGCCGTCGGTGCCGTTCTTGAAGCCGACCGGGCACGACAGACCCGACGCCAGCTCGCGGTGCACCTGCGACTCGGTGGTGCGCGCGCCGATCGCGCCCCAGCTGACCAGGTCGGCGATGTATTGCGGGCTGATCATGTCGAGGTACTCGGTGCCGGTCGGCACGCCCATTTCGCTGATGGTCAGCAGCAGCTCGCGCGCGGTGCGCAGGCCGTCGTTGATCTTGAAGCTGCCGTCCATGTGCGGGTCGTTGATCAGGCCCTTCCAGCCCACCGTGGTGCGCGGCTTCTCGAAATACACCCGCATCACCACCTCGAGCTCGCCGGCGAAGCGCTCGCGCTGCACCTTGAGCAGCTTGGCGTATTCCAGCGCGGCGCGGGTATCGTGGATCGAGCACGGGCCGATGATGACGATCAGCCGGTCATCCATGCCGTGCAGGATGCGGTGCATGGCCTGGCGCGCGCCGTAGATCACGTCCGAAGCCTGTTCGGAGCAGCCGAACTCGCGGATCAGGTGCGCGGGCGGCAGCAGCTCCTTGAGTTCGCGGATGCGCAGGTCGTCGGTGTTCTTCAGCATGATGGCTCCAGGATTCTTGTGAGGTCGTGAGTGGGTGGGAAAACAAAGGGGTATAAAAAAACCGCCAGGGTCGCTGGCGGTTTTTTTTGTATTCGGGGCGCTGCTTACAGCCATCCCTCCCTATCCGCCAGCGGTGTGAGATCGCCAAAAAAGTAAAAGTAAAACTTAGCGGACATGGCGGGAAAAGGCGTTGGCTTGGGTCAGCTTGAAACGATTTTCTTCGCGGGCGCTGGATTTATGCTGCACTGCGTGGCAGAAAGGCAGGAAATTGCGCGCCGCTTCGATAATTTTCGTTGCGCATTGGCTGCTGGCCGCGCGACGAAGCATCTTTATAGCGCCTTTTGCCGGGGTTGGCAAGTGTCGCCGCAGCCATGCCGTGCGCTGGCGCACCCACCCGCCTTGCATTTCGGCGATGCCTTGCGAGGTTGCTGTTGCCGTCGCTTTTCGGCTTTTCCGGGCATAGCCGATGGCTATATTGGAAGCGGGGAGCAGTGGGCACGGGGAGGTGCATCATGAGCGTCGATGAAGCGAGGCTGAATGCCTTCATGGAAAAATTCGTCGGCGATATCGGCGCGGTGATGCATGCCGCGACCGTGGTCGTCGGCGATGAACTCGGGCTGTACAAGGCGCTGGCGGAAAAACCGATGACCGTCGCCATGCTGGCGGCCAAGACCCATACCGACGAGCGCTACCTGCGCGAATGGCTGTCGGCGCAGGCGGCCAGCGGCTATGTCGACTATGACGCGGGTTCGGGGCAGTTCAGCCTGAACGAGGAACAGGCCTATGCGCTGGCGCAGGAAGGCAGCCCGGCCTTTATCCCGGGCGCGTTCCAGATCGCGGTGGCGCAGTTCCGCGCGATTCCGAAGATGATCGACATCTTCCGCAATGGCCGCGGGCTGGGCTGGCACGAGCACGACCCCGCGCTGTTCCACGGCACTGAACGCTTCTTCCGGCCCGGCTATGCGGCGCACCTGGTGTCGGAATGGATCCCGGCGCTCGACGGCATCGCGGCGCGGCTCAAGGCCGGGGCCATGGTGGCCGACGTGGGCTGCGGCCATGGGGCGTCGACCATCATCATGGCGCAGGCGTTTCCGGCGTCGCGCTTCGTCGGCTTCGACTACCACGAGCCTTCGGTGCGCCATGCGGCCGAGGCCGCGCGCCGCGCCGGCGTGTCCGAGCGCGTGCGCTTCGAAGTGGCCAGCGCCAAGGACTACGACGGCAAGGACTATGACCTGGTGGCGGTGTTCGACTGCCTGCACGACATGGGCGATCCCGTGGGCGCGGCGCGCCACGTGCGCGAGACCCTGCGCGCCGACGGCGCCTGGATGATCGTCGAACCCTTTGCCAACGACGCGCTGGAGCAGAACCTGAACCCGGTGGGCCGGGTGTTCTATTCCGCGTCGACCTTCATCTGCACGCCGGCATCGCGCTCGCAGGAAGTCGGCCTGTGCCTGGGCGCGCAGGCGGGCGAGACGCGCATGCGCGCGGTGGCGGAGCAGGCGGGCTTCCGCAGCTTCCGGCGGGCGGCGCAGACGCCGTTCAATCTGGTGTATGAGGTGCGGCCGTGAGAGGGCCGTCTGGCTAGCTGATTGGGTACTCCTCTCCCGCAAGCGGGAGAGGGAGCAAACCAGCGGCCTCAGGCGGTCCCACCCACCGTCATGTTCTCGATGCGCAGCGTCGGCTGGCCCACGCCCACCGGAACGCTCTGGCCTTCCTTGCCGCACACGCCCACGCCCGAATCCAGCCGCATGTCGTTGCCGATCATGGTCACGTCCTTGAGCGATTCCGGGCCGTTGCCGACCAGGGTCGCGCCCTTGACCGGGTAGGTGATCTTGCCGTCCTCGATCATGTAGGCCTCGCTGGCCGAGAACACGAACTTGCCGTTGGTGATGTCGACCTGGCCGCCGCCGAAATTGACCGCATACAGGCCGCGCTTGACGCTCGCGATGATCTCCTGCGGGTCCTTGTCGCCGTTGAGCATGTAGGTGTTGGTCATGCGCGGCATCGGCAGCGCGGCATAGCTTTCGCGGCGCGCGTTGCCGGTGACCGGCATCTTCATCAGGCGCGCGTTGAGCGTGTCCTGGATATAGCCGCGCAGGATGCCGTCCTCGATCAGCGTGGTGCACTGGGTCGGATTGCCTTCGTCGTCGAGGTTGAGCGAGCCGCGGCGGTTGGCCAGCGTGCCGTCGTCGACCACGGTCACGCCCCTGGCCGCGACGCGTTCGCCCATGCGGCCGGCGAACGCCGACGAGCCCTTGCGGTTGAAGTCGCCTTCGAGGCCGTGGCCGACCGCCTCGTGCAGCAGCACGCCGGGCCAGCCCGGGCCCAGCACCACGGTCATGGCGCCGGCCGGGGCCGGGCGCGCGTCCAGGTTGACCAGCGCCGACGACACCGCTTCGTCCACGTACTGCTGCAGCAGGTCGTCGGTGAAATAGCCGTAGGCATAGCGGCCGCCGCCGCCGGACGAGCCGATCTCGCGGCGCCCGCCCTGTTCGGCGATCACCGTGACCGAGACCCGCACCAGCGGGCGCACGTCGGCGGCAATCACGCCGTCGCTGCGCGCCACCAGCACCACGTCGTATTCGCCGGCCAGCCCTGCCATGACCTGCACCACGCGCGGGTCCTTGGCGCGTGCCATGCGCTCGATGCGCTCCAGCAGCGCCACCTTTTCCGCCGCGCTCATGGAGTCGAGCGGATCGTTGGGGGTGTACAGGTTGCGCCCCGCGTGCGTGGCCAGCTCCCCGGCGACCTTGACGCGGCCGCTGCCGGCCTTGCCGATGGTGCGCGTGGCGGCTGCCGCCTGCGACAGCGCGGGCAGGCTGATGTCATCCGAGTAGGCGAAGGCGGTGCGGTCGCCCGAGACGGCGCGTACGCCCACGCCCTGGTCGATGCTGAAGCTGCCCGACTTGACGATGCCTTCCTCCAGGCTCCAGGCCTCGTTGCGGGTGTACTGGAAGTACAGGTCGGCGTAGTCGACCTTGTGCGTGAAGATATCGGCCAGCACGCGCTGGAGCCTGGCTTCGTCCAGGCCGTACGGCGCCAGCAGCAATTGCTGCGCGGTGGCCAGGTTGCGGATTCCGAGATCGCCGGCGTTCATGAGAGGTCCTTTTTTTCCTTGGGCCGCGCGGGCTGGCCGGCGCGGCAGACAATCCTGTGGGCGAGGGCGCCATCGGCCCCCGCAGTTGCGTACATGCTACAGCACCCGGTGCCGCAATGCCGGCAGGTTCTGCCGGACTTCCTCCAGCCGCGCCGGGTCGATCACGCCACCGACCACGCCTTCGCCCTCGGGCAGCATCGCCAGGACTTCGCCCCACGGGTCGACCAGCATCGAATGGCCCCAGGTGCGCCGGCCGTTCTCGTGCTTGCCGCCCTGCGCCGCCGCCAGCACATAGCACTGGTTCTCGATGGCGCGGGCGCGCAGCAGGATTTCCCAGTGCGCCTGCCCGGTGGTGTAGGTGAAGGCGGCCGGCATCAGGATCAGGCTGGTGCCGCCGTCGGCGGCCAGGCCGCGGTACAGCTCCGGGAAGCGCAGGTCATAGCACACCGACATCGCCACCCGGCCGCAGGGCGCATCGAAGCTGACCGGCGTGCGCCCGGCCAGGATGGTGCGCGATTCGTCATAGCTCTCGGTTCCGCGGGTGAAACCGAACAGGTGGATCTTGTCGTAGCGCGCCACGCGCTCGCCGCGCGGGTTGAAGGCGAGCGAGGTGTTGTACACGCGCTGCGGGTCGTCGCACCACATCGGCAGCGTGCCGCCGACCAGCCAGATGCCATGGCGGCGCGCCGCGTCGGCCAGGAACTGCTGCACCGGGCCGTCGCCGTCGTGCTCGCGCACGGCCACCTTGTCGGATTCGGCGCGGCCCATGATGCAGAAATACTCGGGCAGCAGCACCAGCTCGGCACCGCCGGCGGCGGCCTCGGCGATGCGCGCCTCGGCGCGCGCCAGGTTGGCGTCGAGCGAGGTGCCGGTCACGGTCTGGACGGCGGCAACGCGGAACGGGGCAGGGCTGGCTGGATTGGCTGGGCTCATGGGGGCGGCATCTTCTTCTAGCGCGGGAAGGCCGGGTCCGCGCGGTTGTCGAAGGTCGGGCCTTGCGCCTTATTGTCCTCCACTTTGCCGACCTGTGGGTTGGCCCAGCTGCCCGAGATCCGGTAGTGCTGGGTGAACATCTTGGAGAACTCGTCGGCGAACAGCAACTGCGCGGCGAGCGTGCCGATGCCCAGCGCCGGGTTGATAAAGGCCGCCGCGATCGATGTGGTGGTGGCGTTGATGCGCGGCACTACCTCCACGCGCAGGTCCTGGGTCTCGCGCAGCAGGTTGGCGGTGCCGCTCATGCTGGCGATGATCTGCGGGCTGCGCAGACGGAAGTCCTGGATGGTGCCGACGCCGTTCTCGATGGTGCCGCTGCCGGTGATGCGGTCGAACAGCAGCCCGCGCCCCGAGAGCGTGCGGAAGTCCAGCGTGGCAAAGCGCAGCAGGCCCTGCAGGCTGAGCACGCCCAGCAGGCGGGCCGCGCCCGGCTCGACGCTGAGGATCTGGCCGTTCTCCAGGTCCAGCGACAACTTGCCGGTCAGCGTCGGATAGTCGATCGACAGCGGCGAGCCGCGCCACGCCACGCGGCCCTCGAGCTTGCCCTTGCCGTCGCTGAGGGTATGCGGCAGCCCCAGCCGGTCCAGCGTCGCGCCGGCATCGCGCACGTCGATGGCGAACGACAGCAGCGTGCGGCGCTCGGCGCTGGCGTCGGCGCGCAGGCGGCGCGGCACGCGCCAGCTGCCGTTGCCGGTCAGGGTGGCGCCGGGCTGTTCGATCTGCAGCTTGTCCAGGGTCCAGACCGGATCGGTGCCGCCGGTACTGGTCTCGGTATGCGCCTTGACCTCGAGCTTGCCGAAGTCGTGGCCGCGCAGCATGAACTGGTCGGCGACCAGGTCGATCGCGGGCAAGGTGTCGATGCTGCTGGCCAGTGCATCGACCACGTTGTGCTCGTCGCTGGCATCGGGCACGTTCAGGCGTGCCAGGCGCAAGCGCAGCGAGCCGGCGGCAGGCGATCCGCCCGGGCGCCACTGCACCGCGCCGGCAATCTGGCGGGAATCGATCCGCGCGTTCCAGCCCTCGGCTTCGCGGCTCGCGTCGAGGGCGACCTCGTCCAGCGTGCGGCCCATGCCGTGCAGCGTGCGCGCGCGCAGCGCGATGCGGTGCGGCAGGAACGGCGAGGGCGGCTCGCCGGCACCCGCCCCGTCGGCGCCTGCGCCGAAGGCAGCGCGCCAGGCATCGATATCGAGCTGGTCGAAGGTGGCGGCGGCGCTGACGCCGGCGGCCGGCAGCGGCGCCGCCTGCTGCACGCCGATGCCGCCCGCCAGCACCTCGAAGCCGCTGCCGCCATCGCGGCGCAGCAGGTAGCGGGCGTTGAGCACATTGCCCAGCTGCAGCGACAGTTCGTCGGTGCCGGCGCGCGCGGCATTGGCCGCCTGCGCGGCCGGGCGCAGCTCGACGCGCAGCGGCAATGCGGGCGCGGCGGCCTTTGCCAGCGGCGCCGGCAGCTGCAGCGCCATGCCGTTGAGCTCGGAGTTCAGCTGGACCTGCATCTGCCGTTCGCGCACGCCGATCACTGCGCTGTAGCCGGTGGCGCCTTCCAGCCGCGCCGCCAGCGGCGCCAGCGCCGTGCCCGCGGCGGCCTCGCGCAGTCCGGCGGCCGAGGCCTGGCCGCTGGCGTTCACGCGCGTGGCGCCGTCCGGCTGGGTGCCGCCGGCAAGGCGCAGCTCGCCGCCAAGAAAGCGCGCGCGAATGTTTTCCAGCCCAAAGCCATGCTCGTTGAAGGTAATGACGCCGCTGGCATTGCCCAGCAGCGGCAGTTGCGGGCTGAGCGCGACATCGTTGCCGGGAAAGCGGAAGCGGCCATCGACCCTGGCCGCGTCGGCGTGTTCCAGCGGCATCTCGAGCTTGAGCTTCAGCTCGCCGTTGCCGCCGGCCCGGGCCGCATCGGCCACGTGTCCGGTCCACTCGCGCACCGGCGAGGCGTTGATGTAGCGTACGAAGCCTTGCACTGGCCCGGTGGCGCTGCCGTCGATGGCGAGCTTGCCGCGCGGGCTCAGGTCGTCGATGCGGCCGCTGACATCGTGCAGCGTGACGCCGGCAATGTCCTGCACCGTGGCCCGGCGCGCCAGGAAGGTCATGCCGCCGCGGTCGAACACCACGCGCCCGGCGATGTCGGTGAACACCGGCCATGACGATGCGCCGGGGGTGCCGTGCGCGGGCTCGTGGCTCGCGTCATGCGGTGCGATCTGGTAGCTGACGTGTTCGATCGGGACCTCGACGCGGAACTCGCCCGCCTGCTCGTGCGGTGCCTGGAACGGGAAGTGCGCGAGGTCGCCGCGCAGCACGAAGCTGACCCCGGCAGCCTCGCCGCCGGTGAGCGCGCCGGACAGGTAGTGGCGGGTCGCGGCGGGGATGCTCAGCGGCAGGTAGCGCGGCACCCGCGCGACTCTTGCGCGGGTCATCTCGCCGGCCAGGTCGGCGATGCCCGAGACGCCATCGCCGCCCTCGCGCCAGGTGCCGCGCACCGAGCCGGCGGCGTCGGCATTGGCAAAGCGCACGCTCTCCAGCGTCACCGCGAGCTTGCCGTCGCGGCGCTGCCAGCGCACGTCGCCGCCGATCTGGTCGAACGGCAGGCGCGGGTCTTCGAACAGCCCCGGCAGCACCAGCGCCGCGTCATTGCCCTCGAAGCGCGCCGTGCCCTGCTGGTCGTCGAGGGTGAAGGTGCCGGACAGGCGCGAGAAGCCCGGCGTGCCCAGCCGCGGATGCCCGGCGGCGTCGAGCGCCGGCACCGCGGGCTGCCCGTTGATCGAGACCTCGCGCAGCGTGCCCTGGATGCTGTAGTGGGGCTTGCCGCCGCCGCGCTCGAGCATGCCGGTGCGCGCGCGGGTCCAGCTGACGTTGAGGTTGTCGATGTGCCCCGCCGGCTGCAGCGCGCGCAACTGGCGCAGCACCGCGGTATCGATCGGCATCGAGGTGGCCAGCGCGCGCACCGTGTTCAGGTCCAGCGAGGGCGCCTTCAGCGAGAACTTGTTCAGGGTGCCGTCCCTGGCCCGGGCCCAGCCGATGGCGACCTTGCGCATGCCTTCGCGCCAGCTGCCGTCGGCCACCGCGGGCGCGTTGCTGGCATCGGGCACTGCCGGCTGCTGGGCCTGCGGCTGCCATAGCAGCGTGTCGACCGTCAGCAGGTTGCTGCCGTCGCGCTCGGTCCGGTGCAGCAGCAGGGCCTGCGCGTTGGCCAGTCGCAGCGGCGCGGCGGCGCCGGCCAGCTGCAGGTCGACGCCGCTGGCGCGCAGCCGGGTCTGGCTGCGCACGATGCGCCCCTGGCGGAATTCGATGCTGCCGTCGGTGCTGAAGGTGCCGCTGGCGACGCGCTCGAACATCGCCAGGTAGCGCTGCAGCACCGGCAGCTGCAGCTGGCCGAGGTCCCAGGTGGCCTGGCCGGTCCAGTGGCGCCAGTTGCCGGCGCTGTGCAGGTAGTCGTCGCGGAAGGTCGAGCGCACCTCGAGCGGGCGCGGGCCCAGCGCCGGCGAGCGCGCTTCCAGGTGGAAGGTGTGGCGCGCGCCGTCGCGGCGGGTGTCGAGGCGGATCTCGCCGATGTCGAGCCGGGGCAGGCGCGCCTTCTCGTCGAGCCAGCGCAGCTTGCCGTCGGACAGCGCCACGCGCCCTTGCGACATCAGCCAGCCAAGGAAGCGGTCGTCGTCCTGCTGGCCGCCGGTGGCGTCGACCACCATGCCGGCGACCAGCAGCCGGCCCTCGGGCGTGCGGCGCACCAGGATGTCGGTGCCGCTGGCGCTCAGGCTGACGAACTGCAGGTTCATGCTGATGAGCGAACGCCACGCCAGCTTGCCGTCGAGCGTGGCCGCCGACAGCAGCGCGCGCTGCTGGCTGTCCACCGCGCTCAGGCCGCGCGCGCGGAAGGCGGGGTGCCAGCCGTCCCAATAGGTATCGAGCGAGCCGATCCTGACCTGCGCCGACAGCGCCTGCGAGCCGCGCTGTTCCAGCCACTCGCGCGCGGCCGAGGCCTGCGGCCACAGCACGAAGCGGATCAGCAGCCCGGCCGCCAGCGCCAGCACGGCCAGCACCAGCGCCACGCGTACCAGGCCGCGGCCCAGGGCGCGCCAGAACGGATGGCGCACGGCCGCCGCGACCACTCGCGCACTGGCGCGGGCCAGTGCCCCGGCGCGCGCCCACGTGGAACTCCGCCGGGGGGCGTCGGGGGCGTCAATGACAAGGGAACCGGTGGGCGTAGCGGGCAGCGTGGTGGCGGCCTCGTGCCCGCCCGCGCCGCCATTGGGGGGAGAACCGTCAGCGGGTTGTGGGGCGCGGCTGGACATGCGCAGATTATCCGACAATACTAGCCGCTCTCCAATCTGGTGCCCGGCCGGCTAAAACAAGAAATGCGCAAGCTGCGCGCACCGCGGCGGGTACCCCTGGCCGCACCTTTCGCACCTTTGCTTGCATTTCAAATACTGGAATGACTGCCTCTGATCCGACGAGTTCCGCCGCTGGCGACGCTGCTGACCAACATGGCGCGCGCGCCACACCGGAACCCGCCCATGCGGCGTCCGTCGCACCGGGGCAGGGCCTCGGCACCATGGCCGCCGGCGCCTTTGCCGTCACCGCGGCGCAGGCGCTGCAGCCGGATGGCGAAGGCGCCCGGGCAGGCGGCGACGTATTGTACTCGGCCGCGTACTCGCACTACGCGCGGCGCGTGCTGCAGGCCCGCCCGGACCTGCCGGAAATCCTCGCCGCCGCGGTGGCGCAGCCGCTCACGCGCGCCTGGATGGCAGCGCGGCTGCAGGCGTTGCACACGCCCTCAGCCGATGCCGAAGATGCCGCCAAGCGCGCGCTGCGCCGGCTGCGTGCCGAGGTCATGTGCGCGGTGATCGAGCGCGACCTGCGCGGCCTGGCGACGCTGGGCGAGGTCACCGGTGCCATGACGGACCTTGCCGAACTGGCGATCCAGCATGGCCTGGCGGTGCTGGGCGACGATCTTGCCGCCACCTTCGGCCGCCCGGTCGGCGCGCACAGCGGCGAGGTGCAGGAACTGGTGGTGGTGGGCATGGGCAAGCTGGGCGGGCGCGAGCTCAATGTCTCGTCCGATATCGACCTGATCTTCCTCTACGACGAGGACGGCGAGACCCAGGGCGGCCCGCGCACACTGTCCAACCACGAGTACTTCATCCGCCTGGGCCGCCGGCTGATCAACCTGCTTGCCGACGTGACCGCCGACGGCTACGTCTTCCGTGTCGACATGCGGCTGCGTCCCAATGGCGATGCCGGGCCGCTGGCCTGCAGCCTGGGCATGCTCGAGGAATACCTGGTGGTGCAGGGGCGCGAGTGGGAGCGCTACGCCTGGATCAAGGGCCGCGTGGTGTCGGCGCTGGACTCGCCCCATGCGCAGCGTACCGCCGGCCTGCTGGCGCGGCTGACGTCGCCGTTCGTGTTCCGGCGCTACCTCGACTACGGCGTGATCGCGGCGATCCGCTCGCTGCATGCGCAGATCCGCAGCGAGGCCGCCAAGCGCAGCGGCGGCCTGCCCGGGCACGGTGTCAACCAGCGCTCGTTCAATATCAAGCTGGGCCGCGGCGGTATCCGCGAGATCGAATTCATGGCGCAGGTGTTCCAGCTGATCCGCGGCGGCCAGGATCCCGCGCTGCGGATCCGGCCGACGCTGGAGGTGCTGGCGGTGGCGGTCGAGCGCGGCCTGCTGCCCGCCGGGCAGGCCGCACAGCTGGGCGATGCCTATCGCTTCCTGCGCCAGCTCGAACACCGGCTGCAATACCGCGACGACGCGCAGACCCACCACCTGCCCACTTCACCGGACGAGCAGCAGGCCGTGGCGCGGATGATGGGCTGCGCCGACTGGCCGGCGTTGCTGTCGCGGCTGGCCGAGCTGCAGGAACCGGTCGCGCAGCAGTTCGAGGCCACCTTTTCCGACCCCGACGCCGGCCCGTGCGAGGCCCTGTGGCCGGACATCGTCATGGAAGACAGCGCCGCGCGCGCGCAGGACACCCCGCGCCAGGATGCGTCGCAGGCCGAAGCCGACAGCGCGGTGCCGTGCCAGCGGCTGCAGGCTGCCGGCTTTACCGACTGCAATGCGCTGCTGGACCGGCTGCGCGCGACTGCTGCGTCGCTGCGCTATCGCGCGCTGTCCGAAGCCAGCCGCGCGCGCTTCGACCAGCTGGTCAACCGCGCGCTCGACCTGGCCGCGCGCCAGGACGATCCCGACAGCACCATCGGACGCTTTATCGACTTCCTCGAGGCGATCAGCCGGCGCGCCTCCTACCTGTCGCTGCTGTCCGAATATCCGCAGGCGATGGACCGCGTCGCGCAGACGCTGCACGCCTCGCGCTGGGCCGCGGCCTACCTGACGCGCCATCCGCAACTGCTGGACGAACTGCTCGACAGCGACGCGCTGGCCGGCGCGCCCGACTGGGCCGCGTTCCGCAAGCGCCTGCATGAACGGCTGCTGGCCGCGGAGGGGCAGGTCGAGCAGCAGATGGACATCCTGCGCCGCGAGCACCATGCGGAGACCTTCCGCGTGCTGCTGCAGGACCTGCAGGGCATGCTGACGGTCGAGCAGGTGGCCGACCGCCTGTCGGACCTGGCCGATGCCATGCTCGACGCGACCCTGGAAACGGTGTGGCGCCAGCTCGCCACGCGCCATCGCGAGGTGCCGCGCTTCGCCGTGATCGCGTATGGACGGCTGGGCGGCAAGGAACTGGGCTATGCCTCGGACCTGGACATCATCTTCTTGTACGACGACGAGCACGAGCGCGCGCCCGAGGTCTATGCCGCCTATGCGCGCCGCCTGATCACCTGGCTCACCAGCCATACCGCGGCCGGCGCGCTGTTCGACGTCGACACGCGGCTGCGTCCCAATGGCGCGGCCGGCCTGCTGGTGACCAGCTTCGACGCGTTTCGCCGCTACCAGCTGCGCGAGGGCGACAACACCGCCTGGGTGTGGGAACACCAGGCGCTGACGCGCGCACGCTTCTGCGCCGGCGACGCCGCCATCGGCGCGCGCTTCGAGGCGTTGCGCGACGAGGTGCTGTGCCAGGAGCGCGACGCCGCGGTGCTGCGCGGCGAGATCGCGCAGATGCGCCGCAAGGTTGCCGAAGGCCATCCCAACCCCACCGACCTGTTCGACCTGAAGCACGATCGCGGCGGCATGGTCGATATCGAATTCACGGTGCAGTACCTGGTGCTGCTGCATAGCCGCGCCCATCCGCAGCTGACGCGCAATGCCGGCAACATCGCGCTGCTGCGCGAAGCCGGCGAGCTGGGCCTGATCGATGCCAAGCTGGCGCTGGCGGTGGGCGACGCCTACCGGCTGTTCCGCGCGCGCCAGCACCAGCTGCGCCTCGACGGCCAGGTCCATGCGCGCGTGGCGCCGGCGTCGATGGCCGCGCAGGTCGCGGCGGTGGGCACGCTGTGGCGGGCCGTGTTCGGTGAGGGCTGAGGCCGCGGGGCCGCCGGCGCCGCCCGGCGCATCGTGGCCGGGGCTGCTGGCGGGAGTGGCGCTGGTATGGGCGCTGTCGGCGGCGTTCACCTTCTTGCCGTGGTGGCATGCGCAGGGCCTGTACCTGCGCGACGCGGTGCGGGTGGACGGGCAGTGGTGGCGCCTGGCCACGGCGATGTGGGTGCACCTCGACGGCCATCACTGGCTGGCCGACATGCTCGCCGCCACCGGCGTGCTGGCGATCTGCGCGCGCGTGGCGCGGGTGCGCAGCCTGTTGCTGGTGCTGGTGGCGTGCGGCATCGCGGTGCAGCTGGTGCTGCTGCGCGTGCCGGCGATTGCCTGGTACGGCGGGCTCTCGGGCGCGCTGCACGGGCTGGCGCTGTGGGGCGCGCTGGGGCTGCTGCGCGCGCCGGGCCTGGCGCGCATCACCGGCGTGCTGCTGTGCCTGGGCGTGCTGGCCAAGGTCTGGGTGGAACAGTCGTGGCTGGCGCCGGTGGTGTTCGATCCGGCGTGGGGCTTCGGCGTGGTGCGAGTGGCGCACGCGGCCGGCGCCGTGGCCGGCCTGCTGTGCTGGGCGTTGCAGGAGTGGTGGCTGGCGCGGCGGCCGGCGGGCGATAGCGGCGCCGCCGCCTGAGCCCCACCGCTGCCGCTAGCCGCGGCGGCGCAGTGCGAAGCCGGTCAGTCCCGCCAGGGCGAGCAGCAGCGCGCTCCACAGCGGCACCGCGCCGCCGCCACCGCCGCCATCCGCGGCCGGTGCCGGCGCGGCCTGCGCCGGCGGCATGCCCAGCGCGGCCAGCAGCGCGCCGTCGGCATCGAGCAGCCCCGCGCCGCACACACCCGGGTTGGTGGTGCAGAACGTGCCGGAGGGATGCGGGCGCGCCGAACTCTTCAGCGCCGCGGTGACCTGCGCCGGCGTCAGCGAGCCATTGAGCGTGAACATCATCGACACCACGCCCGAGACCATCGGCACGGCGAAACTGGTGCCCGCCGACGACGCCACCACGTAGTTGCCCAGCGTCGTCTTGCCGTCGTTGCTGAGCGTGCGGATCACCGAAGGCGTGACCGTGCAGCGACCGTCGACCACCTGCGAGTTGCCGCAGCCGCCGCCCGGCGCGCTGATCGCCACCTGCGGGCCGACGTTGGCATAGCTGGCGTTCTCGCCGCCGTTGGCGTGCGCGGTGACCGCGATCACGCCGCTGCAGTCGGCCGGCGCCTCGACCGCACCGCGGTTGTTGCCGGCCGCGGCCACCACCACCACGCCGCGCGCATTCAGGTCGTTGACGGCCTGCTGCTCGATGCCGCTGCAGGTGCCGCCGCCCAGGCTGATATTGACCACGCGCGCCGGGTTCGGGTTGTCCGGCACGTTCGGCACCGGCAGGCCGCCGGCCCAGCGCATGCCGTCGACGGTGTCGGACAGCAGCGCGCCGCAGCGTCCCGACACCCGCACCGGCAGGATGCGCGCATTCCAGTCGACCCCCGCGATATCGCGCGAG
Organism: Cupriavidus sp. SS-3; assembly: GCF_035818815.1. NCBI lineage: Bacteria > Pseudomonadati > Pseudomonadota > Betaproteobacteria > Burkholderiales > Burkholderiaceae > Cupriavidus > Cupriavidus sp. SS-3. Next base: position 171,141 of record NZ_JAYLVT010000003.1, read on the forward strand.
TTATTGGTCAGCGCCCCCAGCACGCCGGCCACGCGCGTGCCATGCCAGCTGTTGTTGGTAGGAGCGGGCGTTGGCGTGCTGCTGCCCGGGCAGGTGAAGCCGGCTGGCAGGTTGTCGCCGGCATCGGTCGGGTCGCCGTCGCGGCCGTCGCCGTCATTGGAAACCGTGGTGGTGCTGATGAAGTCGAAGCCGGACAGCAGCCGTCCCTGCAGGTCGGGATGGGGCAGGATGCCGGTGTCCACCACCGCCACCACCATGCCGCTGCTGCCGCCGGTGCGGTCCCACGCGCGCGGCAGGTTGACGCCGCCGACTGCGGTGCCGGTGCCCTTCAGGTACGGCTGGTTGACCTGGAACTCGGGATCGTCGGGCAGGGTGTCGTGCAGCCGCAGCCAGCGGTCGGGCACGGCATCGGCCACGCGCGGGTCCTGGCGCAGTCGCGCCGCCGCCGCTTCGGGATCGGCGGCATCGGCGTCGGCCACCTGCAGCAGCTGCAGGTTGCCGCCCATGGCCCGGCGTGCCGACAGCGCGATGCCGGTGCGTTCGCTCAGCTGCTTGAGGGCTTCGGCAGCAGCCGGCGACTTGACGGCGCCGCTGCCATCGACCGCGGTAGTGCCGTCGCGCCAGCGCACGATGATGTGGCCGGTGTAGGCCGGCGCGGACTGCGCGCCGGCTGCAAGCGCCGTGCCGGTCGGGAGCGCGCCGCATGCTGCGGCGGTGGCCAGGGCGATGGCCCGCCAGCGGCGGGCCGCGAAGCTGCGGCGGAACACGGACAGCGCGGAATGCGGCATGGATTTCTCCTCCCTGGGGCGTAGCGCGCTCGGGCCGGGCCGGCGCGTGGGCATGTTATGTAGCGAATACGATCCCGCCGGGTTGTGCAAGGCCGGCTTTGGGATCGTCCGCGTTCGTTAATGCGGCGTTCCGTACAGATTCGGCACGTGCTAGCGCGCCGGCATGTCGCGGCTGGTGGGCATGCTGCGGCTGGGCTTGAGCAGCCGGTCCGGTTCGGCGGTCTCGATGCGCGGCGTGGCGCGCAGCGTGTCGACGGCCTGGTCGAGGGTGGCGTCCGCCGACGGCGAGATCGCCGTGACCAGCCACACTCCGCCGGACATCGGCCGCTTGACCACGTAGCGGATCGGGCCCTTGATCTCGGCCAGCAGCTTGCCGGCGTCTTCGGACAGGTCCACCGCGGGCGGCTTGAAGCGGACCATGATGTCGCCAAGCGCACGGTCGTCGCTGATGCTGCCCGGCGGCGGCGCCGAAGCCTTGTGCTGGGCCTGGCAGGCGGACAGTGCCAGCAGTGCGGCCGACGCGGCGGTGGCAAGGGCCAGCACCGCGCGCCGCGAGGCGCGCGGGCGGTGGTCGGTGGGCGGCGCTGGGCGGGTCATGGGGAAAGCTCCTGTCGATAAATAAATTGGCGCGGTGCCACGCAAGGCCGCTCAATGTGGCGCGAACCTTAGCCGGCGGCGGCGCGGCGGCCGCGCTTGCCGTCCTTGCCCGCGCGCGCGGGCTGGCCGGCGCCGCTGTCGGTCATGCCCTGCGCCAGCATCTCCTCGGCATGTTGCAGCGTCGTGGCGGTGACGGTGGCGCCGCCCAGCATGCGCGCGGTCTCGACCACGCGTCCGGCCGGGTCGAGCACGCGGATGCGCGAGCGCGTCACCGACGCGTCGGCTTCGGCCGTGGTTTCCTTGCTGACCAGCAGATGGGTGCCGGCCTGCGCCGCCACTTGCGGCAGGTGGGTCACGCACAGCACCTGGCGCGCGCGGCCGAGTTCCTGCAGGCGCCGGCCGACCACCTCGGCGACCGCGCCGCCGATGCCGGTGTCGACCTCGTCAAAGATCAGCGTGGGCGTGGGCGAGGCTTCGCTGGTGATCACCGAGATCGCCAGGCTGATGCGCGCGAGTTCGCCGCCTGAGGCGACCCGGGCGAGCGGGCGCGCGCTGACGCCGGCGTGGCCGGCCACCAGGAACTCGACCTGCTCCAGGCCGTAGCTCTGGCCTTCGTCAAGCGCATTGAGCGCCGCGACAAAGCTGCCGCCGGCCATCGACAGGCCCTGCATGGCGTCGGTGACCGCGCCGGACAGCGCCTGCGCGGCTTGCTTGCGGGCATGGCTGAGATGCTGCGCCAGCGTCAGGTAGGCGGCCTTGGCCGCGGCCTCGCGCGCCATCACCTTGTTCAGGTCCTGCGCGGCCTGCAGGTCGTCGAGCTGCTGGCGGCGCGCGACCAGTTCATCGGCGAGCTGCTCGGGCGGCAGGCGGTACTTGCGCGCGGTGGCGTGCAGCGCCTGCATGCGCTCTTCCACCGCCTGCAGCCGCTCGGGATCGAGCTCGAGCCGGTCGACATAGCGCGTCAGCGAATGCGCGGCTTCCTCGGCCTGCAGCTGCGCCGGCTCCAGCGCGGCCAGCACGTCGCGCAGCGCGGCGTCGACATCGGCCAGCTGCTGCAGCCGGTGCACGATGCCGTTGAGCGCCGACAGCACCGAGCCGTCGGCCTCGGACAGTGCGTCGAGCGCGGCGCGGCTGCCGTCGATCAGGCCGGCGGCGTGCGAGAGCCGGTTGTACTCCGACTGGATCTCGTCCCATTCGCCCGGCTGCGGGTTGAGCTTGTCCAGTTCCCCCACCTGCCATTCGAGCCGTTCGCGCTCGAGCTGCATCTCGCGCGACTGGTGCTCGACCGCTTCGCGCTGGCGCACGCAGGCACGCCAGGCGCGCCAGGCCTCGGCCACCGCGGCGGCCTGCTGCGTCAGGCCGGCGTGGGCGTCGAACAGCAGCCGCTGCGCATCCGGGCGCAGCAGTTGCTGATGCGCGTGCTGGCCATGGATGTCGACCAGCTGGTCGCCCACTTCGCGCAGCTGTGCCAGGGTCGCGGCGGCGCCGTTGATAAAGGCCTTGCTGCGGCCGCCGGCATCGACGGTGCGGCGCAGCAGCACGGTCGGCACGCCGCCGTCTTCTTCGCTGTTGAGCTCGCGCTCGGCCAGCCACGCATCGAGCGCGGGATGGGTCGAGAAGGTGGCGCTGACGCTGGCGCGCGGCGCGCCTTCGCGCACCACGCCGGCATCGGCGCGCTCGCCCAGCACCAGCGCCAGGGCATCGATCAGGATCGACTTGCCGGCGCCGGTCTCGCCGGTGAACACGGTAAAGCCGGAGGCGAAGTCCAGGTCGAGGGTGTCGACGATGACGAAATCACGGATGGACAGGCTGCGCAGCATCGTGGCGGGGAAGGGTGGTCGGTCCGATGACGGGTCGGGCTCGGGCTGAGGGGCGGCTGGATGGCGCTCAGAGGCGGTTGTCTTCGGACGGGTATTCGTGCCAGTGCAGCTTCTTGCGCAGTGTGGCGTAGTAGTTGTAGCCCACCGGGTGCAGCAGGTTGATGGTCTTCTGCGAGCGCCGCACCACGATGCGGTCGCCCGGCAGCAGCGAGGTCAGCGACTGCATGTCGAAGTTGACGCTGGCGTCGCGCGCGCTCGCCACCTCGATCGTGACCTCGGCGTCGTGCGGCAACACGATCGGCCGGTTCGACAGCGCGTGCGGGGCGATCGGTACCAGCACCACGCCCGACAGCGTGGGATGCAGGATCGGGCCGCCGGCCGACAGCGCGTAGGCGGTGGAGCCGGTGGCGGTCGACACGATCAGGCCGTCGGAACGCTGGTTGTACATGAAGTGGCCGTCGACCGAAACCGCCAGCTCGACCATGCCGGAGATGCCGGAGCGGTTCACCACCACATCGTTCAGCGCCAGCGCCGAGAAGATGTCCATGTCGTCGCGCACCACGCGCGAGGCCAGCAGAAGCCGGGTCTCGGACTCGTAGCGGCCGTCGAGCATGTCGGGCAGCACGGTGTGCGCGTCTTCCAGCGCAATATCGGTCATGAAGCCGAGCCGCCCGTGGTTCACGCCGATCAGGGGCACGTCATAGCCGGCAAGCTGGCGCGCAATGCCCAGCAGCGTGCCGTCGCCACCCAGCACCACGGCGACGTCGGCCTGCGTGCCGATCTCTTCGGCGGACAGGGCGGGGTAGGCGGTCAGCCCGGTGGCCAGCGCGGTCTCGCGCTCGAACACCACATCCTGGCCGTTGCGCAGGATATAGGAGGCGATCTCTTCCAGCGGCCCTTCGATGCCGGCGGTGGAGTACCTGCCCACCAGGGCGACGGTCTTGAATGGAGTGCGCACGGCGCTGGCTTTGGGTGGGGCGGACATGCCGGGATTAGACCATACCGCCGTGACGGTTGTCAGCAGGCGCTGGCGGCCCATCCCGCGGCACATCGGGCCGGTCCGCCAGAAGGTCCAAAACTTGCGTAAAATCGGGGCATCATGGATGAACGTTCCAAAACGCTGCTCAAGACCCTGATCGAGCGCTACATTGCCGAAGGCCAGCCGGTCGGTTCCCGCACCCTGTCCAAGTACTCGGGGCTGGACCTGTCGCCGGCGACGATACGCAATGTGATGTCCGATCTCGAGGAAATGGGTTTTATCGCCAGCCCGCACACCTCGGCCGGCCGCATCCCGACGCCGCGCGGCTACCGGCTGTTCGTCGATTCGATGCTGACCGCCAAGCCGCTCGAGCGCAACGCGGACCTGGCCGAGCTGACCGGGCAGATCCAGGACCAGCTGGGCGGCCAGCAACTGGGGCCGCAGCGCATGATCACGGCGGCGGCGCGCACGCTGTCCAACCTGTCGCACTTTGCCGGCGTGGTGATGACGCCGCGCCGCGCGCAGGCGTTCCGGCAGATCGAGTTCATGCGGCTGTCGGACAAGCGCATCCTGCTGATCATCGTCAGCCCCGAGGGCGACGTGCAGAACCGCATCATCCAGACCGAACTCCCCTACACGCCGGCGCAATTGATCGAGGCGGCCAATTTCTTCAACTCGCACTATGCCGGCATGAGCTTCGACACCGTGCGCAGCCACCTGCGGCTCGAGCTGCAGGACCTGCGCCGCGACATGTCGCAGCTGATGCAGGCCGCGGTCGAGGCCGGCAGCGCCGCCGAGGACGAGGACGACGACCACGTCTATATCAGCGGCGAGCGCAAGCTGCTCGAAGTCGACGACCTGGCCTCGAGCATGGACAAGCTGCGGCGCCTGTTCGACGTGTTCGAGCACAAGACCAGCCTGCTGCAGCTGCTGGACGTGTCCAGCCATGCGCAGGGCGTGCAGATCTTCATCGGCGGCGAAAGCCAACTGGTGCCGATCGAAGACATGGCGGTCATCACCGCGCCGTACGAGGTCGACGGGCAGATCGTCGGCACCTTGGGGGTGATTGGCCCCACGCGCATGGCTTACGAGCGCGTGATCCCGATCGTCGACATTACCGCGCGGTTGCTGTCGAGCGCGCTGAGCCAGAACTAGTGGTCCGGCGTTCCGGTCTGACCCGCGGCTCTCCCATTCCCGCCGCGCGGGCCCGGCGCCGGTGCGCCGCCCCCGCCCCATCCCGGCATCGCGCCAACCCGCAAGCGACATGACGTTTTCTCCCGAACCGGCCTACCAGCACGGCCAGGCGCCGCGCACGGCGATCCTGCTGGTCAACCTCGGCACCCCCGATGCCCCCACGCCCAAGGCGGTGGGGCGCTACCTGAAGCAATTCCTGTCCGATCCGCGCGTGGTCGAGATCCCGCGCGCGGCCTGGCTGCCGCTGCTGTACGGCGTGATCCTGCCGCTGCGCTCGCGCGCGTCGGCGCTCAAGTACGAATCGATCTGGCTGCGCGAGGCCCATATGACGGGCTCGCCGCTGCTGGTCTACAGCGAGCGCCAGGCGCACGCGCTGCAGCGGCTGCTGCACCAGAACGGCCACGACGTGACGGTGGCGTGCGCGATGCGCTACGGCAACCCGTCGATCGCCTCGGTGATGGAAGCGCTGCGCCGCCAGGGCTGCGAGCAGGTGCTGGTGCTGCCGATGTATCCGCAGTACTCGGGCACCACTACGGCCACCGCCTTCGACGAGGTGTTCCGGGTGCTGGGCCAGTGGCGCAACCAGCCGGAACTGCGGCTGATCAAGCATTTCCATGACCATCCCGCGTATATCTCCGCGCTGCAGCAGCAGGTCGCCGCCTACTGGAGCCGGCACGGCATGCCGGATTTCGGCCAGGGCGACAAGCTGATCCTGTCGTTCCACGGCGTGCCGCGGCGCACGCTGGAACTGGGCGATCCGTACCACTGCGAGTGCCTGAAGACCGGCCGCCTGCTGGGCGAGGCGCTGGGCCTGCAAGCGGGGCAGTACCAGGTGACGTTCCAGTCGCGCTTCGGCAAGGCCGAGTGGCTGCAGCCCTATACGGCGCCGACGCTGGCGGAGCTGGGCAAGGTCGGCGCCGGGCGCGTCGACGTGTTCTGCCCGGGCTTTCCGGCGGACTGCATCGAAACGCTGGAAGAAATCGCCATGGAAGGCCAGACTGAGTTCAAGGTCGCGGGCGGCAAGGACTTCCATTTCATTCCATGCATGAACGATGCCGCGCCGTGGGTCGCGGCGATGGCGGAGATCGCGCTGCAGCACCTGCAGGGCTGGCCGCTGGCCACGCCGCATGCGCATGAAGTGGAGGCGCGGCGCACGCGTGCGCAGGCGCGGGGAGCGGCGGCATGAACGTAGATTTCGAGGCGGATGCGCGCCAGCGCATCGACAAATGGCTGTGGTGCGCGCGTTTCTTCAAGACCCGCTCGCTCGCGGCAGAAGCGGTGGAGCGCGGCAAGGTGACGGTCAACGGCCAGCTGTGCAAGAACTCACGCGAGGTCAAGCCCGGCGACAAGGTTGCGCTGGAGGCACACCAGCAGCGCTGGGAGCTCGAAGTGAAGGGCATCGCCGCGGCGCGCGGGCCGGCGCCGGTGGCGCAGACGCTGTACCAGGAAAGTGCCGAGAGCCAGTCGCGCCGGGCCGCCGACGCCGAGCGCCGGCGCCTGCAGCCCGAACCGTCCGCGCAGATCCAGGGGCGCCCGACCAAGCGCGACCGCCGCCGCATCGACGACTTCAACGGCTGAGATGGCAGCGCGGCGGCACCGTTGCCGGTGCCGCCGCGCGATGGATCGCCAGGTGGGGCGGGTTATTCCTGCGCGACTTCCTGGCTGACGAAGGGAACGATGTAGTGCTTGAACACCGCCTTGCCGCTGCCATACTCCGTATCGCGCGGAGTAAAGGCGCCGGACAGGCAGATAAAGGCGGTCATGACCGCCAGTGCGGCCACGAGGCACACCGTCACGACTGGGAGCTTATGCATGGCCAACCTTTCGGAAGCGGCACAAAAATGAACCATCTCCTGGGCCCTCGACATTTTTGTCATTTTTCTTACTAGGAATCTTAGTGAGGGCATTGGCGCAAAGCAATAAGGCGTCGATTGCAACGGGCCGGGCTTTGTAACCGTGTGTTTCGGCGTCGCGTCGGCGCCACTCTTGAAATGCGGCGAGCTGCCACCACCTGCATCGGACACACGCCGATTTACCACCCGCGGCCAGCCCCACGGCGGGCCGCGACACTGCATTGATACGGATCGACATGGAAGACCAGAAGCAGACGCCATCCAACCAGACTGCGACGCCTGCGGGCGAAGAGGCGGCCAGCACCGCCACCGCCAGCCCGGAGACCGGCGCGCCCGACACTGCGGCTGCCGCCGCGGACGACGTGGCGGCCCAGCTGGCCGCCCTGGAAGCCAAGGCCAGCGAGAATTACGACCTGTACATGCGCGCCGTGGCCGAAGGCGAGAACATCCGCCGCCGGGCCCAGGAAGATGTCGCCAAGGCGCACAAGTTCGCCATCGAGAACTTTGCCGACAACCTGCTGCCGGTCATGGACAGCCTGCAGGCCGCGCTGGCCGACGGCTCCGGCGACATCGCCAAGCTGCGCGAAGGCGTGGAACTGACCGCGCGCCAGCTGGCCGCCGCCTTCGAGCGCGGCAAGATCGTCGAGCTCAACCCGGTGGGCGAGAAGTTCGACCCGCACCGCCACCAGGCTATCTCGATGGTGCCGGCGGAGCAGGAGCCCAATACCGTGGTGACCGTGCTCCAGCGCGGCTACACCATTGCCGACCGCGTGCTGCGCCCGGCGCTGGTCACGGTGGCGGCGCCGAAGTAAGCCGCCGCCCCTGCCGTCCTGTCACGGCCCGACGCCCGGTGCCACCCGGCCCGGGCGTTCGTCATTGGCAGAAGCCGCATCAGGAGCGAACCATGAGCACCGAACCGCAAGCCGGCGCGCCGGATCCGTCCGCGGCCCCGCATCTGGACCACCGCGCCTTTGACGCCTTTGCCATGCGCGAGGTCGACGATGCCACCATCGACGGCGCCATCGCCGCGGCCGGCGACGCGCTGGTGTGCGTGTTCTTCTGGGGCGTGGACTGCTTCAACTGCGAAATGGCCAAGAAGGCGATGCTGGCCAATCCCGGGCCGGTGCGCGCGCTGGAACTGCACTGGCTGCACGCCAACGTCTATGCGCACCCGGAACTGGGGCGGCGCTTCGGCCTGCACGGCATCCCGGTGTTCATGTTCTTCCAGAACGGCAAGAAGCTGGGCCGGGCCACCGGCTGGCACGGCCACGGGCAGTTTGCCGCGGCCGTGGCCAATGCGCGCCTGAAGGCCAGCGGCAAGCCGCTGGCGGGCTAGCGACGGTCCCGGCTTCAGCGCGTCAGCGCATAGCCGATGCGGAACTGCCACGGCAGCTTGTGGTTGTAGTCCAGCAGGCTCTCGCCATAGCCGACGAAATATCCCGCCATCAGGTAGCCGGCCGTGCCGGGGATCAGCCGCGCCATCGGGTAGGTCAGCTGCGCGTCGACGCTGCCGTACCACTTGCGCGTGCCCTTGCGCAGCGTCGCCGAGAACTCCCATGAGTCCGGCCGCCCGTAGGCGATGCCGAGGTCCATGTAGCCGCGGTAGTGGGCGATGTCCGGGTTGTCGGCCTTTTCCACATAAGCGTAGAGCTTGGGCGCCACGCGCCAGTGCCAGTCGTTCTGGTCGCCGAAATAGAAGGTGGGCTTGACGAACACCGTGTTGATGCTGCGCGAGTCCGCGCCGTTGCGGCCGTTGGATTCATGCTCCAGGCCGGCGGCCAGCGACAGCCGGCTGATCACGTTGTTGCGCACGCCGGTATCCGACAGGTAGTAGAACAGGCTGGGCCGGTAGTTGGTGTCGCGGAACGGCGCCGAATCTTCGCTCAGGTCCCACAGCGAGAACTGGGTGTAGCTGAAGTAGAGGTTGTCGAACAGGCGCTTCGAGGCCGGATCCTCGCCCTCGAAAATGCGGTACTTGAAGCTGAACTGGAACTTGGCGTTGGCGCCATCGTTCGCCCCGACCATGAAGTACATCGGGTCGTGAAACGACAGCCGGGCGCTGTCGCGCAGGTCGGCCGGGGCGGGGGCCGCGGCCTGGGCCGTGGTGACTCCGGTCACCGGCACGGGCGCGCCGTCCGCGGAGTCGGGGCTGTCGGCAACCGCGGCCGGCGCCTGGCTGGCCACCGGCGGCGTCGACGTGGCCGCCTCGCCCGGCTGCGGCAGCCGGTTCAGCGTGACCAGCACCGGCGCGGCGTCGATGCCGGTGGCATCCAGCCGCACCTGGCCGCGCAGCACCGGCGGCAGCGCCACCGTGTAGTGGATGGCGCGATGCTCGCCACGGCGCAGGTTGACCACGGCGGGGCCGGAGACTTCGCGCCACAGCACCAGCCGCACCGGCGCCTGCATCTCGCCGGAGGCGGTCACTTCGAGTGTGTCGGGAATACGGTAGCGGCGCGTGGTGTTGTCGGCCGACACCACCAGGGTCAGCGTCAGCGGCTGGTTGCCGTCGATCACGCGCGGCGGCTGCAGCAGCGCCACGCCGGCATGGCCGGCCAACGGCCAGGCCAGCATCAGCGACAGGCAGAGGGGGGCGACGGCACGGCTGGCTGGCGCCAGACGCTGCCGCGAGAAAAGGGCAGTAGGGGGCATGAAGATGCGCGACGTTGCCGGGTGATGGCAACGTAACTAGGGGAAATACGGAGCCCAAAGCCTACCACGCCCGCCCGCAACGGCTTGTGAGGAATTGTACGCTGCACTTTTTGCGCGTACCGGCGCGCGCTGTCAGCGGTTGGCGCGGCGCCTGACGCAGTCGACGTAGTGGTCGCCGTCCGGCGGCTGGCCGGTGCGCTGGGCCTGCCACAGCATCTCGCCCAGGCATTCCATCACCTGGTGCTGGGCTTGGTGCGGGGAATCGAGCCGGCGCGCGAGCGCCTCGTAGGCCTGGCGGATGCCGCGCGGCTGGTCGACCGAGACCTGCTCCGAAATCGACAGGTGCATCGCCAGGTGCAGGAAGGGATTGGTCTGGCCTTGCTCGGGGGTGTAGTCCTGCGCCAGCGCGCCTTCGGTGTCGCGCAGCAGGTCCTGGTATTCCGGGTGCTCGCCGATCCAGTCGACGGCAATGGCTTCCAGCGGGGTCAGCACGCCGCCTGCGATCTGCTTCTGCCAGGCATCGCAGAAGAACCGGCGGACTTCTTCTCGTGAGGGATTGAACATGGTGGCGCCATTGTAGACGACGGGGGCGACCCTTGCCGGCGGCCCGACGGTGGTCGAAATGGCGGCGATGGTCCCAAGTAGAATGCGGGATCGCCGACTTCCTGCCTGCCCGATGAGCGCTTCCGCCCCCACCGCCCCGACCGCTGCCCGCGACAAGCTGGCCGGCGTGCTGCTGATCGCGGTCTCGGCCAGCGCCTTCGGCGCCATGGCCATCTTCGCGCGCTTTGCCTACGCCGCGGGCGCGGACGTGTACGGCCTGCTGCTGGTGCGCTTCCTGCTGGCCGCGGCGGCGCTGGCGTGGGTGATGCGCACGTGCGGCATCGCGCTGCCGCCGTGGCGGCGCGTGCTGGCGCTGGCGGCGATGGGGGGCATCGGCTATGTCGGCCAGTCGTTCTGCTTCTTCAGCGCGCTCAACCATGCGCAGGCCAGCCTGGTGGCGCTGCTGCTGTACCTGTATCCGCTGTTCGTGACCATCCTCGCGGCCATCTTCCTGAAGGAGCGGCTGACCACCGCCGCGGTGGTGGCGCTGGTGCTGTGCTCGGTGGGCGCCGGGCTGACCGTCGGCGGCGGCGCGGGCTCGCCGCTCGGAATCGCGCTGGGGCTGGCGGCGGCGGTGATCTACTCCGTCTACATCATCGTCGGCGCGCGCCTGACCGCCGGCGTCAACCCGATCGCCACCACTACCGTGATCTGCACCGCGGCGGCGCTGGTCTACGGCGCTGTCGGCGTGCTGCGCGCCGGCGCGGGGACGCCGCCGCAGTTTCCGGCCGATGCCGGCGGCTGGCTGGCGCTGGCGGGGATCGCGCTGCTGTCGACCGTGCTGGCGATCCTGACCTTCTTTGCCGGGCTGCAGCGGCTGGGCGCGGCGCAGGCGTCGATGCTGTCGACGCTGGAGCCGGTGGTCACCGTGGTGCTGGCGGCCCTGCTGCTGGGCGAGCAGATCGGCGCGGCGCAGGCGCTGGGCGGGGGCCTGATCCTGGCGGGCGTGCTGTGGCTGACCCGCCGCGGCAGCGCACCCGCCCCGGCGCGCGCCGACATCCAAGGGAATTGAACGGGTTGCTCAAAGGCGCTGTCGTGAGGCGCGCCGGCGCTTGGGTACAATCGCGCCTTCTCTTACCTCCCGTACAGAAAGGACGCGCATGTCCCAGATCGACCACGCCGCCCTGGCGCAACTGTTCACCGAAGCCCGCACGCACAACGTGTGGCAGGACCGCCATGTGGACGACGCCGTGCTGCACCAGGTCTATGAAGCGATGAAGTTCGGCCCGACCGCTGCCAACAGCAGCCCCGCGCGCATCGTGTTCGTCAAGAGCGCCGCCGAGAAGGCGCGCCTGGTCGACTGCGTCTCGGCCGGCAACGTCGACAAGACGCGCTCGGCGCCGGTGACCGCCATCGTCGCCTTCGACACCGCCTTCCACGACCAGTTGCCCAAGCTGTTCCCGCATGCCGACGCCCGCTCCTGGTACGCCGGCAACGATGCCAAGATCGCCCGCGACGCGCTGATGAACAGCTCGCTGCAGGGCGGCTACTTCATTCTCGCGGCGCGCGCGCTGGGCCTGGACTGCGGCCCGATGGGCGGCTTCGACGCCGACAAGGTCAACGCGGCGTTCTTCCCGGACGGCAAGTGGCAGGTCAACTTCCTGTGCAACCTGGGCTATGGCGTCGCCGACAAGCTGTATCCGCGCGGCCCGCGCCTGTCGTTCGACGAAGCCTGCCGCATCGTCTGAACCCGCCCGTTACCGGCAAACAAAAAAGCGACCCGCGTGGTCGCTTTTTTTTCAGGCCTTGCCTGGCGCGTGGATCAGGCGGTCCATTGCTGCATCGGATTGCAGGCCAGGTAGCGGCGCGCCTGGCCGATCCCAAGCCGTGCGCGCGCCGCGTCGATCGGTTCGTGCAGCAGCTTCTCGTAATCCTCGCCCAGCAGCCAGCCGGCGCGGCGGCCCAGCCGGTAGCCCTCCAGCACGGCGCGCGCAAAGGCCAGGCTGCCGCTCACGCGCAGGCTCTTCAGCGACGCCGCGATGGCGATGAAGGCCCAGCCCCGTCCGCCGGTCTGCGCATAGCTGAAGGCCACCAGCGCGGCTTCGCCCAGGCTTTCGTCGGCGCGGTAGCCGGTCAGCACATGCCAGATGTCGTGGATGTCGCGCGTGCGCCGGCCGAACCACAGGTAGGCGTCTTCGAGCACCGGTTCCTGGTCGAGGTTCGACACTTTGGCCAGGCCGTTCGCGCTGTATCCGGTCGGTTCGAGGAAGGCGCGATAGGCCGCGCCGACCGTGCCCGGCGCGAAGCCGGCCACGTAGGCGGGATCGGACAGGCGCTCGGCCAGTTCGATGCGCTGGTAGACCATGCGGCGCCCGTCGTGCGTGGCCAGCAGGCGGCTGAAGTTGCGCGGCATCGACGGGCCGTTGAGCGCGCGCATGATGCGGAATACCTGCTCGGTGTCGTTGCCGTCCGCCATCAGCTTGCGCACGGCGCGCAATGCGGCGAACAGATCCTGCTTGTAGGGGTTGGAACCGGTCGTGGTGGCCATGGGTGGTCTCCTTGGGTCAAGCGGCCTGTGCCGGCCGCGGCGCGGACAACTGCATCCGCGCGGCGGCGGTGCGCACGAAATCGACGCTGGTGTCGATGGCGGTCACCGGCAGCATATGCCCGCCGCTGACCAGGGTCAGCGTGGCGCCCGGCACCTTGGCCACCAGCGCTTCGCCATGCTCGGCGAAGTCGAGGATGCGGTCGTCGCGGCCGTACAGCACGCTGACCGGCGCGCGCAGCATGCCGTAGTGGCGCAGCAGCGCTGGCAGGCTCTGCGCGGCGCCGAGCAGGTCTTCCGACGCCGCCAGGAAATGGCGCGGGCGCAGGGCCAGCAGGCCGCCGCCGCGGGTCGGGAAGTCGTCCGGCACCGGGTCGGGGCCGAACACGATGTCCATGACCTCGGCGCGATGGCGGATCGACATCGGCACCACCAGGGTCCACGCCAGCAGCCGGCGTTGCCATGCGCGCGGCACGGTCATGGCCCGGAACACCGGCGAGATCTCCCTGGGCGGATGTGTCAGCGGCGCGATCAGGGCAAGGCCGCCGACCCGTTCCGGGTGCCGGATCGCCAGCGCCAGCGCAATCGCGCCGCCCAGCGAATGGCCTACCACCAGCGGACGTTCCAGGCCCAGCTTGTCGCACAGCGCGGCCAGCGCGTCGGCCTGCGCGGGCAGGTCGGCGGCGCTGCCGGGCGTACGGGTGGAATGGCCGGCGCCGGGGCGGTCGACAGCGATGACGCGGAAGCTCTCGGCCAGCGGCGCGATCATGCCGTAGCCGAAGTTCTCGAGCTGGCCCGACAGGCCATGCACCAGCAGCAGCGCCGGGCCTTGCCCGCGCTCCACCACATGCAGCCGCGCGCCGGGCACGTCGACAAAGCGGCCCGGCGGCGGCATCGCGGCTTCGATGCGGCGTGCGGTACGCCAGGTGTACAGCCATAGCGCGGCGCCGGACAGCAGAATCAGCGCCAGCAGCACGGCCAGGACGATCAGCGCAACAGTCATGGCTGCACCTCGCGCGCGGCGACGGCAGCAACCGTGCTGGCGCCCGTTGCCTCCGGCGCGTTGCGCGGCTCGCGCAGCGCCGGTGGCGCGCCGAACTGCAGCACGCCATCGGCGATGCGTCCATACCGTATCGTCAGCAGGTCTTTCAGGTAGTTCTGGTGCACACGCCACGGCTTGCGGTCGCCCTGGCGCGGCAGCACGCCGGCGGCGCGCTGCACATAGCCCGAGGTGAAGTCCAGGAACGGCGTCGGCTGCACCGCCGCGGGCGCGCGCGGCACGGCGATGCGGTGGCCATGGCGGTCCATGTGGCGCAGCAGGCGGCAGACGTACTCGGCGGTCAGGTCGGCCTTGAGCGTCCACGAGGCATTGGTGTAGCCGAATGCCAGCACCAGGTTGGGCACGTCGCTGAGCATCATGCCCTTGTAGGCCAGGCATTCGGCGGGGCGGCGCGGCTGGCCGTCGACCGTGAGCGCAATGTCGCCCAGCATGTTCAGCTTCAGCCCGGTGGCCGTCACCACGATATCGGCGTCGAGCGACTTGCCGCTGGCCAGCTCGATGCCATGTTCGGTGAAGCGCTTGATGGTGTCGGTCACCACCGAGGCGCGGCCCTCGCGCAGGGCGCGGAACAGGTCGCCGTCGGGTACCAGGCACAGGCGCTGGTCCCAGGGCTTGTAGCGCGGCGTGAAATGCGTCGCCACGTCGAAGTCCGCCGGCAACTGCGCCGCGGCCATGCCGACCAGGCGCGCCTTGACGCGTTCCGGCCGGCGCCGTGCCAGCTGGAAGAAGGTCATGCCGAGCAGCACGTTCTTCCAGCGTGTGGCGGTGTAGGCCAGCCGCTCCGGCAGCACGCGCCGCAGGGTGCGCGCAATGGCGTCCTCCCCGGGGCGCGTCACGATATAAGTGGGCGAGCGCTGCAGCATGGTCACGTGCGCCGCGCGGGCGGCCATCGCCGGCACCAGCGTGACCGCGGTGGCGCCGCTGCCGATCACCACCACGCGCTTGCCGGCGTAGTCGAGCGACTCGTCCCAGAACTGCGGGTGCACGATGCGGCCGCGAAAACGGTCGTCGCCGTCGAACGCGGGACGATGCCCCTCGGCATAGCTGTAGTAGCCGGCGCAGACATAGAGCAGGCGCGCACGCACGCGCACCCGGCTGCCGTCGGCGCCGCGTTCGGCTTCGACGGTCCAGCACGCGTCGGCGCTGTCCCATGCCGCGCCGACCACGCGGTGGCCGAAGCGGATCTGGCGCGTGATGCCGGCTTCCGCGGCGGTCTCGCGGATATAGGCGCGGATCGACGGGCCGTCGGCGATGGCCCTGGCGCCGCGCCAGGGCTTGAAGCGGTAGCCCAGCGTGTACATGTCCGAGTCCGAGCGGATGCCGGGGTAGCGGAACAGGTCCCAGGTGCCGCCGATGGCGTCGCGCGCCTCGAGGATGGCGTAGCGCTTGCCGGGGCAGCGCCGTTGCAGCTGGCGCGCCGCGCCGATGCCGGACAGGCCGGCGCCCACGATCAGCACCTCGAGAACTGCGTCATCGGAACTGGCATCGCGCATGGCAGGCATCCGGTCAGTGACACTTCTGACAACATAGATTGTCAGAAGCGACCAGGCAAGTTTTCTGACCATAGGGAATGCCATAATGGCGCGCATGACCCCCGAGCTGACTCCCACGCGCCGCTATCGTGGCGCCGAAGCCGAAGAGCGCCGTGCCCAGCGCCGCGCGCAACTGATTGCCGCGGCCGTGCAGGTCTACGGCGAGCGCGGTTACCAGAACGCCACGGTCAAGGCCGTGTGCGAGGCCGCGGGCCTGACCGAGCGCTATTTCTACGAGTCATTCGCCAACAGCGAGGCCTTGCTGCTGGCATCGTTTCAAACGGTGACCCATCGCTTGCTGCACACCCTGGTGCAGGCGGGCGAGGCCGCCGGCCACGACGGCGCGCAACGGGCGCTGGCGATGTTGCGCGCCTATTTCGGCGCGCTGCAGCGCGAACCGCGCTCGGCGCGGGTGTTCCTGGTGGAAATCCGTGGCGTCAGCAAGCTGGTCGACGGCGCGCTGGCCGATTCGCTGGATGAATTTGGCGGGCTGCTGGCGCAGGCGCTGCTGCCGCCGGGACGCGAGCGTGATCCACTGCTGACGGCGGGCGTGGCGGGCGGCGTGGTCCACCTTGCCGTGCGCTGGATCCGCCACGGCTACAGCCCCGATGTCGACGTGGTCGCGCGCACCGCGCTGCAGCTGGCGCTGGTGCTGGCGCACGAGCCCGAGCCCGAGCCAGCGCCCGAGCCGGCCGCGGCTACAGCTGCGGCGCCGGGGTTTTCTCCCTGAACTCGCACAGCGTTTCGATCGCGCAGTGCCAGCATTCCGGCTTGCGCGCCTTGCACACGTAGCGGCCGTGCAGGATCAGCCAGTGATGGGCGTCGTGCAGGAATTCATGCGGCACGCACTTGAGCAGCTTCTGCTCGACGATGTCGACGTTCTTGCCCGGCGCCAGGCCGGTGCGGTTGGAGACGCGGAAGATATGCGTGTCGACCGCGATGGTGGGCTGGCCGAACGCGGTGTTGAGCACCACGTTGGCGGTCTTGCGGCCCACGCCCGGCAGCGCTTCCAGCGCTTCACGCTCTGCCGGCACCTTGCCGCCATGGCGTTCGACCAGGATGCGGCAGGTCTCGATCACATGCCTGGCCTTGGTCTTGTACAGGCCGATGGTCTTGATGTATTCGCTCAGGCCGGCTTCGCCCAGCTCCAGCATCTGCCGCGGCGTATGCGCGACCGGGAACAGGCGGCGCGTGGCCTTGTTCACGCCAACGTCGGTGGCCTGCGCCGACAGCAGCACGGCGATCAGCAGCTCGAACGGCGAGCTGTACTCCAGTTCCGTGGTCGGAGCCGGATTGACTTCGCGCAGCGTCTCGAAGATGGCACGGCACTTGGCAGCGTTCATGATTCTTTCTTCGGGTCGTTGGCCGGGTCGTGCGCGGGATGGGGATCTTCCTCCCGCGGTGTCAGCCCGGCGCGCGCGCGCCGCGCTTCGGCGGCATCGATCTGCGCCTGCACCGCGGCCGACACGTTGTCGGTATTGCGCGGCCGCGCGGCCTGCTGCTTCTGCCGCGCGCGTTCGATCGCGGCCTGGATGATGGCGCGCTTGCGTTCCTGCGCGGCGCGCTCGGCGTCGTTCTCGGGCGCTTCGGCCTGCACCGCGGCGAGCTTGGCGGCGGCCTTGGCGGCCAGGCGCGCATCGTTTTCCTCGCGCTCGCGCACCAGCCGCGCGTTGCGCGCCAGGTAGCGCGCCTGCGCGGCATCGGCCTGCGCCTGCGACCACGCGTCCCAGCCGGTGCGCGTGCCGGTGACGGGGACCATGTCGATGCAGTCGACCGGGCAGGGCGGCACGCACAGGTCGCAACCGGTGCACAGCTCGGGGATCACGGTATGCATCTGCTTGGCGGCGCCGGCGATGGCGTCGACCGGGCAGGCCTGGATGCAAAGGGTGCAGCCGATGCAAAGGCTCTCATCGATGCGGGCGACGGCGCGCGGCTGCTCGGTGCCGCGTTCGGGATCGAGCGGCAGGGGCTCGGTGCCCAGCAGCGCGGCCAGGCGCGCGATCCCCTGCGCGCCGCCCGGCGGGCAACGGTTGCAGGCAGCCTCGCCGCTGGCCATGGCCTCGGCGTAGGGGCGGCAGCCGCTGAAGCCGCACTTGGTGCACTGGGTCTGCGGCAGCAGCGCCTCGAGACGGTCGGCGAGGGACTTGACGGCGGGATTCACGACAACGGACAGCAATTCAGGGGACAAGAGCAGGGTCAAAATAGCGCGCCAGCAGCCACACCGGCAGCCGCACCAGCGCGGCGCGGCCACGGGCAAAGCACGATATTTGCGCAATGCTGTGAGCGGTTGGCGACATAACGGCGGCCTTGCGGGGGCGGACAATGTGCTGGCGGCCCCTGCGGCACCGGGGTCTCTGCGGACCCTGCGGTTTTCGCGCCGCAAGGATTATCCCCGATTTCGCCGGCGGACAGAAACGGCGATGATGCGCGTCGCGCGGCCGGATTGCCGCATTCCGGCCTGTGCCATAATCCGCGCAACGATCGACCACACCCCATGTCAACAGAGCCCAAGACCAAACGCGACCCGGAAGGGACGCGCCGACGCATCCTCGCTGCGGCCACCGAGGAATTCGCCAAGGGTGGTCTGGCCGGCGCCCGCGTCGACCAGATTGCCCGGCGCGCGGAGACCAACGAGCGCATGCTGTATTACTACTACGGCAGCAAGGAGGGCCTGTTCCTGGCGGTGCTCGAGAAGCAATACGCAAACTTCCGCGCCGCCGAAGAGCAACTGCACCTGGTCGACGAAGACCCCGTCGAGGGCGTGCGCACGCTGGCCCGCTTCGTCTGGGACTGGTACTACGAGCACCCCGAATTCATCCGCCTGGTCAACAGCGAGAACCTGCACGAGGCGCGCCACCTGAAGAAGTCCGCGCAGCTGCAGCAGCTGATCAACCCGGTGGTCGACGTGCTTGCCGACGTGATCCGGCGCGGCCAGCAGCAGGGATTGTTCCGCGACCATATCGACGTGCCGCAGTTCTACCTGACGATTTCCGCGCTGGGCTACTACGTGCTGTCGAACCGCTACACCATCAGCGCCGTGATCGGCCGCGACGTGGCATCGCAGCAGGAGCACGAGCGCTTTGCCGAACTGCACACGGACATGCTGCTGAGCTACCTGAAGAAGCCCTGAGGCGCCGGCGGCGCCGCCCAGACAGTAACGCCCGCTTGCGCGGGCGTTTTTTACTTGCTGGCCACGGCCACCGGGGCCTGGTGGTACTTGCGGATAAAGTCGCGCAGCTGCGGGTAGATGTCCTCGCGCCAGCGCCGGCCCGAGAAGATCCCGTAGTGGCCGCAACGCTCGGCGTTCAGGTGCTGCTTGCGGTTTTTCGGGATGCCGGCGCACAGGTCGTGCGCGGCGGCGGTCTGGCCTGCGCCGGAGATGTCGTCGAGCTCGCCCTCGATGGTCATCAGCGCCGTGCTCTTGATGTCCTGCGGGCGCACGGGCTTGCCGTCGATGGCCCAGGTGCCGTTGGCCAGGCGGAATTCCTGGAACACCTCGCGGATGGTGTCGAGGTAATACTCGGCGGCCATGTCGAGCACCGCGTTGTATTCGTCGTAGAAGCGCACGTGCGCCTCGGCGTCGTCGGCATCGCCCTCGACCAGGCTCAGGTAGTAGTCATAGTGCGAGGACAGGTGCCGGTCCGGGTTCATCGCGACAAAGCCGGCATGCTGCAGGAAGCCCGGGTAGACGCGGCGGCCGTGGCCGGGGTAGTTGGCCGGCACGGTGTAGATGACGTTGTTCTCGAACCACTCGTAGGACTTGTTGGTCGCCAGCGAGTTGACCGCGGTCGGGCTTTTGCGGGCGTCGATCGGGCCGCCCATCATGGTCATGGTGCGCGGCGTCTTCTCGCCGGCGGACGCCATCAGCGAAATCGCCGCCAGCACCGGTACCGTGGGCTGGCATACCGAGATCACGTGCAGGTTCTCGGCGCCGATATGGCGGATGAATTCCTGGATGTAGTAGATGTAGTCCGACAGGTGGAAGGCGCCGTCCTCGACCGGCACCATGCGCGCATCGATCCAGTCGGTGACGTAGACCTTGTGGTCCTGCAACAGCGTGCGCACCGTGTCGCGCAGCAGCGTGGCGTGGTGGCCCGACAACGGCGCGGCCACCAGCACCACCGGCTCGTCCTTGAGCAGCTTGATGGTTTCCGGATCGTCGGCATAGCGCTTGAAGCGCAGCAGCTTGCAGAAGGGCTTTTCCAGCACGGTCTGTTCGACGATGGGGATGTCGCGCCCGTTGGAGCGCACCGACTTGATATCGAACGCCGGTTTTTCGTATTCCTTGCCAAGCCGGTACAGCAGTTCGTAGCCGGCGGCCAGGCGGGGCGCGCCAGGTACCAGCGACATCGGGCTGAGGGGGTTGGTGAAGGTCTTGGCGGTCGCCTGGGCCCACGCGGTCAGCGGGTGCAGGATCGAGCGCTGGAACTCATGCAATTGATAGAGCATGCCGTTTCTGCCTGGTCTTACTGAGGATGCGTACCACCAAGTAACAATGTACTGACAATACACCTGGGATCGTGTGGCGCCGATTATGCCTGAATCGAACGACCGTGCTAACGATCTTGCTTTGCAGCATATACCTTAAAGTACTTCCCTATGCGCGGAACACAATAAGGCATTGGCCTGATTTTTCGCTGACAACCTCCTACAACATCGCAAACAAATGCAAAAAGCGGCCGAAGCCGCTTTTTTTCTACGGTTTTGTGATGCCCACGCCAGTTGCCGTCCGTTGCGGCGCGGCAACTGGCAACGGTGTTACATCACGGCCGCGATCGCGTCGACCACCGCATCGATGTTGCGGCTGTTCAGCGCCGCAACGCAGATGCGGCCGGTGCTGACGGCGTAGATGCCGTGCTCGTTGCGCAGGCGGTCCACCTGGGCCGAGGTCAGTCCCGAGTACGAGAACATGCCGCGCTGGGCCTTGACGAAGGAGAAGTCGCCCGGCACGCCCTTGGCGGCCAGCTTGTCGACCAGCGCATGGCGCATCAGCTTGATGCGGTCGCGCATTTCGGCCAGTTCTTCTTCCCACATGGCGCGCAGTTCCGGGCTGTTCAGCACGGTCGCGACCACGGTGCCGCCGTGGGTCGGCGGGTTGGAATAGTTGGTGCGGATCACGCGCTTGACCTGCGACATCACGCGCTGCGCTTCTTCCTTGCCGGTGGTGACGATCGACAGCGCGCCGACGCGTTCGCCATACAGCGAGAAGCTCTTCGAGAACGAGCTCGACACGAAGAACGGCAGGCCGGAATCGGCAAACAGGCGCACCGCGGCACCGTCGGCATCGATGCCGTCGGCAAAGCCCTGGTAGGCCATGTCCAGGAAGGGGATCAGGTTGCGTTCCTTGACCAGTTCCACCACCTGCTGCCACTGCTCGGGCGACAGGTCGACGCCGGTCGGGTTGTGGCAGCAGGCGTGCAGCACGACGATGGTGTTGGCGGGGAACGACTTCAGCGATTCCACCATGCCGGCGAAGTTCAGGCCGTGGCTCGGGGCGTCGTAGTAGGCGTAGTTGACCACCGGGAAGCCGGCGGATTCGAACAGCGCGCGGTGGTTTTCCCAGCTCGGGTCGCTGATGGCGACCTTGGCGTCCGGGTACAGGCGTTTCAGGAAGTCGGCGCCGATCTTCAGCGCGCCGGTGCCGCCAAGTGCCTGAGCCGTCACCACGCGGCCTTCCGTGATCAGCGGCGATTCCTTGCCCAACAGCAGCGTCTGCACCGCCTGGTCATAGGCCGCGATGCCTTCGATCGGCAGGTAGCCGCGCGGGGTGGCGGTGGTCAGACGGGCTTTTTCTGCCTCCTGGACGGCGCGCAGCAGGGGGATTTTCCCTTCGTCGGTGAAGTACACGCCAACGCCCAGGTTGACCTTGGTCGCGCGGGTGTCGGCATTGAAGGCTTCGTTGAGGCCCAGGATCGGGTCGCGCGGGGCCATCTCGACGGCAGAAAACAAACTCATTTGGAATCTCGTGGTCGGCTATGTGAAAAACGGAAGGCGTAGAATGCTCCGTACTGCGCTGGAGGCTGGCAGGCCCGGCCGCGCTCTTCTTGGCTTGAAGCGGGGGCTGACAACCCCAAGATTCTAGCGTAATCCGCCCGTTTTCCTCAGGTATTTCCCTAGTCACGCCCCTATGACGAACCTTGCCGAAGCCGCGCCGGCCCTGGACGAAGACAAATTCGTCACATTTCCCGGTTCCCCGTTCCAGCTGTACCAGCCGTTCCCGCCCGCCGGCGACCAGCCCGAGGCAATCCGGCAGCTGGTGGAGGGGGTGGAAGACGGCCTGTCGTTCCAGACCCTGCTGGGCGTCACCGGTTCGGGCAAGACCTTCACCATGGCGAACGTGATCGCGCGCATGGGACGGCCGGCCATCGTGTTCGCGCCCAACAAGACGCTGGCGGCGCAGCTCTACGCGGAATTCCGCGAATTCTTCCCGCGCAATGCCGTCGAGTACTTCGTCAGCTACTACGACTACTACCAGCCCGAGGCCTACGTCCCGCAGCGCGACCTGTTTATCGAGAAGGACTCGTCGATCAACGAGCATATCGAGCAGATGCGGCTGTCGGCGACCAAGAGCCTGCTGGAGCGCCGCGACACCGTCATCGTCGCGACCGTGTCGGCGATCTACGGGATCGGCAACCCGACCGAATACCACCAGATGATCCTGACGCTGCGGGCCGGCGACAAGATCAGCCAGCGCGACGTGATCGCGCGCCTGATCGCGATGCAGTACACCCGCAACGAGACCGACTTCCAGCGCGGCACCTTCCGCGTGCGCGGCGACACCATCGACATCTTCCCGGCGGAGCATGCCGAAATGGCGGTGCGGCTGGAGATGTTCGACGACGAAGTCGAGTCGCTGCATTTCTTCGATCCGCTGACGGGGCGGGTGCGGCAGAAGATCCCGCGCTTCACGGTCTACCCGTCGAGCCACTACGTGACCCCGCGCGAGACCGTGCTGCGCGCGATCGAGGCGATCAAGGACGAACTGCGCGAGCGGCTCGAGTTCTTCCACAAGGAAAACCGCCTGGTGGAAGCGCAGCGGCTCGAGCAGCGCACCCGCTTCGACCTCGAGATGCTGTCCGAGCTGGGCTTCTGCAAGGGCATCGAGAACTATTCGCGGCACCTCTCCGGCGCGCGTCCCGGCGACCCGCCGCCGACGCTGGTCGACTACCTGCCGCCCGACGCCCTGATGTTCCTGGACGAATCGCACGTGCTGATCGGCCAGCTCAACGGCATGTACAACGGCGACCGCGCGCGCAAGACCACGCTGGTGGAGTACGGCTTCCGGCTGCCGTCGGCGCTGGACAACCGGCCGCTCAAGTTCGACGAGTTCGAGCGCAAGATGCGCCAGGTGATGTTCGTCACGGCCACGCCGGCGCAGTTCGAGCGGGAGCACGCCGGCCAGGTGGTGGAGCAGGTGGTTCGCCCGACCGGCCTGGTCGACCCGGTCATCATGGTGCGCCCCGCGACCACGCAGGTGGATGACCTGCTGTCCGAGATCCACGCACGCGTCGGCGCCGGCGAACGCGTGCTGGTGACCACGCTGACCAAGCGCATGGCCGAGCAGCTGACCGAGTTCCTGACCGAGAACGGCGTCAAGGTGCGCTACCTGCACTCGGATATCGACACCGTCGAGCGCGTCGAGATCATCCGCGACCTGCGCCTGGGCACCTTCGACGTGCTGGTCGGCATCAACCTGCTGCGCGAGGGGCTGGACATCCCCGAGGTCTCGCTGGTGGCGATCCTCGACGCGGACAAGGAAGGCTTCCTGCGCGCCGAGCGCTCGCTGATCCAGACCATCGGCCGCGCTGCGCGCAACGTCAACGGCACCGCCATCCTGTACGCGGACCGCATGACCGACTCGATGAAGAAGGCCATCGACGAGACCGAGCGCCGCCGTGCCAAGCAGATCGCCTTCAACGAAGCCAACGGCATCACGCCGCGCGGCGTGGTCAAGCGCATCAAGGACATTATCGACGGCGTCTACAACGTCAGCGACGCCCGGGCCGAGCTGCAGGCGGCGCAGGAGCAGGCGCGCTATGAGGAGATGAGCGAAAAACAGGTCTCCAAGGAGATCAAGCGGCTGGAGAAGCTCATGCTCGAGCATGCGCGCAACCTGGAGTTCGAACAGGCGGCGCAGGTGCGCGACCAGCTGGCCAAGCTCAAGGCGCAGGTGTTCGGCGCGAGCGGCGAGGGCGCGCTGCCGCCTGCCTGATACGCCGCAACGCCGGGCGCGCGTCGCCTATAGTGAAATCCTCGGCGGCGCCAGCGCGGGGCAGGGCCACGGACCGCTGCGAAGGAGGCACGATGGAACGCCAGTTTGAATACGGCGGCTACGCGGTGGTGGTCACGGCGGTCCCGAATGCCGCCGGCGGCTTTGCCGCGCAGATGCGCATCGCCGACGCGTTCGGCGAACCGACCGGCCCGAGCTTCGAGGCAATCGCCGGCGACGCGCCCACCCCTGAGGCCGCCATCGCCATGGCGGAGGCCGGCGCCATGCGTGCGATCGACGCGGGCGAGGTCAGCTAGCGCGCCGGCGGGTACCCCCATTTCCCGTGGAGAAACCACAATGACCGACATCGGCGAATGGAAGAAGAAGGTCTATGAGACCCACGAAGTGCAAGTGCAGGTCAGGCAGCGTTCACAGAGCGAATGGTCGTACACGGTGCGCGTCTGCCGCCCCGGCACCAACATCCGGGCCGCCGGCACGCTGACCGACAGCTCGCGCATCACCGACCACTACAAGTCGGCCGAGGCCGCGCAAGTGGCCGGGTTTGCGCACGGCGAACGGCTGGCCAAGCAGCTCGCCTAGCGCCGCGCGCCGCCCAGCGCTGCGACACGCCGGGCCGGCGGCAAGGGCGGCAGGTAGAATCGCGCCTCCATGCCATCTTGCCAAGCCTTGATCCGATGAAGCCATATGCCATCCTGATGTGTTGCATGGGGAATATCTGCCGTTCCCCCACGGCGGAGGGCGTGCTGCGCGCCAAGCTCGACGCCGCCGGGCTGGCGTCGCTGGTGGAGCTGGATTCGGCGGGCACGCATGAATACCACCTCGGCCGCGCCCCCGATCCACGCACCCAGCGCCATGCGCTGCAGCGCGGCTATGACCTGTCGGCGCTGCGCGCGCGCAAGGTCGGCGTGCCGGACTTCGACCGCTTCGACCTGATCCTGGCGATGGACCGCGAGAACCTGGCCGGCCTGCTGCGGCTGCGCCCGGATGCCGGCGACAAGGTGCGGCTGCTGATGAGCTTCGCCACCCGCCACGATGCCGACGAGGTGCCGGACCCGTATTACGGCGAAGGCGATGGCTTCGAGCGCGTGCTCGACTATATCGAAGATGCCTGCGACGGCCTGGTGGCCGAGTTGCGCCAGCGTCTGCAGCCGGCCGGCTGAGCCGGCCCGCTGCGCAGTCTTTCCCGGCCCCGCCGCGGCGTCCTGCGCCCGCGGCCGGCGGCCCGCTCCCGACGAAAATCCATGCTTCGCAAACTGTTCCGCAAATGGCGCGAGTCGCGCAATGCCAGCCTGCAGCTCGACGCCATCCTGAGTGCGGCCGATCCGCAGGCACCGCTGGCCGAGCGCAACGGCTGGCTGATCGAACTGGCCTTCTGGATCCGTCGCGACGGCGGCCTTGGCGCCGATGCCGACAGCCAGGAAGACGGCGCGCCGCGCCGCCATCCGGAGCACGTGCGCCTGCGCTACCTGCTGCAGGTGCTGGAGCGGCACCCGGACTGGGCCGCGCGCTTTGCGCAGACGGTGCGCAGCCTGCTGCGCGAGAACGACCCCACCGGCCTGTTCTGCGATACCGGCGTGGCACAGCATCCCGGCTTCGTCAGCGAGATGGTGAGCCGGCTCCAGAGCCGCTTCTTGCCGCCGCCGCCGAACCGCAGCGACATGGCGGCGCTGTTTGCGCTGGTGTTCGTCGGCGACGAGGACGCAGACTGGGTCGAGGCCATCGACGATGCGCTGATGGCGCGGCTGGCGCGCGTGCTCGAAAGCGGCCGCGCCGACGGCGAGGAAGCGGGCCTGGCGCGCTATCGCGAGGCGTTGGGCCAGACCCTGGCCACCAGCATCGCGGTGCTGATCAGCCAGGTGCGCGCCACCGGGCTGAGCCAGGCGATACGCTCGCGGCTGGCGGGGCGTGTCGAGGACACCCCGTTTTTTCGCCTGGACGAGGCCATCCAGGCCTTGCGCGAGGACGGCCTGCGCCGCGACGACAACAGCTTCGGCCATCGCCTGAACTACTTCCGCGCGCTGCTCGACGGCTGCCACGCCGCCGCGCGCCAGGTGTACGAGGACCTGGAGGAAAACGGCGTGTCGGTCGAGGTGGTGTTCCAGATCGAGCGCATGAAGGTGCAGCTCAGCCGCATCGAGCTGCTGCTGGCGGCGTGGGTCGAGCCCGGCCGTCCCGGCATGCCGGCGCACCTGGTGGCCGAGCTGATCCGCTCGACCCAGGCGCGGCGCAGCATTGCGCATCTGGCGGGGACCTCGTTCGCGCAGCTGGCGCGCAAGGTGGTGGAGCGCTCGGCCGAGACCGGCGAACACTACATCACGCGCGACCGCCGCGAATATGCCGAGCTGGTGCGCGCCGCGGCGGGCGGCGGCCTGGTTTCGGTGGCCACGGTGTACCTCAAGTTCCTGATCTACGGGCTGCACCTGGACAAGTTCAGCGAAGGCGTGCTGGCCTCGCTCAACTATGCCGGCAGCTTCCTCGCCATCCATTTCGCCCACTTCACGCTGGCGACCAAGCAGCCGGCCATGACCGGGCCCGCGCTGGCGCACCGGCTCGATAACGCGGGGCGGCCGGAGGGGCGCGAGATCTTTGTCGACGACACCGTCGCCATGATCCGCTCCAACGCGGCGGCCATTGCCGGCAACCTGGCGGTGGTGTTCCCGGTGGCGCTGGGCGTGCAGTGGCTGGCGCACAGGTTGCTGGGTGCCAACCTGATCACGCCGGCCAAGGCGATCGCCACCATCGAGTCCTTTTCGATCCTGGGACCGACGCCGCTGTATGCGGCCTTCACCGGCGTGCTGCTGTGGCTGTCGAGCCTGTTCGCGGGCTGGGCGGACAACTGGTTCGCGCTGCACCGCGTGCACGACGTGATGGCTTACCACCGGCGCTTGCAGTATGTGCTGGGCGCACGCGGCGCCACCCGGGTGGCGGACTTCTGGAAACGCAACCTGTCGGGCATCGTCGCCAACGTGTCGCTGGGGCTGCTGCTGGGGCTGGGGCCGGAGATCCTGAGTTTCTTCGGCCCGCATATGGAAGTGCGCCATGTGACGCTGTCGACCGGGTCGGTGGGCGCGGCGATCGGCGTGCTGGGGTGGGATGCGCTGCGCATGCCCGCGCTGTGGCTGGCGGTGGCGGGCATTGCGCTGATGGGCATGCTGAACGTGGCGGTCAGCTTTGCGCTCGCATTCAATATGGCGCTGCGGTCACGCAATTTGCGGCGCATCGATCGCGCCGAGCTGAGCGCGGCCGTGCGGCGGCGCATCCTGAAGCAGCCGTTGTCGCTGCTGGTGCCGCCGCGCGCGGCACCCGCGCACGCGGCCGCAGGCGGGCGCCAGGCCTGAGGAGGGCGGTGGTGCGGTGCGGCAGGGGTAGTTGACTGAATTAGTCGGGTACCTTTATACTTGACGGAAACGATCAAGTATTCGCTTCACCCCCACGCTTCACCCCAGAGCCCTGCACCATGAGACTGACCACCAAAGGCCGCTTCGCGGTCACTGCGATGATCGACCTGGCCATGCGCCAGGACCAGGGACCGGTCACGCTCGCCGGCATCAGCCAGCGGCAGAAGATCTCGCTGTCGTACCTGGAGCAGCTGTTCGGCAAGCTGCGCCGGCACGAGATCGTCGAAAGCGTGCGCGGCCCGGGCGGCGGCTACAGCCTGGCGCGCAAGGCCGAGGACGTCACCGTGGCGGACATCATCATCGCCGTGGACGAGCCGCTGGATGCCACCCAGTGCGGCGGCAAGGGCAATTGTAACGGAGATGACGGCTCGGGGCGCTGCATGACCCACGAACTGTGGGCCACGCTGAACCAGAAGATGGTCGAGTACCTCGATTCCGTTTCCCTCAAGAACCTGGTGGACCAGCAGCGCGAGCGCCAGCCCGCCGTGCTGCACGACATGCGCGAAGACGCCGCGCAGCCGGTCGCCGCAGCGCGCGGCAAGGCCGACAAGCAGGAAAAGCCGGTCCGGGCCAGAATGGTGAATTCAGTTTTCAGCCTGGCGCAGTCCTGAGCGCGCCGGCAAGACAGCAACACAGCGATCAGCGGTCCCTTACAAGGCAGTCATAACGATGAGCACCCCACATTTCCCCATCTACATGGATTACTCGGCCACCACGCCGGTGGACCCGCGCGTGGCGGACAAGATGATTCCGTACCTGCGCGAGCAGTTCGGCAATCCCGCCTCGCGCAGCCATGCGTACGGCTGGGACGCGGAGCGCGCGGTGGAAGAGGCGCGCGAGCAGGTGGCCGCACTGGTCGGCGCCGACCCGCGCGAGATCGTGTGGACCTCGGGGGCGACCGAATCGGACAACCTGGCGATCAAGGGCGCCGCGAACTTCTATTCGGGCAAGGGCAAGCACATCATCACCGTGAAGACCGAGCACAAGGCCGTGCTCGACACCACGCGCGAGCTGGAGCGCCAGGGCTTTGAAGTGACCTACCTGGACGTGAAGGACAACGGCCTGCTCGACATGGAGGTGTTCAAGCAGGCGCTGCGCCCGGACACCATCCTGGTGTCGGTGATGCTGGTCAACAACGAGATCGGCGTGATCCAGGATGTGGAGCAGATCGGCGAGATCTGCCGCGAGAAGGGCATTATCTTCCATTGCGACGCCGCGCAGGCGACCGGCAAGGTGGTGATCGACCTGAACCAGCTGAAGTGCGATTTGATGTCGTTCTCGGCCCACAAGACCTACGGCCCCAAGGGCATCGGCGCGCTCTACGTGCGCCGCAAGCCGCGCGTGCGCATCGAGGCGCAGATGCACGGCGGCGGCCACGAGCGCGGCATGCGCTCGGGCACGCTGGCCACGCACCAGATCGTCGGCATGGGCGAAGCCTTCCGCATCGCCCGCGAAGAGATGGCAACCGAAAACGAGCGCATCCGCATGCTGCGCGACCGCCTGTGGAACGGCCTGTCGGACATGGAAGAGGTCTACCTGAACGGTGACCTGGAGCATCGCGTGCCGCACAACCTGAACGTCAGCTTCAACTTCGTCGAAGGCGAGTCGCTGATCATGGCGATCAAGGACGTGGCGGTGTCGTCGGGCTCGGCCTGCACCTCGGCCTCGCTGGAGCCGTCGTATGTGCTGCGCGCGCTGGGCCGCAATGATGAGCTGGCGCACAGCTCGATCCGTTTCACGGTCGGCCGCTTCACCACCGAGCAGGAAATCGACTACACCGTCGAGCTGCTCAAGAGCAAGATCGGCAAGCTGCGCGACCTGTCGCCGCTGTGGGAAATGTTCAAGGACGGCGTCGACCTGAATTCGATCCAGTGGGCCGCGCACTGAGCGCCTGAGCACCCGCGGGATCCCGCCAAAATAACAGCAAGACCCCCGTAAAAGATACGCAAGAGGTAAGCCAAATGTCATACAGCACGAAGGTTCTCGACCACTATGAAAACCCCCGCAACGTCGGTTCGTTCGACAAGAACGACGACGCGGTCGGCACCGGCATGGTCGGCGCCCCGGCTTGCGGCGACGTGATGAAGCTGCAGATCAAGGTCAACGAGGCTGGCGTGATCGAAGACGCCAAGTTCAAGACCTACGGCTGCGGCTCGGCCATCGCCTCGTCGTCGCTGGTGACCGAGTGGGTCAAGGGCAAGACCGTGGACCAGGCGCTGGAGATCAAGAACACCCAGATCGCCGAGGAACTGGCGCTGCCGCCGGTGAAGATCCACTGCTCGATCCTGGCCGAAGACGCGATCAAGGCCGCCGTCGAAGACTACAAGAAGAAACACGGCGCCGAGCAGAAGGCCGCCTGACCTGTCGCACTGAGCACGGCACCGACGAAGGAACGCAACGATGATCACCATGACCGAGAAGGCCGCCAAGCATGTGGCGCGCTACCTGGAACGCCGCGGCAAGGGCGTGGGCCTGCGCCTGGGCGTGAAGACCACCGGCTGCTCGGGCCTG
Organism: Cupriavidus sp. SS-3; assembly: GCF_035818815.1. Taxonomy (NCBI): domain Bacteria; kingdom Pseudomonadati; phylum Pseudomonadota; class Betaproteobacteria; order Burkholderiales; family Burkholderiaceae; genus Cupriavidus; species Cupriavidus sp. SS-3. The sequence goes on from NZ_JAYLVT010000003.1 coordinate 200,840, forward strand.
GCCTACAAGCTGGAATACGTCGACGAACTGCTGCCGGAAGACAACGTGTTCGAATCGCACGGGATCAAGGTCATCGTCGACGCGAAGAGCCTGCCGTATATCGACGGCACCGAACTCGACTACGCGCGCGAAGGGTTGAACGAAGGCTTCCGCTTCAACAATCCCAACGTCAAGGACGAGTGCGGCTGCGGCGAGTCGTTCACGGTCTGACCTACGCCAGCGCAGGCTGACGCCGGCGGGTCCGGTGGAGCGCAGCATCGTCGGCTTCCGCCGGGACGAGGAAGGCCACTGGGTGGCCGAACTCGACTGCGGCCATGGCCAGCATGTGCGGCACGACCCGCCGTGGCAGTCGCGGCCGTGGACGCAGAGCGAGGCGGGCCGCGCCGCCATGATCGGCACGCGGGTGAACTGCCTGAAGTGCGACCGCAACGAGCCGCCGGCCGAGTGGGCCAGCCAGCCCGCGCGGTAGCGGCGGCAGTACGGACGAAGGGCGGCGCGGCCGCTCTTTTTTCTTGGGGAAGCAGTTGAAAGACGATTTTTTTGCGCTGTTCGGCCTGCCGGTGCAGTACGGCGTCGACGAGGCCGCGCTGGACGCAGCCTACCGCACCGTACAGTCGCAGGCGCATCCGGACCGCTTCGCCAAGGCCGGCGATGCCGAGCGCCGCGTGGCGATGCAGTGGGCCGCGCATGCCAACGAAGCCTACCGCACCCTGCGCCAGCCGCTGCGGCGCGCGACCTACCTGCTCAAGCTGCGCGGCATCGACGTGCAGGCGGAGAACAACACCGCCATGTCGCCCGCGTTCCTGATGCAGCAGATGGAATGGCGCGAAGCGCTGCAGGACGCGGTGGAAGCGCGCGACGTGGACCGCCTCGATGCATTGCTGCGCGAGCTGCGCCAGGAGAAGCGCGAGCGTCACGCGGCATTGGGCGCGCTGCTCGATGCCGGCGACAACGACTCGGCCGGCGGCGCGGTGCGGCAACTGATGTTTATCGAGAAGATCGAGCACGATACCAGCGAGGCCATCGACCGGCTGGAAGACTGACCGGCAAGATCGCCGGGGCCATGACACAATGGCGCCCGGCCTGAGAACCGCGCCCATGCCGCCCCGCATGGCGGTTTCCCCTGCCGTACAAGACAGCGAAGAATTACCATGGCACTGCTCCAGATTTCCGAACCCGGCATGTCGCCGGCGCCCCACCAACGCCGCCTGGCGGTCGGCATCGACCTCGGCACCACCAACTCGCTGGTGGCCGCGGTGCGCAGCAGCATTCCCGAAGTGCTGGCCGACGAGCGCGGCCGCGCGCTGCTGCCCTCGGTGGTGCGCTACCTGCCTGACCGTACCGCGCATATCGGCTACCGGGCCCAGGACGAAGCGGTGCGCGACCCCAAGAACACCATCGTCTCGGTCAAGCGCTTCATGGGCCGCGGCCTGCGCGACGTGGCCAATATCGAGCACAGCCCGTACGACTTCGTCGATGCGCCCGGCATGGTGCAGATCAAGACCGCGGCCGGCGTGAAGAGCCCGGTGGAGATCTCGGCCGAGATCCTGGCCACGCTGCGCCAGCGCGCCGAAGACAGCCTGGGCGACGACCTGGTCGGCGCCGTCATCACGGTGCCGGCGTATTTCGACGAGGCCCAGCGCCAGGCGACCAAGGACGCCGCGCGCCTGGCCGGCCTGGAAGTGCTGCGCCTGCTCAACGAGCCCACCGCCGCGGCCATTGCCTACGGCCTCGACAACGCCGCCGAAGGTATCTATGCCGTGTATGACCTCGGCGGCGGTACCTTCGATATCTCGGTGCTCAAGCTCACCCAGGGCGTGTTCGAAGTGCTGGCCACCGGCGGCGATTCGGCGCTGGGCGGCGACGACTTCGACCAGCGCCTGCTATGCTGGATTGTCGAGCAGGCCAACCTGCAGCCGCTGTCGGCGCAGGACATGCGCCTGCTGATGGTGCGCGCGCGTGCGGCCAAGGAGGCGCTGTCGGAAGCCGACAGCACGGTGATTGACGCGGTGCTGGAGTCCGGCGAGATCGTGCACCTGACGCTGACCGACGAAACCTTCGAGCAGATCACCGCCCACCTGGTGCAGAAGACGCTGGCGCCGGTGCGCAAGGCGCTGCGCGATGCCGGCGTGGGCGCCGACGAGGTCAAGGGCGTGGTGCTGGTCGGCGGCGCCACGCGCATGCCGTCGATCCGCAAGGCGGTCGGCGATTTCTTCGGCCAGACCCCGCTCACCAACCTCGATCCGGACCGCGTGGTGGCGCTGGGCGCCGCCATGCAGGCCAACCTGCTGGCCGGCAACCATGCCCCGGGGGAAGACTGGCTGCTGCTCGACGTGATCCCGCTGTCGCTGGGCGTCGAGACCATGGGCGGCCTGGTCGAGAAGATCATCCCGCGCAACAGCACCATCCCGGTGGCGCGCGCGCAGGAGTTCACCACCTTCAAGGACGGCCAGACCGCGATGGCGATCCACGTGCTGCAGGGCGAGCGCGAGCTGGCCAGCGACTGCCGTTCGCTGGCGCGCTTCGAGCTGCGCGGTATCCCGCCGATGGTGGCCGGCGCGGCGCGCATCCGCGTGACCTACCAGGTGGATGCCGACGGGCTGCTGTCCGTGACCGCGCGCGAGACGCATTCGGGCGTGGAAGCCTCGGTCACGGTCAAGCCGTCGTACGGCCTGGCCGACGACGATATCGCACGCATGCTGCAGGACAGCTTCCGCGAGGCCGAGCACGACATGAAGAGCCGCGCGCTGGCGGAGGAACGGGTCGAGGCCGACCGGCTGGTCGAGGCCACCGAGCGTGCGCTGCAGACCGATGGCGACCTGCTGTCGGCCGAGGAGCGCGCACAGGTCGAAGCGCTGATCGCCGGCGTGCGCGACATCGCCCGGGGTGAAGACCACCTGGCGATCCGCGCCACGGTGGAAAAACTGTCGCACGGCACCGACGAATTCGCCGCCCGCCGCATGGACCGCTCGATCAAGAGCGCACTGGCGGGGCGCAAGGTACAGGAGCTGGGCTGATCACCGCGCCTGCACCGCACTACAGAACCCAGGAAACGACATGCCACAGATCATTGTTTTGCCCCACGTCGAATACTGCCCGGAAGGGAAGGTGATCGAAGCCGAGAAGGGCGTCAGCGTCCTCGACTCCCTGCTTTCCCACGGTATCGATCTCGAGCACGCGTGCGAGAAATCCTGTGCCTGCACCACTTGCCATGTGATCGTGCGCGAAGGCTTCGACTCGCTCAACGAGGCGGAAGAGAAGGAAGAGGACCTGCTCGACAAGGCCTGGGGCCTGGAGCCCAATTCGCGCCTGTCGTGCCAGGCCATCGTCGACGAGGAAGACCTGACCGTCGAGATTCCCAAGTACACCATCAACCACGCCAAGGAAGGCCACTGAGCGGCCGGCACAGACCCCAGCGGAGAACAAGCCCATGAAGTGGACCGATACCTACGCCATCGCCGAAGCGCTGTACGACAAGTTCCCGGAGGTCGACCCGGCCGGCGTGCGCTTTACCGACCTGCGCCGCTGGGTGCTGGAACTCGACGGCTTTGCCGACGATCCGGCGCGCTCGGGCGAGAAGATCCTGGAGGCGATCCAGCAGGCGTGGATCGAGGAAGCGGAATGAAATCCTAATATTAGGAAGAAACAAAAAGGCCGGCTTGATGCCGGCCTTTTTGTTTTGGAGCTGCTACACGGCCCTGGTCGCCTGCTGGTTTGCTCCCTCTCCCGCAAGCAGGAGAGGGGATCAAACCAGCGACGTTGCAGTGCCTCAGTCTTCCTTGCGCAGGTGCGGGAACAAAATCACGTCACGGATATTCGGGCTATCCGTCAGCAGCATCACCAGGCGGTCGATGCCGATGCCGCAGCCGCCCGTCGGGGGCATGCCGTATTCCAGCGCGCGGATATAGTCGGCGTCGAAGTACATCGCTTCCTCATCGCCGGCGTCCTTCTGCTCGACCTGCTTGCGGAAGCGGTCGGCCTGGTCTTCGGCGTCGTTCAGCTCGGAGAAGCCGTTGGCAATCTCGCGCCCGGTGATAAACAGCTCGAAACGCTCGGTGATGCCCGGCACCGTGTCCGAGGCACGCGCCAGCGGCGAGACCTCGACCGGGTAGTCGACGATAAAGGTCGGCTCCCACAGCTGGCTCTCGGCGGTTTCCTCGAACAGCACCAGCTGCAGCGTGCCCAGCCCGGCATTGAGGAACTGCGGCGCGTTGGTGTTGACGCCGAACTTCTTCAGTTCGGTGCGCAGGAATTCGGCATCGCCGAGCTGCGCGTCGGTGTACTGCGGCGCGAACTTCTGGATCGCCTGGCAGATGGTCAGGCGGTGGAACGGCTTGGACAGGTCCAGCTCCCGGTCCTGGTACGTCAGCACGGCGCTGCCGCGCGCGTCGATCGCGGCCTTGCGGATCAGGTCTTCGGTGAAGTCCATCAGCCAGCGGTAGTCGGTGTAGGCCGCGTAGAACTCCATCATGGTGAACTCGGGGTTGTGGCGCGGGCTCACCCCCTCGTTGCGGAAGTTGCGGTTGATCTCGAACACGCGCTCGAAGCCGCCGACGATCAGACGCTTCAGGTACAGCTCGGGCGCGATGCGCAGGAACATCTGCATGTCCAGCGCGTTGTGGTGCGTGATGAACGGCTTGGCCGCGGCGCCGCCCGGGATCGGGTGCAGCATCGGCGTTTCCACTTCCATGAAGCCGGCGTCGGCCATATGGCGGCGCAGCGACGAGATCGCGTCGGTACGGGCGCGGAAGGTGTTGCGCGTTTCCGGCGACACGATCAGGTCGACATAGCGCTGGCGGTACTTCATTTCCTGGTCGGCCAGGCCGTGGAACTTGTCCGGCAGCGGGCGCAGCGACTTGGACAGCAGGCGCAGCTCGCGCACCTGCACCGACAGTTCGCCCTTGTTGGTGCGGAACAGCTCGCCGCGGGCGCTGATGATGTCGCCCAGGTCCCAGTGCTTGAACGCGGCGTAGACCTCTTCGCCGACCTTGTCGCGGGTGATGTAGAACTGGATCTGGCCGCTGCCGTCCTGCACGGTGGCGAAGCTGGCCTTGCCCATCACGCGCTTGAGCATCATGCGGCCGGCGATGGCAACCTCGACCGGCGCGGCCTCGAGCGTGGCCTGTTCGGTGTCGGCGTACTGCGCCTGCAGCGCGGCGGCCTGGTGGGTGGGGCGGAAATCGTTGGGGAAGGCCACGCCTTGCTGGCGCAGCGCGGCCAGTTTCTCGCGCCGCTCCGCGATGATCTTGTTTTCGTCGACGGCGGGCGTGTCGGCGGCGGCCTTGTTCTGCGCCGGGGCCTGGGCGCGGTTCGGTTCGGTCATGATGTCGTGTCGGTCGCGCGCGGTGCCGCGCGCGGGTTCAGTATGGCTTCAGTAGTTGCGGAGATCGTCCAGCTCGGTGCTGCCGAAATCCGGGCGGTGCAGGTAAGCGACGATGCGGCCCGCGGTTTCCTCGGCCGAGGCGAGCTGCTGGTTGGCCTTGAGCTCGCGGAAGCGCTGCACCTGGGCAAAATCGGCATTGCGGATGGTGGCCTGCATGCCGGTATCGATCACGCCCGGCGCCAGCGCCACCGCGCGCACGGTGCGCGGCGCCTCGGCCTGTGCGTATTCGGCGTTGACCGAGCGCATGAACATGTCGAGCCCGGCCTTGCCGGCGCAATAGGCGCTCCAGCCTTCGATCGGGCGCCGTGCCGCGCCGGAGGAGATCGCCAGCACCTTGCGGGGGCAGCCGAACTTCTCGGTGCGCTCCAGGAACGCCGCGGTCATGGTCATCGGCGCCGCCAGGTTGGTCAGCAGGTGCGGCACCAGCGATTTTTCCTGAAGCGCCGCGACCGGCCCGATCGGCTCGACCACGCCGGCGTTCAGGATCAGCGTGGCGCTGGTCGGCGGCAGGTCGAGCGTGTCGAGCACGCTGGCGAGCCAGGTGGCGGCAGGGCCGGCCTGCGACAGGTCCTGCAGGTGCCAGGCCACCGGCACGCCGCTGAGCGTGGCGATGCGCTCCAGCTCGGTGTTGCGGCTGCGCGCGACGCAGATCAGGCGGTTGCCCGGCACCAGCAGGGCGTTGGTCAGTGCCGCGCCCAGCCCGCGCGAGGCGCCGGTGATGATGTACAGGTGATTGGCTTCGCTCATGGTGCCCCGGTCGGAAAGGCCGTCGTGCCGGCAAGGCGCGGGCGGCGGTACAGCGATGGATGGGTTGCTGTGCCGCCGCCGGCCGGCGGCGGGTGCGGTCTCAGAGTCCCTGCTTGAGGCTGGCCTCGATGAACGGGTCCAGGTCGCCGTCCAGCACCTTCTGGGTGTTGGACATTTCCACGTTGGTGCGCAGGTCCTTGATGCGGCTCTGGTCCAGCACGTAGGAGCGGATCTGGTGGCCCCAGCCCACGTCGGTCTTGCCGGCCTCGAGCTTGTCGGCCTCGGCCTGGCGCTTGCGCATCTCGTGCTCGTACAGGCGCGACTTCAGCATCGACATGGCCTCGGCGCGGTTGCGGTGCTGCGAGCGGTCGTTCTGGCACTGCACCACGATCCCGGTCGGGATATGCGTGATCCGCACCGCCGAATCGGTCTTGTTGATGTGCTGGCCGCCCGCGCCCGAAGCGCGGTAGGTATCCACGCGCAGGTCCGCCGGGTTAATCTCGACCTCGAACGAATCGTCCACCTCCGGGTAGACGAACACCGACGAGAACGAGGTATGGCGCCCGCCCGACGAATCGAACGGCGACTTGCGCACCAGGCGGTGCACGCCGGTCTCGGTACGCAGGTAGCCGAAGGCGTACTCGCCCTCGATCTTGATGGTCGCGCTCTTGATGCCGGCCACGTCGCCTTCGGACTCTTCCAGCACCTCGGCCTTGAAGCCCTTGCGCTCGCAGTACTTCAGGTACTGGCGCAGCAGCATCGAGGCCCAGTCGCACGCTTCGGTGCCGCCGGCGCCGGCCTGGATGTCGATGAAGGCGTTGGCCTGGTCCATCTCGCCGGCGAACATGCGGCGGAATTCCATGTCGGCCACCACCGCCTCGAAGCCCTTGACGTCGGTCTCGATCGATTCGAGGGTGTCGTCGTCGCCTTCTTCCTTGGCGAGCTCGAACAGCTCTTCCGCACCGACGAGGTCATCGGTGAGCTTGCCCAGGACGCCGACCACGCCCTCGAGCATCTTCTTTTCCTTGCCGAGGTCCTGGGCCCGCTTGGGGTTGTTCCAGACGTCGGGGTCTTCCAGCAGGCCGTTGACTTCGTCCAGCCTTCCTACTTTGACATCGTAGTCAAAGATACCCCCGTAGATCTTCCGTCCGGGAACGGAGATCGGAGACGGCACCGGAGATGGCGTTGAGGCGTTCTGCTTCCATGATGTTCCTGCGCTTCGAAAACCTCGAATTATAGCGGATCGGCGCGGCAAATCGGGGCTTGCGGGCCGTCACGGCGGCGCCCCGAACCGAACGCAACGGCGCCGGCGCGGTCTATCCGGCGGTGCCGGGCGGCGCGCGCGGCGATAATACGGGTCGCAAGCCGCCCCCGGCACAGACCAAGAACAGGACGCATGACGAAAACCAGACATGACATCGAGCCAGGCCGGCGCCGTACGCTGGGCCTGCTGCTGGCGGCCGCGACGGCGGCGATCACGGCCGGCTGCGGCACCACGGGCGGGCCCGTGCCGGACGGCTACTACCGCGTCGAGCGCGGCGACACGCTGTATTCGATCGCGCGCAAGCACCACCGCAGCGTGCGCGACCTGACCCGCTGGAACAGCGATATCACCAGCCCCAGCCAGATCGAGGTGGGCCAGCTGATCCGCGTGCGTCCGCCGGGCGCCGCGGCCGGCAGCGCAACCGCGTCGAGCGGCACCGGGCAGGCCGTGACCGATACGCCGCGCGCCGACAGTGCCGCGGCATCCCGGCCGCCGGCCAGCAGCATCCGCTTGCAATGGCCGGCCGACGGTCGCGTCACGGCGGGCTTCTCCCCGCCCGCCAGCAAGGGCCTGAGCATTGCCGTGCCGGCCCACGGCACGGTGCGCGCCGCCGCCGCCGGCCGCGCCATCCACGTCGGCAACCTGCGCGGCTACGGCATGCTGGTGATCGTCAAGCACAACGACGACTGGCTCACCGTGTACGGCAACCTCGACCAGCCGCTGGTCAGCGAGGGCGCGCAGGTGTCGGCGGGGCAGGACGTGGGCCGCATGGGCGCGAGCCCGAGCGAGCTGCACTTCGAGGTGCGCGGCAACGGCAAGCCGGTGAATCCGGCCAGCTACCTGCCGTCGCGCGGCTGAGCCGGGCGCGCCGCGCCCAGGGCACGCTACTGCGCGTGCTCGATCACCAGCTGTACGCGGGTGACGCCGTTGAAGGTGTTGTTGTCGAGCCGGTACGCCACCTGCGCGCTGGCGCCGAGCGAGTCGGCATGGTTGAACCAGATCGCGTCGAAGCGCTGGCTGCCCCGGCCCAGCTGCAGCTTCAGGTGCTTGCCCTTGAGCACGCTCTGGCGCAGCACGTCGAACTCGCCGCAGAAGGTCGGCGCCGGGAAGCCCTGGCCCCACACCTGCTGTTCCAGCAGGGTGACGAACTCCGGGCTGAAGCACTGGTCTTCGATATCGCCATCGGTCTCGATCACGCGCGCCAGCTGGTCGTCGGTCAGCCATTCGCGCCCGACCGCCTCGAAGGCCTCCTGGAACTCGGCAAAGCGTTCGGCCCGCACGGTCAGTCCCGCCGCCATGGCGTGGCCGCCGAACTTGAGCAGCATGCCGGGGTGGCGCTTGGACACCAGGTCGAGCGCATCGCGCAGGTGGAAGCCCGGGATCGAGCGGCCCGAACCCTTGACGGTGGTGTCGTCGCCCGGCGCGAAGGTAATGGTGGGGCGGTGGAACTTGTCCTTGAGCCGCGAGGCCACGATCCCGATCACGCCCTGGTGCCAGGTATCGTTGAACACGCTGACGGTATAGCGCGAGGCATCCGCGCCGGCCAGTCCGGCCATGGGCTGCTCCAGGATCCGCAGCGCTTCCTGCTGCATGCCGGCCTCGATGTCGCGCCGCTCGCGGTTCATGCTGTCCAGCTCCTGGGCGATTTCCCAGGCGCGGTTGGCATCGTCGGTCAGCAGGCATTCGATGCCCAGCGACATGTCGGCCAGCCGGCCGGCCGCATTCAGGCGCGGCCCCAGGCCGAAGCCAAGATCGAAGGTATTGGCGCGCGCGGCCTCGCGGCCGGCGGCACGGAACAGCGCGGCCACGCCGGGCTGCATCCGGCCGGCGCGCATGCGGCGCAGGCCCTGCGCCACCAGGATGCGGTTGTTGGTGTCCAGCTTGACCACATCGGCCACGGTGCCCAGTGCCACCAGGTCCAGCAGCGTCTGCAGCGGCGGCTGGGTCTGCGGGGTGTAGACGCCGCGGCGGCGCAGCTCGGCGCGCAGCGCCAGCAGCACGTAGAACATCACGCCCACGCCCGCCAGGTTCTTGCTGGGGAATTCGCAGCCCGGCTGGTTCGGGTTGACGATGACCGCGGCCTGCGGCAACTCCGAGCCGGGCAGATGGTGGTCGGTCACCACCACGTCGATGCCCAGCGCATTGGCCGCGGCCACGCCGTCGACGCTGGCGATGCCGTTGTCCACCGTGACGATCACATCCGGATTCTGCCTGGCCGCCAGCGCCACGATCTCCGGCGTCAGGCCATAGCCGTACTCGAAGCGGTTGGGCACGATGTACTCCACCCGCGCGCCCAGCATGCGCAGCCCGCGCACGCCCACCGCGCAGGCGGTGGCGCCGTCGCAGTCATAGTCGGCGACGATCAGCAGGCGCTTGCCGGCGGCGATGGCGTCGGCCAGGTAGGCCGCGGCGTGGTCGATGCCCTTCATGGCCGCGGGCGGCACCAGTTCGGGCAGGTCAGTGGCCAGTTCCGTGGCGCGGGCCACGCCGCGCGCGGCCAGGATGCGTGCCAGGGTCGGGTGCAGGCCGGTGGCGGCCAGCGCGCTGGCGTGTTCGGGGGAATATTGGCGGATGGCGATCCGGGTCATGGGCGGGGCGGCAGTGGGGTGTCGGGAGCGATGGCTTCAGGCGGCAAGGGCGAGGTCGGACAGCAGCGCGCGCCAGTCGCCGCGCTGGCCCATGCCGCGCCAGAACTTGCGCAGGTCGGCGCGCCGCACGGTGAACTCGGCGAAGTGGTTCTCGCCGCCCAGCACCAGCGTGATGGCGCCGATATTGCCGGCCGCCAGCGCCTCCAGCGCCGGACCGAACCAGTCGGCATCGAGCGCGTGCATGCGGTCCAGCCACAGGCCCCAGTCCTCGGCGATATGCGCTTCGGTGGCGCTGTCGAGCATCGCCAGCACCGTGCCTTCGAGCGCGGCCGCGCCGGCCAGGCCAGCCGGCACCGGCAGCACGCGGCTGCCGCCTGCCAGCGCCAGGCCGCTCAGGAACGGGTCGCCGCTCAGCACCGTATCGGCCAGCCGCGGCACCGGCTGCAGCGCGCCGCCGCCGTACAGCCAGACCGAGTTGACCGGCACCTCGCCGGCGGCTTCGCGCGCCTGGTTGACGCGGTGGTCGAACCACGTCATCTGGATTTCGTTCTGCAGCCGGCGCCAGTCGCGCGCGCGCTCGCCGGCCTGCATCCAGATGTCGATATTGCGGCCCGCGGCGCGCAGCGGCGTGGTGGCCTCGAGCGGGCCGAACACGGCCTCGGGCAGGTACCAGCGCTGCGGGCAGGGCGTCTCCAGCGCGATGCCGGACTCCTGCAGCAGCGCGTCGATGGCCTCGCGCAGCGCGCTGGCTTCCTGCGGCCGCAGGCCGAGCTGGCCCGGCGGCATCAGCACCAGGTGATCGCGCGCGGCATGGATGTGCACCGGCTGCAGGCAGGCCCAGGATTGGCCGTCGGCGGCGGCTGGGGTGCCCGCAGGGGCGCCGGTGGCGGCGCCGCCGTTGTCGGCCAGCCGCATATAGGGCGCCAGCGGCACCCGCACCGTGTCCAGTCCGGCCTTGCCGGCCAGCCAGCGCTCCTGCGGCAGGCTGCGCAGGAAAGGGTCGTCGTGCCGCTCACGCGGGCCGGGCGCGGCCCGGGTCAGCAACTTTCCGAGCGCCGGCAGCTCCAATTGCCGCAGCAGCGCGCCGGGGACAACATCGTCGCGGCCGTCGTCGCCGGCGCCGGGCGGGACGGAAAAGGGCACAATCAGGGTCAGGTGCGTCATCATGGTGGCGAGATTGTAAACTCCCGGCTGGCTCGCGCCAGTCCCGGAGCCCACCGCGACCCGACCGCGGCGTGACCGCGGCGTCGCCCGCCACGGCTGCCGTGCGTGCCGCCGGCGGCGCCCCGACGGGCACTGGCGCTTTTCCGAAACAACAGGAATCCTCTTGAAATTTCCCTACGAGTGGCAGATCGGCTGGCGATATACCCGCGCAAGCAAGCGCGCCAGCCGCAACACCTTCATTTCGTTTATCTCGATGATCTCGATGCTGGGCATCGCGCTCGGCGTGGCCGCGCTGATCGTGGTGCTGTCGGTGATGAACGGGTTCCAGAAGGAAGTGCGCGACCGCATGCTGTCGGTGCTGGCGCATATCGAGGTGATCGGCCCGTCGGCGCTGCCGGACTGGCAGAAGACCGCGGCCGAGGCGCTGCAGAACAAGGAGGTGGTCGGTGCCGCCCCCTATGTGGCGGCGCAGGCCATGCTGACCCGCGACGATGCCGTGCGCGGCGTGCTGCTGCGCGGCGTGGAGCCGTCGCAGGAACCCAAGGTGTCGGAGATCGGCAGCCAGTTCCGCGCCGGCAGCATGGCCGCGCTGGTGCCGGGCAGCTTCGGCATCGCGCTGGGCAACGAGCTGGCCAATGCCATGGGCGTCCAGGTCGGCGACAAGGTCACGCTGCTGGCGCCGCAGGGCACCATCACGCCTGCGGGCGTGCTGCCGCGGCTCAAGCAGTTCACCGTGGTGGGCGTGTTTTCATCCGGACATTTCGAGTTCGACAGCGCGCTGGCGCTGGTCAACCTGCGGGACGCCGAGACCCTGTTCCGCCTGAGCGGTCCCACCGGGGTGCGCCTGAAGCTGCAGGACATGCAGCGCGCGCCGCTGGTGGCGCAGGAGCTGGCCGGCACCATGTCGGGCGAGCTTTACCTGCGCGACTGGTCGAAGCAGAACCGCAACTGGTTTGCCGCGGTGCAGACCGAGAAGCGGATGATGTTCATCATCCTGACGCTGATCATCGCGGTGGCCGCGTTCAACCTGGTGTCGACGCTGGTGATGACCGTCACCGACAAGCAGGCCGATATCGCCATCCTGCGCACCATGGGCGCGCAGCCGGGCTCGATCATGAAGATCTTCATCGTGCAGGGCGTCGCCATCGGCTTTATCGGCACGCTGCTGGGCGTGGCCGGCGGCACGCTGATCGCCACCAATATCGACGTGATCGTGCCCTTCATCGAGCGGCTGCTGCACGTGCAGTTCCTGCCGCGCGACATCTATTTCATCAGCCAACTGCCTTCCGATCCCCGCGTGAACGACATCGCCACCATCGGCATCATTTCTTTCGTGCTGGCCACGCTGGCCACGCTCTATCCCAGCTGGCGCGCCGCCCGCGTCAACCCCGCGGAGGCGCTGCGCTATGAGTGAAGCCGTGCTGCAAGCCGATACTTCCACGCCCGCGCCGGGCCTGCCGCGCACCGGTGCGCCGGTGCTGGTGGCCGAGGGCCTGACCAAGCGCTTCCGCCAGGGCGAGCTCGACGTCGACGTGCTGCGCGGCGTCGACGTGCGCGTCAACGCCGGCGAGAAGGTGGCCATCGTGGGCGCCTCGGGCTCGGGCAAGAGCACGTTGCTGCATGTGCTGGGCGGGCTCGACGAGCCCGATTCGGGCCGCGTCGCGCTGCTCGGCAAGCCCTTCACGGCGCTGCGCGAGCGCGAGCGCAACGTGGTGCGCAACCGCTCGCTGGGCTTTGTCTACCAGTTCCACCACCTGCTGCCGGAATTCACCGCGCTCGACAACGTGGCGATGCCGCTGCGCATCCGCGGCCTGACCCAGCACGCCGCGCGCGAGGTCGCCCAGGCGATGCTGGAGCGCGTCGGGCTGGGCGGGCGCTCGCGGCACCGGCCGGGCGAGCTGTCCGGCGGCGAGCGCCAGCGCGTCGCCATTGCGCGCGCGCTGGTGGGCCAGCCGGCCTGCGTGCTGGCCGACGAGCCCACTGGCAATCTCGACGACCACACCGCCGGCGGCGTCTATGACCTGATGCTGGAACTGTCGCGCACGCTCGGCACCAGCTTCGTCATCGTCACCCACGACCTGGACTTGGCCGGGCGCTGCGACCGCGTGCTGAGGCTGCGCGACGGCCACCTGCACCAGGAACGCTGAAGCGGCCGCGCCCATGTGGATCGACACCCATTGCCACCTCGACGCCGGCGAGTTCGACCCGGACCGCGAGCAGGTCGCCGACGCGGCCGAGGCCGCCGGCGTGCGCGGCATCGTGGTGCCGGCGGTGGCCGCGTGGAACTTCGACGCCGTGCGCGCGCTGGCGCATCGCGATGCACGCTGCGTCTACGCGCTGGGCATCCACCCGCTGTGCTCGCCCGGCGCGGGCCAGCCCGAGCTGGACACGCTGCGGCGCCAGGTGGCCGCCAGCATGGACGACCCGCGCTTCGTCGGCATCGGCGAAATCGGGCTCGACTTCTTCGTCGCGGGGCTGGAGGCGGATCACCAGACCTGGCTTTACGCCGAACAGCTGAAGATCGCACGCGAGTTCGACCTGCCGGTGCTGCTGCACGTGCGCAAGTCGCAGGACCAGGTCGGCGCGCAGCTGCGCAAGCTCGGCGTCAAACGCGGCATCGCCCATGCCTTCAACGGCAGCCACGAACAGGCGCGGCGCTTCGTCGAGCAGGGCCTGAAGCTGGGCTTCGGCGGCAATGTCACCTTCAGCCGCGCGCGCCAGATCCGCCGGCTGGCGACGGAGCTGCCGCTGGAGGCGCTGGTGCTGGAAACCGATGCACCGGACATCGCGCCGGCATGGCTGTCGGACGACCAGTTCGGCGAACAGCACAAGGCGCGCAACACGCCGGCGGAGGTCGCCGGCGTGGCGCGCGTGATGGCGGAACTGCGCGGCATCGACGCCCTCACGCTGGCGCAGGCGACCTGGCGCAATGCCGTGGCGGCGCTGCCGCGTCTGGCGGCGTTTGCGGACACCATGGCGCCTCCGCTTGCTGGCGGTCACACAACTTCCACGCCTTCTTGACAGGCTGACAAGCTCGCCGCGCCTGCGCGCGGGTACAACTCCGGTAATGCAAGATCATCGGAGGAGGTGCCGTGCGTCGCTTTGTGGGGGCATTCGTGGCCGGGTGCTGGGCCCTGCAGCAGCAGTCGACGCTGCCGCAGGCGCACGGCCTGCGCCTGGGCGCCGCGCTGCTGGCCTTGTGCGCCATCGGCATGGCCCTGTGGGGCAGGCGTCTGCCTGCCATGCTGCAAGGCCTGGCGCTGGCCGCGCTGGCCTTTGCCATGGCGTACTGCTGGGCCGCGTGGCGCGCCGAACTGCGCCTGCGCGAATGGCTGCCCGTGGGGCTGGAGGCGCGCGACCTTAACGTGCGCGGGGTGGTCTCGGGGCTTCCCACTCGATCTCCCACCGGCACACGCTTCGCGTTCACCGTCGAGCAGTCCGCGGGGCCGGACCAGCCGCTGCCGGGCCGGGTCATCCTCAACTGGCGCGACGCGCCGCTCGAGTTAAGCCCGGGACAACGCTTTACGCTGACCCTGCGCCTGCGGCGGCCGCGCGGGCTCGCCAATCCGTTTGGCTTCGATTACGCCTACTGGCTGCTGGCGCAGGGCTATGGCGCGACCGGCTACGTGCGGCGCGCCCAGGGTGCGCCGCAGGATGCCGCCTCGGAGCGGCTGGCCTGGCGCATCGAAGCCTGGCGTGCCGCCGTGCGCGCTCACCTGCGCGCCGCGCTGCCGGCCGGGGCGCGCTTCGGCGCGGTGCTGGTCGCGCTGGTGATCGGCGACCAGCGCGGCATCGAGGCGGACGACTGGCAGCTGTTCCGGCGCACGGGCGTGAGCCACCTGGTGGCCATTTCGGGACTGCATATCACCATGGTGGCCGGCATGGCGGCGTCGCTCACCGGACTGCTGTGGCGCCATTCGTTCGGCTGCGGCCGCTGGCTGCGCCGGCCACTGCCATTGTGGCTGCCGGCCCGGCAAGCCGCGCTGGTGGTCGCGGTGGCCACCGCGCTGGGTTACGGCATGCTGGCCGGCATGCAGATCCCGGCGCTGCGCACCGTCGCCATGCTTTGCGTCGCGGCGGTCGCGGTGTGGGGGGCACGCGCGCCGCCGGCGTCGATCGTGCTGGCGTGGGCGGCGCTGGTGGCGTTGCTGCTGGATCCGTGGGCCGTGATGCTGCCCGGCTTCTGGTTGTCCTTCGGTGCCGTCGCGGTGATCTTCTTCGCTGCGCGGCCGGGACGGGACGCCGCGACCGCAGGGCGTTGGCAACGGCTGCGGGCCGCGCTTGCCGCGGGCGCGCGCACCCAATGGGCCGTGACCATCGGGCTGGTGCCGCTGACGCTGTTGCTGTTCGGCCAGGTCTCGGTGGTGTCGCCGTTTGCCAATGCGGTGGCAATCCCTGTGGTCAGCCTGCTGGTGACGCCGCTGGCGCTGCTGGGCGCCGCGCTGCCGCTGTGGCTGGCCGTGCCGGTGATGGCGGCCGCCCACTTTGCCATGCAGGGACTGGCTGCCGTGCTGCAATGGTTTTCCATGCTGCCCGGGGCGATGTGGGAGGCGGCCAGCGCGGGGCCGGTGGCGCTGCTGCTGGCTGCGCTTGGCGTGGCGCTGCTGGTGGCGCCCGTGGCTGCGGCGCGCCTGCGCTGGCATGGCGCGCTGCTGATGCTGCCGCTGCTGCTGGCGCGCGGTCCGCCGGTTGCCGACGGCCAGTTCCGTGCGGTGATGTTCGACGTCGGGCAGGGCACCGCGGTGCTGGTGCGCACGCGCTCGCACGCGCTGCTGTACGACACCGGGCCGGGCTATGCCTCGGGCTCCAGCGCGGGCGCGCAGGTGGTGGTGCCGGTACTGCGCGCCGAGGGCGTGTCGCAACTCGATCACCTGATGGTCAGCCATGAAGACCTCGATCATGCCGGCGGCGTGGCGGACATTGCGGGGACAGTGGCCGTGGTGGCGCGCAGCACCGGTGCGCCTGCCGGCCACCCGCTGCTGGAGGCGCCGCATTATGGAGGCCAATGGCGCCCCTGCGCCGCGGAACAGCAATGGGAGTGGGACGGCGTGCGCTTTGCCGTGCTGCACCCGCTGGCTGAACAGTCGCAGCAGGCCGCCATCCCCAGCAACGCGCGCAGTTGCGTGCTGCGCGTGGACACCGCCGCGCACAGCCTGCTGCTGACCGGCGATATCGGCCTGGCGCAGGAGCGTGCATTGATCGGGCGCTTGCCGGCCGGGGCCTTGCGCGCCGACGTGCTGGTGGTGGCGCATCACGGCAGCGGCACGTCTTCGGGCACGGACTGGATCGAGGCGGTCGGGCCCGCGGCCGCGGTGTTCCAGCTGGGCTATGGCAACCGCTATCGCCATCCGAACGCCGAAGTCTGGGAGCGCTTTGGCCGCGGGGGCATCCTGCGCTATCGCACCGACGAAACCGGCGCGGTGACCATGAACACGGCACGCGCGGGTTACACGCTGTCGATGTTCCGGCACGCGGAGCCGCGCTACTGGCGGGAACGGCCGCCGGCGCCGCGCTAGGGTGCGCGGGTGTCGCGGGCGGTCAGCCGGCCTTACGGCGGCTGGGGCGTGCGGCGGGCGGTGCGGGCTTGGTGGACGTAGACGGCGTGGCCGGCTCTGCCGCCACGGCGCGGCCCCGGCTGCGTGCCGGCGCCGGCTCGGCCCCGGCGATGCGCCGCTCGCGCAGATGCGCCTTGGCGCGCTGCAGGCGCGGCGCGACGGTGTCCGCGCGCGCCAGCGCGACGCCGGCGGCGAGCACGTCGCCCAGCACCAGGTGGCTGATGCGCGAGGTCATCGGCGTGTAGACCTCGCTGTCTTCCTCGACGTCGGAGAACACGCAGACATCGGCCAGCCGGGCCAGCGGCGAGCCGCTGTGGGTCAGCGCCAGCAGGCCGGCGCCGCTGCTGCGTGCCAGCGTGGCGGCGGTCAGCATGTCCCAGGTGCGGCCGCTGTTGGAGACCAGCACGGCCACGTCGCCGGGGCCCAGCAGCGCCGCCGACATGCTGAACACGTGCGGGTCGGCATAGGCGACGGTCGGCATGCCCAGGCGGAAGAACTTGTGCTGCAGGTCGAGCGCGACGATGCCGGAGTTGCCGCAGCCGTAGAACTCGATGCGGCGCGCGCCGGCGAGCAGCCGGATGCCATGCTCGATCTGGTCGGCCGACAGGGCGTTGCGCACGCTCATCAGCGTGGCAATGGTGCGGTCGAACACCTTGCCGGCGATGTCCGCCGGACGGTCGTCGGCGGCCACATCCTGGTGCACGAAGGGCGTGCCGCCACCGACGTTCTGCGCGAACTGCAGCTTGAATTCGCGGAAGCCATCGTAGCCCAGCGCCGCGCAGAAGCGCGCGATGGTGGGTTGCGACACGCCGGCGCGCTCGGCCAGTTCCGGCATCGACAGCCGGATCACGGCGGCGCCGTGGCGGGCGACATAGTCGGCCAGGCGGCGTTCTGAAGGACGAAGGGTGTCGTAGACGGCAAGGATGCGGTCGCGCATGAAGGCAGTGTCGGCGTGGAAAGGATATGTAGAGATTCTACAATGATTGGCGCCGCATCTTGCCCGAAATGCGGCGGGGCTGGCGCTTGGGGTTTGCCCTGACTCCGGCATTTTCTGCGCGATTTTTCTGCGTGGTCGTAATGACGAGCGGCGGGCGCTGGGTATAATGGCGCCCGAATTGTAGAAAATCTACAGGATTCGGCGCCGTGGCGCGCCGAATCGCCATGCCTCATTCCGCCCACAAGGACCGTCACGCCATGCCTTCTGCCGTCCATGCCGAGCTTCAGGCCGTTACCGACCGCATCGTTGCGCGCAGCCGCGCCAGCCGTGCCGCCTACCTTGCGCGCTGCGAGCGCGCGCAGGCGGAACTGGGGCCGCTGCGCGGCATGTCCTGCGCCAACCTGGCGCACGGCTTTGCCGCGCTGCCGGCCAGCGACAAGCTGAAGCTGCGCGTCGAGCATGCGCCCAACCTGGGCATCGTCACCGCGTACAACGACATGCTGTCGGCGCACCAGCCCTACGAGCGCTATCCCGCCGTGATCCGCGAGGCCGCGCGCGCGGTCGGCGCGGTGGCGCAGGTGGCGGGCGGCGTGCCGGCGATGTGCGACGGCATCACGCAAGGCAACGCCGGCATGGAGCTGTCGCTGTTCTCGCGCGATGCGATTGCCATGGGCACCGCGGTGGCGCTGTCGCACAACACCTTCGATGCGGCGCTGATGCTGGGCGTGTGCGACAAGATCGTGCCGGGGCTGCTGATGGGCGCGCTGCAATTCGGCCACCTGCCGATGGTGTTCGTGCCCGCGGGCCCGATGGCCAGCGGGCTGCCCAACAAGGAGAAGGCGCGCGTGCGCCAGCTCTACGCCACCGGCCAGGTGGGGCGCGAGGCCTTGCTGGAGGCCGAATGCCAGGCCTATCACGGCGCCGGCACCTGCACCTTCTACGGCACCGCCAACAGCAACCAGTTTCTGATGGAAGTGATGGGGCTGCACCTGCCGGGCGCGGCCTTCGTCCATCCGGACAGCGGCCTGCGCGATGCGCTGACGGCCGCGGCCGCACAGCGCGCGATTGCGCTGCGCGCGCGCGGCGACAGCTACCTGCCGCTGGCGCGCATCGTCGACGAACGTGCCATCGCCAACGCCATGGTCGGCCTGCTGGCCACCGGCGGCTCCACCAACCACACCATCCACCTGGTGGCGATCGCGCGCGCCGCCGGCATCGTCATCGACTGGAATGATTTCGACCTGCTGTCGCGCATCACGCCGCTGCTGGCGCGCGTCTATCCCAATGGCTCGGCCGATGTGAACCATTTCCATGCCGCCGGCGGGGCCGGCTTCGTGATCCGCGAGCTGCTGCAGGCCGGGCTGCTGCACGAGGACGTGCAGACCGTGGCCGGCCCGGGCCTGGCCCGTTACGCGCAGGAGCCGGTGATGACGGACGGCGTGCTGCACTGGCGCGACGGCGCCGCAAAGAGCGGCGACCCGCAGGTGCTGGCGACTGCGGGCGCGCCGTTCTCCGCCGAGGGCGGCCTGCGGCTGATGCAGGGCAACCTGGGCCGCGGCGTGATCAAGGTCTCGGCCGTGGCGCCCGAGCACCGCGTGGTCGAAGCCCCGGTGCGGGTGTTCGATTCGCAGGAGGCGCTGCAGGCGGCGTTCGACGCTGGCGAACTGGGCGGCGACCTGGTGGCGGTGGTGCGTTTCCAGGGGCCGAATGCCAACGGCATGCCGGAACTGCACCGGTTGACACCCGTGCTGGGCGCACTGCAGGACGCCGGCCACAAGGTGGCGCTGGTGACCGACGGCCGCATGTCCGGTGCTTCGGGCAAGGTGCCGGCGGTGATCCACGTCGGCCCCGAGGCGCTGGCCGGCGGCGCGCTGGCGCGCGTGCGTGACGGAGACCGCATCCGGGTCGACGCTGTCGCCGGCACGCTGCAATGGCTGGGCGACGAGGCCGAATTCGCGGCGCGGGCGCCGGTACTCGCGCCTGCCGACCGGTTCGCGCAGTTCAGCCTGGGGCGCGGCCTGTTCGGCCTGTTCCGGCGCCACGCACGGATCGCGGAAGAGGGCGGCAGCGCACTCGACCTGTCCGAACTGGATGCCGACGCCGCCGGCGCCGACGGCCGTACCGCCGAGCTGCGATCCGTCGCACAATAACCGGACCAGGACAGGCAGGCAACCGACAAGGATGGCAACACCATCCGATACCAAGACCGACGGAGCAGACATGATCTATATCCTGATGGGCGTTTCCGGCAGCGGCAAGACCACGGTCGGCCAGTTGCTGGCGCAGCGGCTGGGCTGCGGCTTCCATGACGCCGACGACTTCCACAGCGACGCCAACAAGGCCAAGATGCACGCCGGCATCCCGCTGACCGACGATGACCGCTGGCCCTGGCTGGCGGCAATGCGCGCGGCCATCGACACTGCCCGGGCCGAAGGCCGCACCCATGTGTTCACCTGCTCGGCGCTGCGCCAGGCTTACCGCGACCGGCTGACCCCGCCCGATGGCGGCGTGACCTTCGTGTTCATGAAGGGGGATGCCGCGCTGATCGGCCAGCGCCTGTCCGCGCGCACCGAGCATTTCTTCAATCCGGAGCTGCTGCAAAGCCAGTTCGATACGCTGGAAGTGCCCGGCGACGCGCTGGCCCTCGACATCCGCCAGCCACCGGAAGCGCTGGTCGACACCATCCTGCGCGCCACCGTGCGGCAGGACGCCAGCGCGCCGCGCTGACCGCTGCCCCGTGCCCGGAGGGGCATGGTCCCGGGCGGACTTCCCGACTTTCCATGGATCGCAACCACGGCCGCCGGCCTCACCGGCGGCCGTTTTTTGCGTGCGCTGGCAGGCATCTTGCTAGCTTCGCTTCGGTGTCCGGGCGGCGCGGCTGCGGTGGCACGGGCGGCCCGCCGGCCGCCTTGCGGCTTTCGCCGGCACGGGTATGCTGGAAGGGCCAGTGACTCGACGGCATCACCGCGGCTTGCGCCAACCGGCGCGGCCGCGCGGCAGGGCAGGACAGCCAGGGCAACCAGGGCGGCCGGCAGCGGCGCCCGCGACATGGAGGAGCGGCCATCATGGCGGCGCGGTATTTCGACGAGATGCTGGACTGGCGCGACAACAGTGCGCCAGCGCTGATCCACGCGGGACAGACCTTGCCTGAGGGGGCGGTCCGCCCGCACTACCGGCATTTCGCCGAATGGCTGGCGCGCCAGACCGAAAGCACCATGGCCAACAAGCGCGCCGAGGCCGACCTGGTGTTCCGGCGCGTGGGCATCACCTTCGCCGTCTACGGCGACAAGGACGAAGCCAACAGCGGTACCGAGCGCACCATTCCGTTCGACGTGGTCCCGCGCATTTTCCCCGCGAGCGAATGGGCGCTGCTGGAAAAAGGCCTGCGCCAGCGCGTGGCCGCGCTGAACCGCTTCATCCACGACATCTACCACGGCCAGGACATCATCCGCGCCGGCGTGATTCCGCCCGACCAGATCTACAACAACGCCCAGTACCGGCCCGAGATGCTCGGCGTCAGCGTGCCGCATGACGTCTATGCGCATGTCGCCGGCATCGACGTGGTGCGCGCCGGCGAGGGCGAGTTCTACGTGCTGGAAGACAACCTGCGGGTGCCGTCGGGCGTGTCGTACATGCTCGAGAACCGCAAGATGATGATGCGTTTGTTCCCGGACCTGTTCGCGCGCAACCGCGTGGCGCCGGTGGCGCACTACCCCGACCTGCTGCTCGACATGCTGCGCGGGGTCTCGCCGCAGGCGATCGCCGATCCCACCGTGGTGGTGCTGACGCCGGGCATGTACAACTCGGCGTACTTCGAGCACGCCTTCCTGGCGCAGCAGATGGGGGTGGAGCTGGTCGAAGGCAGCGATCTCTTCGTCGAGGACAACCACCTGTTCATGCGCACCACGCAGGGTCCGCAGCGCATCGACGTGATCTACCGGCGCGTCGACGACGATTTCCTCGACCCGCTTGCGTTCCGCCCCGATTCCGCGCTCGGCGCCGCGGGGCTGCTGTCGGTCTACCGCGCCGGCAACGTGACCATCTGCAATGCGATCGGCACCGGCGTGGCCGACGACAAGTCGATCTATCCTTATGTGCCGGACATGATCCGCTTCTACCTGGGCGAAGAGGCCATCCTGAGCAACGTGCCGACCTACATGTGCCGGCGCGCCGAGGACCTGCAGTACGTGCTGGACCATATGGCCGAACTGGTGGTCAAGGAAACCCACGGGGCCGGTGGCTACGGCATGCTGGTCGGCCCGGCGGCGGCGCGCGCCGAGATCGATGCCTTCCGCGAGGTGGTCCGCTCCAGGCCGGAGCAGTACATCGCGCAGCCCACGCTGGCGCTGTCGACCTGCCCGACCTATGTCGAGGCCGGCATCGCGCCGCGCCATATCGACCTGCGCCCGTTCGTGCTGTCGGGCAAGGAGGTGCGCATGGTACCGGGCGGGCTGACGCGCGTGGCGCTGCGCGAGGGCTCGCTGGTGGTGAATTCCTCGCAGGGTGGCGGCACCAAGGACACCTGGGTGCTGGAACGATGAACGCCGATTCGGGAGAGCCCGCATGCTGAGCCGCACCGCCGACCACCTGTTCTGGATGGCCCGCTACACCGAGCGCGCGGAGAACACCGCGCGCATGCTCGACGTCAACTACCAGACCTCGCTGCTGCCGCAATCGGCCGAGGTGGCCGAGCAGGGCTGGTGGGCCATGCTCGATATCTCGGAGCTGACCGACGTCTTCGACCACAAGTACGGCCTGCTGTCTCGCGACGATGTGATCGATTTCATGGTGCGCGACATGACCAATGCCTCGTCGATCATGAGCTGCCTGCGCGCGGCGCGCGAGAACGCGCGCGCGGTGCGCGGCTCGCTCACCACCGAGGTCTGGGAGACCGTCAACACCACCTGGCTGGAGGTGCAGCGCCTGATTGCCGACGGTGTGCTCAAGGAAGATCCGGCGCGCTTCTTCGAATGGGTCAAGTTCCGCTCGCACCTGGCGCGCGGGGTGCAGTTCGGCACCATGCTCAAGGATGATGCCTTCCATTTCATGCGGCTGGGCACTTTCCTGGAGCGCGCCGACAATACCGCGCGCATCCTCGACGTCAAGTTCCAGGCGTCGTCCGGCGCGGAGGGCGCAGAGGGGGGGAATGGCGGGCAGGCCCAGGCCAATCCCGACCCGGGCGCCCACAACGATTTCTACCACTGGGCGGCGATCCTGCGCTCGGTGTCGGGCTTCGAGGTCTACCGCAAGGTCTACCGCGCGGTCATCACGCCGCAGCGCGTGGCCGAACTGCTGATCCTGCGCCCCGACATGCCGCGCTCGCTGGTGTCGAGCATGGACGAGGTGGTGGCCATCCTGCATACGGTGCGCAACCAGCATTCGGCGGAAACCGAGCGCCAGGCTGGTAAACTCCACGCCGACCTGAAGTACGCGCGCATCGACGATATCTTTGCCGTCGGCCTGCATGCGTACCTGACCAGCTTCCTGGAGCGCATCGGCGATCTCGGCAACGGCATCAGCCGGGACTTCCTGGTGCCGCTGCAGGCGGCCTGAGCCGGGCAGCCGGCAAGCCCCCGTGCCGCCGCGCCCTGATACCGTGAAATACAAGATCCACCACCATACCGTCTACCGCTACACCGAACCGGTGCGGCGCAGCGTGCACGAAGTGCGGCTGCAGCCGCGCTCGGGTCCGCTGCAGACCGTTGACTACTGGCAGCTGTCGACGCCCGGCAACCCGTCGGCGGCGCGCGACGGCTTCGGCAACATCGTGCACAACTTCACGGTGGCCGGGCCCGCCAGCACCATCGCCATCGAGGCCAGCGGCGAGGTCGAAGTGCTGCCGCCGCACGGCGAGCTCGACCGCGACGGCCACCATGCGTTCTGCGATGCGCCGCCGGACGGTGAGGCGCGGGTCTCGCCGCTGTACTTCCTCGGCAGCACGCCGCTGACCACGGCGCCGGCGCCGATGCGGGCGTTTGCCGCGCCGTTCCTGGCGGCGGGGCACGACATCGATGCGCTGCTGGCGCTGGCGCTTGGCATCGGCGAGCGCGTGCGCTACAAGCCCAACACCACCGATGTCGGCACTTCAGCGGCGGAGGCTTTCGCGCTGGGCAGCGGGGTGTGCCAGGACCAGGCGCAGGTGATGGTGGCGGCGTGCCGGGCGCTGGGCATTCCGGCGCGCTATGTCAGCGGATATTTCTACGACCCGGCCGCCACCGAACTGGCCAGCCACGCCTGGGCCGACGTGTGCCTGGACCCGGCCGGCGAAATCTGGTGCAGCATCGACATCACGCACGGCTGCCTGACCGACGAGCGCCATATCCGGCTGGCGGTGGGGCGCGATTACGCGTCGGCGGCACCAGTGCGGGGCATCCTGGACGGCGGCGCCGGCGAGACGCTGGAAGTCAATGTAACAATCACGCCACTTTCGACCTGATTAGGTGCTTGCTTCCAGACGCGGCGCCGTGCCGGTGCACGGGCGCTAGAATCCAGAGTGATGCAGGCCACTGCCGGTCCATGCCGGCCGCCACCAAGAACACCAAGACAAATCATGACGTATTGTGTAGCCATGCGGCTGGATGCCGGCCTGGTATTCCTGTCCGACTCCCGCACCAATGCCGGAGTAGACGCCATATCCACCGCGCGCAAGATGACGGTGTTCGAGGAGCCCGGCGACCGGGTGATGGTGCTGATGACCGCCGGCAACCTGGCCATCAGCCAGTCGGTGCGCCAGATCCTGATCGAGGACCATGACGAGAAGCGTTCGCTATGGACCGCGCGCGACATGTTCGAGGCCGCCTCGATCGTCGGCGAGGCGGTGCGCCAGGTGCACCGGCGCGACGCCCACGCGCTGCGCGACGCCGGCATAGAGTTCAATGTCAGCCTGGTCTTCGGCGGCCAGGTGCGCGGCGAGCGGGTGCGGCTGTTCAATGTCTACGCGGCCGGCAACTTCGTCGAGGCCACGCCCGAGAACTGCTACTTCCAGATCGGCGAGGCCAAGTACGGCAAGCCCATCGTCGACCGCGTCGTGCACCCGTCGCTGCCGCTGGCCGAAGGGGCCAAGTGCGCGCTGATTTCGATGGACTCGACGCTGAAGTCGAATATCTCGGTGGGCCTGCCGCTGGACCTGCTGGTCTATGAGGCGGATTCGCTGCAGGTGACCCGCTTCGTCAACATCGACGAGCGCAACGCCTATTTCCGCATGATCCGCGACACCTGGGGCCATCGCCTGCGCCAGGTCTTCGGCGAGATCCACAACCCGGAATGGGATCCGGCCGCGCCCGCGGAATTCTCGCTGGCGCGCTCCGGCGAGGCCGACCGCTGGGCCCAGCCGGTGCGGGCCCGGCGCGTGCATCCGCGCAAGCCGGACTGAGGGCGGCAGGCATGCGCGAGATCATCCATTTCTCCCACGCCAACGGCTTTCCGGTGACGACCTATCGCAAGCTGTTCGGCGAACTGGACGGCGAGTTCGAGTTCCGCGCCGTGGACCGCTACGGGCACAAGCCGGAATTCCCGGTGACACGCGGCTGGCCGCACCTGGTGGAAGAGTTGCTGGGCGACATCGACCGCCAGTACCGCGAGCCGGTGTGGCTGGTGGGCCATTCGCTGGGCGGCTTCCTGTCGCTGATGGCGGCGCTGCGCCGGCCGGACCGGGTGCGCGGCGTGGTCATGCTGGACTCGCCGATCATCGCCGGCTGGCGCGCGTCCCTGCTGAAGACCGCCCAGATGCTGGGCATCGATGAAAAGCCGGGCCCGGCGGCGGTGACCAGGAACCGGCGCACGCACTGGCCGGACGCCGAGGCGGTGTGGGAACACTTCCGCGCCAAGCCCAACTTCGCCGTATGGGACCACGAGGTGCTGCGCGACTACGCCATCCACGGCACCGAGCCCACCGGCAAGGACAACGAGCGCCGGCTGCGCTTCGACCGCGAGGTCGAATACTGGATCTACCGCACGCTGCCGACCAGCCTCGGGCGCAAGGTCGCGCGCGGCGCGCCGGTGCCGGTCGGTTTTGTCGCCGGCACGCGCTCGCGCGAGGTGCGCCAGTGCGGCCTGGGAGCGACGCGCCGGCTGGTCGGGCCCAACCTGCGCTTTATCGAAGGCGGCCACCTGTACCCGATGGAGCGGCCCGGGCAGACCGCGCAACTGGTGCGCGAACTGATCGGCGCGATGCGCGAGCAGGGGCGCTGAGCCGGCGTGCGTCGCATGCGCCGCAGCGCGCCCGCGCCTTGGAAATCGGCACGCCGGAGACAGGCTGCTGTCACAATTTCCGGGTCGGCGGGGAACGGGCTCTCATGTATAATCCCGATTTCCCCGGCAAGCTCGGTTTATGACCAAATTCGTCTTCGTCACCGGTGGCGTCGTCTCTTCTCTCGGCAAGGGCATCGCTGCTGCCTCGCTCGCGGCCATTCTTGAGTCGCGCGGCCTCAAAGTCACCCTCCTCAAGCTCGATCCCTACATCAACGTCGATCCCGGCACGATGAGCCCTTTCCAGCATGGCGAGGTGTTTGTCACGGAAGACGGTGCGGAAACCGACCTCGATCTCGGCCACTACGAGCGTTTCGTCTCGGCCAAGATGCGCAAGTCGAACAACTTCACCACCGGCCAGATCTACGAATCGGTGATCCGCAAGGAGCGCCGCGGCGAATACCTGGGCAAGACCGTGCAGGTGATCCCGCATATCACCAACGAGATCCAGGCCTTCGTCGAGAAGGGCGCGGCCGCGTCGCACGACGGCAAGGCCGACGTGGCGCTGGTGGAAATCGGCGGCACCGTGGGTGACATCGAGTCGCTGCCGTTCCTGGAAGCCGCGCGCCAGATGAGCCTGCGCATGGGCCGCAACCACTGCGCCTTCGTGCACCTGACGCTGGTGCCGTTCATTGCCAGCGCCGGCGAGCTGAAGACCAAGCCGACCCAGCACTCGGTGCAGAAGCTGCGCGAAATCGGCATCTCGCCGACCGCGCTGCTGTGCCGTGCCGACCGCCCGATCCCGGACGACGAGCGCGCCAAGATCTCGCTGTTCGCCAATATCCCGCAGGATGCCGTGATCTCGGTGTGGGATGCGGACAGCATCTACAAGATCCCGCAGATGCTCAACGAGCAGGGCCTGGACCGGCTGATCTGCGAGGAGTTGCGCCTGGATCCCAAGCCGGCCGACCTGTCGATGTGGCAGAAGCTGGTCAACGCCCAGGAAAATCCCGAGCACGAAATCACCATCGGCATGGTCGGCAAGTACGTCGACCTGACCGAGTCGTACAAGTCGCTGATCGAGGCGCTGCGCCACGCCGGCATGCACACCGCCACGCGCGTCAACATCGAGTACATCGATTCCGAGGAACTGGAATCGGGCCACCTCGAAGTGCTGGCCCCGCTCGACGCGATCCTGGTGCCGGGCGGCTTCGGCAAGCGCGGCACCGAAGGCAAGATCCGCGCGATCCAGTACGCCCGCGAGAACAAGATCCCTTACCTGGGCATCTGCCTGGGCATGCAGCTGGCGGTGATCGAGTTTGCGCGCCACCTGGCCGGCATGGCCGATGCCAACTCGACCGAATTCAACCTCGAAACCGAGCACCCGGTGGTCGCGCTGATCACCGAGTGGGTCGACCGCGAAGGCAAGGTCGAGCAGCGCTCGGCCGATTCCGACCTGGGCGGCACCATGCGCCTGGGCGCGCAGCGCGTGCCGGTCAAGGAAGGCACCAAGGCCCGCGCCATCTATGGCGCCGAGGTCAACGAGCGCCACCGCCACCGCTACGAGGTCAACAACCACTACGTGCCGACGCTGGAAAAGGCCGGCATGGTGATCTCGGCGCGCACGCCGACCGAGAACCTGCCCGAGATGATGGAACTGCCCGAGTCGATGCACCCGTGGTTCGTCGGCGTGCAGTTCCACCCGGAATTCACCTCGACCCCGCGCGACGGCCATCCGCTGTTCAAGGCCTACGTCGAAGCCGCGCTGGCCAGCCAGCAGCGCAAGGGCGCGTAAGGCCCGGCGCAAGCAGGAGAGACAGTCATGAAACTCTGTGGATTCGAGGCCGGCCTCGACCAGCCTTTCTTCCTGATCGCCGGTCCGTGCGTGATCGAGTCCGAGCAGATGGCGCTGGATACCGCGGGCGAGCTCAAGGCCATCACCACCGAGCTCGGCATCCCGTTCATCTACAAGTCGTCGTTCGACAAGGCCAACCGCTCTTCCGGCAAGTCGTTCCGCGGCCTTGGCATGGAGAAGGGCCTCGAGATCCTGGCCCACGTCAAGCGCGAGATCGGCGTGCCGGTGCTGACCGACATCCATGAGATCGACGAGATCAAGCCCGTCGCCGCCGTGGTCGACGTGCTGCAGACGCCCGCGTTCCTGTGCCGCCAGACCGATTTCATCCGTGCCTGCGCGCAGAGCGGCAAGCCGGTGAATATCAAGAAGGGCCAGTTCCTGGCGCCGCACGACATGAAGAACGTGATCGACAAGGCGCGCGATGCCGCGCGCGAAGCCGGTCTGCCCGACGACGTCTTCATGGCCTGCGAGCGTGGCGTCTCGTTCGGCTACAACAACCTGGTGTCCGACATGCGCTCGCTGGCGATCATGCGCGAGACCGGCGCCCCGGTGGTGTTCGACGCCACCCACTCGGTGCAGCTGCCGGGCGGCCAGGGCACCAGCTCGGGCGGCCAGCGCGAGTTCGTGCCGGTGCTGTCGCGTGCGGCGGTCGCCACCGGCGTGGCTGGCCTGTTCATGGAGACGCATCCGGACCCGAGCAAGGCCATGTCCGATGGCCCCAACGCGGTGCCGCTGTCGCGCATGAAGGAGCTGCTGTCCGTGCTCAAGGAGCTCGACACGCTGGTCAAGCGCGCCGGCTTCCTGGAAGACAACTTCGGCTGGCCGGCCTGCGCCTGAGCCCGTCCCGTTTGTCGCCGCCGCGCCGGTCGCGGATGCCGGCGGTGACAAACCATATCGAAAGACAATACAAAAAATCGGGAGATTCCCCATGGCCGCGGGCTTTATCATCGCCTACGTCGACGTGACCGACCCCCAGCAGTACGAGGAATACAAGGTGCTTTCGAGCAAGGCCATGCAGATCCATGGCGCCGAGGTGCTGGTGCGCGGCGGCAAGACCGAGCCGCTCGAGGGCGACTGGGCGCCGACGCGCGTGGTGGTGCTGAAATTCCCCAGCTATGACGCCGCCAAGGCCTTCCACGATGGCGAGGCCTACCGCGCCGCGCGCAAGTCGCGCGAGCATGCGGCGAAGATGAATATGATCGTGGTCGAAGGCGCCGCCTGAGCCGGCAGGCGCCAGGCAGCCGTCATGGCGCAGCGCTTGCGCCCATGACATGCGCCTGACACGCGCGCAGGTTGAAGTGATCAGCAGCAGCAAGAATCAACAGTCAGAGAGGAATTCATGAGTGCAATCGTAGATATCATCGGTCGCGAGGTTCTCGACTCGCGCGGCAATCCCACCGTCGAGTGCGACGTGCTGCTGGAATCCGGCGTGATGGGCCGCGCCGCGGTGCCGTCGGGCGCGTCGACCGGTTCGCGCGAAGCCATCGAGCTGCGCGACGGCGACAAGGGCCGCTACCTGGGCAAGGGCGTGCTGAAGGCGGTCGAGCATATCAACACCGAGATCTCCGAAGCCATCATGGGCCTGGACGCCTCCGAGCAGGCCTTCCTGGACCGCACCCTGATCGACCTCGACGGCACCGAGAACAAGGGCCGCCTGGGCGCCAACGCCATGCTGGCGGTGTCGATGGCTGTCGCCAAGGCAGCCGCTGAAGAAGCCGGCCTGCCGCTGTACCGCTACTTCGGCGGTTCGGGCGCAATGCAGCTGCCGGTGCCGATGATGAACATCGTCAACGGCGGCGCGCATGCCAACAACAGCCTGGACATCCAGGAATTCATGGTCATGCCGGTGTCGCAGACCAGCTTCCGCGAAGCGCTGCGCTGCGGCGCCGAGATTTTCCACGCGCTGAAGAAGATCCTGGCCGACAAGGGCATGTCCACCGCGGTGGGCGACGAAGGCGGCTTCGCCCCGAACTTCTCGTCCAACGAGGAGTGCCTGAACACCATCGTGCAGGCCATCGAGAAGGCCGGCTACCGCGCCGGCGAGGACGTGCTGCTGGCGCTGGACTGCGCCGCCAGCGAGTTCTATCACGAAGGCGAAGCCGTGTACCAGCTGGAAGGCGAAGGCCTGAAGCTGAGCTCGACGCAGTTCGCCGACTACCTGGCCAACCTGTGCGACAAGTTCCCGATCGTGTCGATCGAGGACGGCATGGCCGAAGGCGACTGGGACGGCTGGAAGACCCTGACCGACAAGCTCGGCTCGCGCGTGCAGCTGGTCGGCGACGACCTGTTCGTCACCAACACCAAGATCCTGAAGGAAGGCATCGAGAAGGGCATCGGCAACTCGATCCTGATCAAGATCAACCAGATCGGCACCCTGACCGAGACCTTCGCCGCCATCGAGATGGCCAAGCGCGCCGGCTACACCGCCGTGATCTCGCACCGCTCGGGCGAAACCGAGGACAGCACCATCGCCGACATCGCCGTGGGCACCAACGCCGGGCAGATCAAGACCGGCTCGCTGTCGCGCTCGGACCGCATGGCCAAGTACAACCAGCTGCTGCGCATCGAGGAAGACCTGGGCGATATCGCCAGCTACCCGGGCAAGGGCGCGTTCTACAACCTGCGCTGAGGTTTGCCGCGTCGTTCCCGCGCCAGCGGGAGCGGCCGCGGGCGAATGGCATGGCGGCGGCCGGGACTACCCGGCCGCCGCCGTTTTTGTATCGAAATCTGCCTGGCAATTGCCTTCCAGGCGGAGTTCGCAGATCATTGTGCGGAAATTCCTGTCCGCCATCTTTCATGCGCCTGATTTCGCTGCTGTTGTTCGTGCTGCTGCTTGCCATCCAGTATCCGCTCTGGCTTGGCAAGGGCGGCTGGCTGCGCGTGTGGGACCTGAACCGCCAGCTGACCGAGCAGGGTACCCGCAACCAGACGCTCAAGCTGCGCAACGCCAAGCTGGAAGGCGAAGTCGCCGACCTGCAGGACGGCACCGGCGCCATTGAGGAACGCGCCCGCTATGAGCTGGGCATGGTGCGCGAAGGCGAGGTCTTCGTGCAGTTCGTCGCGCCGGCGCCCAAGGTCAGCGCCACGCCGCCGTTGCCGCCGCCGCCGAATTCGGTCGCCGGCCGGGGCGGCCACTAAGCCGTTCACCGTGACTGCCCGCGGCTTGCTTCAACTTGCCTCAAGCCGGCCGCAGCTCCTTCACCACCAGCCGTACGGATAGCCGCCCCAGCCCCAGCCGGGCATGCCGACGCTGACGCCGCCGCCCCAGTGGCCGCCACCCCATCCGCCGTAAAACAGGTTCCAGCTGGTGTTGGGATAGGCATAGGCCGCGCGCGCGGCCGCGGCCTGCTGGTCCAGCGCGATCGCGGCGGCCTGGTCGCGCAGCACCTGCTGGTTCAGCTCGTCGAGTTTCTGCCTGTCTTCGGCGCTCAGCGGTGCCGGCGGTAACGCGTTGGGTGCCAGCCGCGCGGTAGGCGGTGAACCATTGGCATCGCGCGGGATCTGCACGCAACCGGCAGCCAGCAGCAGCGCGCCGAGCGCGGCGCAGGCGGCCGCGCCCCGCCGCGGATGACGGGTACGCGATGCAGGGACAGGCAGGGGAGGGTTGGCTCGGGCGGACATGGCGGTTCTCGGGCTCGCGGTTCGGCAGCGGCATGCTGCCATCGTACAGCCGTTGGACCCGGCGCCAGGGCCGATGTTTCCGCTGCGCCGCCCGCCGGGTGGCCGCATCGCCCGCTCTGGTGCGGCAGCGCACGCAGGCGCTGCCCGGGCGCGGATCAGTGGTGCTGGCTTGCGCCGGCGCCGGCGCCAGTGGCGACCGGCGTGGGCGAGAACAGCTGCGCGCAGTCGACCGGGTCGAACTCATAGCGCTGGCCGCAGAAATCGCAGTGGATCTCGACATGGCCGCGCTCGGCGATGATGCTTTCGATCTCGGCCTGGCCCAGCGACTGCAGCATGCCGGCCACCTTCGGGCGCGAGCAGCTGCAGTAAAAATGCGGCGTCAGCGGCTCAAACACCCGCAGGCCGGTGTCCTGCAGGTCTTCCCAGAACAGGCGGCGCAGCAGCGTGTCGGGCGTCTCGGCCAGCAGTTCTTCGGCCTTCAGCGTGGTGCCGAGCTGCACCGCGCGGTCCCAGGTGTCGAGGTCCTGCGCCCTGGCATGGCTGGCCAGCGGCGCGCCGGTCTCGCCGACTTCGGCGGTGCCGCCGTAGGCCGGCAGCTTCTGCAGCAGCATGCCGGCGGCGACATGGTCGTCGGCGGCCAGCCACAGGCGCGTGTCGAGCTGCTCGGAGGCCTGCATGTAGTGCTCCAGCACGGCGCTGATCGAGCCCAGCGGGCCGTGGGCGTCGGCCAGCGGCACGATGCCCTGGTAGGGCTGCTGGCCCGGCAGCTTGTCCTTCGGGTCCAGCGTGATGGCAAAGCGGCCGTGGCCGTGGGCGTTAACCATCTGCGCCAGCGTGGCATCGTCGGCCAGCTGCGCGCCCTCGGCCAGCTTGGCGGTGGCGCGCATCGACAGATCGGACAGGCATTCCACCACCAGCATGCGCACCGGGCCGTCGCCGTGCAGCTGCATCACCAGCGCCCCGTTGAACTTCAGGTTGGCCGACAGCAGCGCCGCGGCGGCCATCATCTCGCCCAGCAGCCGGCGCACCGGGGCAGGGTAGCTGTGGCGGCCGAGCACTTCTTGCCAGGTGGCTTCCATGCGCACCAGCTCGCCGCGCACGGGGGCCGCGTCGAACAGGAACTTCTGCAGGGTGTCGGGGGTGGTGGTATCGGTCACAATAATCGGTCGGGTTTCGGTAGAGGCTCGGCGGTCGTCAGCCGATCCGCTTGAGCTGTTGCTTGTACAGGGCCTGCCGCGTGGCGTAGGTCTCGGCGTTGCGATACAGGTTGGCGACGTCTGCATCGGTGAGCTGGCGCACCACCTTGGCCGGCGCGCCCAGGATCAGCGAGCGGTCCGGGAACACCTTGCCTTCGGTCACCACGGCGCCGGCGCCCACCAGGCATTCCTTGCCGATCACGGCACGATTCAGCACCACGGCCTGGATCCCGATCAGCGAGCCTTCGCCCACGGTGCAGCCGTGCAGCATGGCCTGGTGGCCGATCGAGACCTTGTCGCCCAGGGTGAGGGGGCAGCCCGGGTCGGTATGCAGCACCGAACCCTCCTGGATATTGGTGTCCGCGCCGACCACGATCGGCTCGTTGTCGCCGCGGATCACGACACCGGGCCAGGCGCTGGCGCGGGACTTGAGGGTCACGTTGCCGATGATGGTGGCTTCGGGGGCCACGTAGGCATCGCTGTCGATACTGGGCTTGACGTCGCCGAGCTGGTAAAGCGCCATGAGGTCTCCTGCACGAATGGCTTTTGTTGAAGTGGGGGTTGCCGCCGGACTTTAAAGGGCCGGCGCCGGGAAACGGAGCGGCGCCCTGGGCTTCGCCGCTGGTGCGGGAGGCGGGCGCCGGCCAGGCCCTACAATGGCGGCAGACCCGGATTTTACGCCCATGCCAGAAAAAACACCCGACCCCGCGCCGCCTGACCCGTCTTCTTCACCACGCCGGCAAGCTCTGGCGGTGCTGTGCCTGACGGATCCGCGCGACAAGGCCGTGGCGGCGCGCGCACTTTATCGCCATGTGATGACGTTGCCCGATGCCGCCCTGGAAGCGGGCGAGGCGATCCATGCCGGGGCCACCCACGCGATCCCTGGCCGACCGGCGCGGCCGGCCCTGGTGGCGCCCCAGCACGTCGAGCGGCGCCGCTCGCTGCAGACCCCGGCCGGACGCGCGGCGATGATCCACGCGCTGTGCCATATCGAGTTCAATGCCATCAACCTGGCGCTGGACGCGGCCTGGCGCTTTGCCGGCATGCCGCCCGCGTATTACCGCGACTGGCTGCGCGTGGCCGATGAAGAGGCGTACCACTTCACGCTGCTGGCCGACCATCTCGCCACGCTCGGCGCCGCCTACGGCGATTTCCCGGCCCACAACAGCCTGTGGGAGATGACCGACAAGACCGCCGGCGACGTACTGGCGCGCATGGCGCTGGTGCCGCGCACGCTCGAGGCGCGCGGGCTCGACGCGTCGCCGCCGGTGCGCGCGCGGCTGGCCGGCGCCGGCGACCATGCCGCCGCGGCCATCATCGACATCATCCTGCGCGACGAGGTCGGCCATGTCGCCATCGGCAATCATTGGTACCGGTGGCTGTGCGCGCAGCGCGGGCTGGATCCCGTGGCCACTTATGCGCAACTGGCCGAGCAGTACCGTGCGCCGAAGCTGCGCGGCCCGTTCAACCTCGAGGCGCGCCGCGCCGCGGGTTTTGACGAGGACGAGCTGGCGTGGCTGGAGGCAGCCGCCGGCTAGGCCTGCCGTCCACCTATTCAGCGCTGCGACGGGAAACCATGCTTGCGCGCTGACCAGACCACCAGCCAGGTTGCGGCGAGCAGGGCAGCCAGCACGGGC
This sequence comes from Cupriavidus sp. SS-3, assembly GCF_035818815.1. Classification (NCBI taxonomy): domain Bacteria; kingdom Pseudomonadati; phylum Pseudomonadota; class Betaproteobacteria; order Burkholderiales; family Burkholderiaceae; genus Cupriavidus; species Cupriavidus sp. SS-3. Next base: position 234,974 of record NZ_JAYLVT010000003.1, read on the forward strand.
GGGAATGCGCCGATGCCGAAGCCATCGAGTAGCAGCCCCCCGATGACACCGCCGCCGGCGATGGCGATGTTCCAGGCCGTGACCAGCATCGACTGCGCCACGTCCGAGGATTTGCCGGCGGTCGCCGCCAGCGCCGTCTGGAACAGCGTGGAGACGCCGCCGAAGCCCAGGCCCCAGATCGCGGCCGCGGCATAGACCACGGCCGGGTGCCCGCCGCCGGCCCCAAGCGCCAGCACCGCAAGCCCGAACAACAGCGTGCTGGCCAGCGTCAGCCGCCGCAGCCACTTGTCGATCAGCACGCCGGTGATCCAGATGCCACCGAGCGAGGCCACGCCGAATACGAACAGGACAAGATCCAGCCGTGCCCCGGCGTTTGCCGCGCGCAGGAACGGCGCGATATAGGTGTAGAGGACGTTGTGCGCCAGCACGAAGCTGAGCGTCACGAACAGCACGGGACGTACGCCCGGCAGCGTGAACACGCGCCGGAGCGGCAGCCGCTGGCCGGCAGGCTGGCCGGCAAAATCCGGCACGCTGGCCAGCACCCAGGCAATCAGGCCCAACGTCATCGCGCTGATGATGCCGAAGCATGCCCGCCAGCCCATGATGGCACCGAGGAAGGTCCCGGATGGCACACCCAGCGACAAGGCCAGGGGTATGCCAACCATGGCGACGGCAATGGCGCGGCCCTTCATGTGATCGGGAACCATGCGCGCGGCATAGCCGGCCAGCAGCGCCCACAGCAGGCCGGCCGAGACCCCCGCAAGAAAGCGCGCAGCCATCGTCAGGACATAGTCGCCGGACCAGGCCGTCACGGCGTTGGCGACGGCAAAGCCCGCGATCGCAAGCAGTAGCAGCGGCCGTCGCCGCAGCCCTTGCGTGGCCGCCGTCAGCGGCATGGCGGCCACCAGTGAACCGAAGGCGTAGATCGTGACGAGCTGGCCGGCAAGCGGCTCGGAGATGGCAAGGCCCGCGCCGATCTGCGGCAGCAGTCCTGCCGGCAAGGCCTCGGTCAGGACGGTGATGAAGCCTGCGACGGCAAACGCAAGCAGTGCCGGAAGCGGCAGCCGCGCAGGCTGCGCGCCCTGCTGTGCATCGTTTGCAAGCGTGTTGGTGGCTGTGGTCATGGTGGATGCGTTGCGTGGATGGTTACGCGGCAGCGGGGGCGACACCGTAGACCGCGTCGCGCAGGTCGGTGACAAAGCGGCCGGACATGCCTTCGTACAGCGTGTTGGTGAACGCCACCACGCTCAGTCCCTGGCTGCGGTCGACGAACCAGGCGTGGCCGTAGGCCCCGCCCCAGCGCCAGGTGCCGGCGGATTCCGGGGAACCCGCCCGGCGCGGATCGCGCAGCACCGAGAAGCCCAGTCCGAAGCCGGTTCCCGGCGCATCGGGCAGGTCCAGGCCGCCGGTCTGGTCGCGCGCCATGTCCTCGACCAGCGAACCGGGCAGCAACGTGCCGCCGCCCTGGCGCAAGGTCTCCAGCAGGCGCAGGAAGTCTTGCGCCGTGCCCGCCATGCCGGCGCCGCCGGACGGGAAGGCCCGCGCATTGAAGACGCGGGAGGGGCTGTAGGGAATGCCAACCGTGCCTGCGATCACGGGCACGAGTTCGCCTTCGCGCAGGCGGTGCGGGTGCGGGTTGTCGTTCACGTACGGGGTCGGCACGCGGCGCGCATCGCGTGCCACGAAGCCGGTGTCGGTCATGCCCAGCGGGCCGGTGACCAGCTGCCGCACGGCGGTGTCGAGCGGCGCGCCATGGACGCGCTCGATCAGCGCGCCCAGCACGTCGGTCGCGAGCGAGTAGCCCCATGCGCTGCCCGGTTGGTACAGCAAGGGCACGCTGGCGATGCGCCGCAGGTTCTCGGCCAGGCTGATGGCGGTGTCGTCCATGCCGTCGGAGACGCCGGCGCGGGCATAGGGTCCGTCTGCGCCGGACTCGAAGAAGCGATAGCCCAGCCCCGCGGTATGGCTGAGCAGCTGCCGCGCGGTGATACGCGCCGGTCGGCCATCGGCCAGGCGCGGGCGGAATTCTGGCAGCCAACGGTCGATATCCTGGTCAAGATCAAGACGGCCTTGTGCCAACAGCACCATTGCCGCCACGGAGATGATCGGCTTGCTTACCGAAGCCAGCCGGAAGACGGCATCGCCGCGCATCGGCTGTCCGCTTTCGCGATCGGCCAGGCCCGCCGCCTGCTGGTGGACCAGTTCGCCGTCACGGCTGACCAGCACGACGGCGCCGACCAGTCGCCGTTGTTCCAGCGCCTGCCGGACCACGGCGTCGATGCGCTCATTCAGGGGGGATACATGGGACACAACTGGGCGCGGTGCAATCGCGGGGAGGGACACGGCGAGATCCTTGTTCAATGAGCGACCCGCTCACGATAAGGACCCTGTCATTAAAGAAAAAGTGGGCTACAGTTCCTTTTTCTCCGGAACTTTGTGTCCGCAATCGGGGGCATCATGGACAGCCTCAGTGGCTTCGCAGTGTTTGTGCAGGTGGCCGAGACCCGCAGTTTTGTCGCGGCGGGGCGCTTGCTGGGGGTGTCGGCCTCTGCCGTCGGCAAGAGCGTCGCGCGGCTGGAACAACGGCTCGGCGTACGGCTGTTCCACCGCAGCACGCGCAGCGTCGCGCTGACCGCCGAAGGCGCGCTGTTCCTGGAGCGCAGCCGCCGCGTGCTGGCCGAGATCGAAGCGGCGGAGCTGGAGCTGGCCGAAGCCACCGCGGCGCCGCGCGGCCGTCTGCGGGTGAGCCTGCCGCTGGTCAGTTCGCTGGTCCTGCCCGTGCTGGGCGATTTCATGCGCGCGTATCCGGACATCGCGCTGGACCTGGATTTCACCGACCAACTGGTGGATGTCATCGAGGAGGGCTTCGATGCCGTGGTCCGGACCGGCGAGCCCGCCGACTCACGCCTGTCGGCGCGCAGGCTGGGTGCGTTCCAGGCGATGCTGGTGGCATCGCCCGAGTACCTGGCGCAGCGTGGCACGCCGAAGGTGCCTGCCGACCTGGCCAGCCATGCCTGCCTCCATTACCGTTTTCCCCACACGGGCAAGCTCGAGGCCTGGCCGCTGCGGCGCGCGCCAGGCGAGCCCGAGCTGGCGCTGCCGGCATCGATGATCTGCAACAACATCGAGACGCGCTTGTGTTTTGCGCTGCGCGGCCTGGGCATTGCCTGCCTGCCGGATTTCGCCATCCGCGGGCAACTGGCCGATGGCAGCCTGTGCCAGGTACTGGCTGGCCATGTGGGGCCGGCCAGGGCCTTTCACGTGCTCTGGCCGGCGAGCAGGCATCCCTCGCCCAAGGTGCGGGCGCTGGTCGATTTTCTGTGCGCGCGAGTCTTTCCCGCTGACCAGGGCAGTCCCTAGCGGCTAGGCGCGCTTGCCAGCGCGCTCCTCTTCCAGCAGCCGCAACACCCGCCGCTGGATCTTGCCCGTGGTGGTCATTGGCAGCTGGTCGATGAATTCGATCGCCTTGGGGTATTCGTACGGCGCCAGCTGGCCGCGTACATGGGCCTGCAGTTCCGCAACCAGCGCTGCGTCCCCGTCGAACGAACGCGCCACCGATGGCGTGAGCACCACAAAGGCCTTGACCACCGCGCCGCGCTCGGGATCGGGCGAGGGCACCACGGCGCAGTTGGACACCGCGGGATGCTTGAGCAGGCAGTTCTCGATCTCGCTCGGCCCGATGCGGTAGCCAGAGGACTTGAACACATCGTCGGCGCGCCCCTGGTACCACAGGTAGCCGTCGGCATCGACGCGCGCCAGGTCGCCGGTGCGGCACCAGCGCAGGCCGTCGCGCTCGGTGTACTTGGCCGCGGTGGCGGCGTCGTTCTTCCAGTAGCCGAGGAAAAACACCGGGTCCGGATGTCCGGCGCTGTCGGTGGCGCACACCGCGACCTCGCCGTCCTCGCCCGGCGCGCAGGGACGGCCTTCGTCGTCGATCACCTGCACGCGGTGGCCGGGGTAGGGCCGTCCCATCGAACCCGGGCGGGCCGGCCAGCCCAGCCGTTCGTCGTCGTTCTGCGCGGTGCAGTTGCCGACGATGTAGTTGATCTCGGTCTGGCCGAACATCTCGTTGACCAGCACGCCGAGCGCGTCGCGGCACCAGTCGAACACGGTCTCGCCCACGGCCTCGCCGGCGCTCATCAGCGCGCGCAGCCGGATGTCGTAGTGCCGGCGCGGCTCGGGGCAGGCCTTCATCATCTGCTTGAGCGCGGTCGGGAACAGGAAGGTATTGGTGACGGCATAGCGCTCCAGCAGTTCGAAGGCGCGCTCGGCGGAGAAGCGGCCCTGGTAGCCGACGATCGGCTTGCCGAAATACAGCGCCGGCATCAGCGCGTCCCACAGGCCGCCGGTCCAGGCCCAGTCGGCCGGGCTCCAGAACACGTCGTCGTGCTGCGGATACCAGTTCTGCGAGCAGACAAAGCCGGTCAGGTTGCCGATCAGCGCGCGGTGCGGGATCAGCGCGCCCTTGGGCGGCCCGGTGGTGCCGCTGGTGTAGATCAGTACCGCGGCTTCGTCGGCCTTGGTCTGCTCGGCGACGAAGGTCGGCAGCTGCGCCGCGAGCAGCAGGTCCCAGTCCTGGTCGCCGCGGCCGCGGCCGTCGCCGGCGGCGATCACGGTGGCCAGCGTCGGGCATTCGGGGCGCGCCGCCAGCAGGTTGTCGATCGAGGTCTCGTCGGCGATGGCCACGCCGGCTTCGCTGTGCGCGATGCGGTAGGCCAGCGCCTCCGGCCCGAACAGCATCGACAGCGGCATGGCGATGGCGCCCAGCTGGTAGATCGCCATATGCGCGATCACGGTCTCGATGCGCTGCGGCATCACGATCGCGACGCGGTCGCCGCGCGCCACGCCGAGCGCGCGCAGCGCCGCCGACAGCCGGTTGGCCTCGGCCTGGATATAGGCAAAGCTGTGCGCGTTGCGGCGGCCGTCCTCGTGTTCGGTATAGACCGCGATGCGGTCCATGGTGGCCGGGTCGCGGGCCCAGCGGCCGCAGCAGGCTTCGGCGATGTTGAACTGCGCCGGAATCTCCCAGCGGAACGATTCGTACAGGGCGCGGTAATCGTCGCGCCGGCTTGCCGGCAAGGCAGCTGCGGCCATTCAGGGTCTCCGTTGGGGTCCGCCTCGCGGCCAACGGCGAGCGGCGCTGGCGGCCGCTGCCGCTATAATGCGCACAAGCGAACGATCGTTCTATTTTGTCGCGGCTTCCCCGCCAACCCCCGCGGCGGGCAGGATCCCGACGCAAGGGTGGAGACAATGACAATCAAGGAAACCTCGCGGTCTGAATTTATCACGGTGCGCGGGCTGCGCTACCACGTGCGCCACTGGGGCACGCCGGGCGCGCGCAAGCTGTTCATGCTGCATGGGTGGATGGACGTGGCCGCGTCGTTCCAGTTCCTGGTCGACCACCTGCGCGGCGACTGGCACGTGATCGCGCCCGACTGGCGCGGGTTTGGCGCGACCGACTGGCCCACGCGCTACCCCGGCACGCAGTCGTACTGGTTTGCCGACTACCTCGCCGACCTGGAGGCACTGCTCGACCACTATGCGCCGGAGGGACAGGTCGACCTGGTCGGCCACAGCATGGGCGCCAACGTGATCTGCCTGTATGCCGGCATCCGCCCGCAGCGCGTGCGCCGCGTGGTGGACCTGGAGGGCTTCGGCATGACCGCGACGCGGCCCGAGCATGCGCCCCGGCGCTACGCGCGCTGGCTCGACGAAGTGCGCGCCGGCGCCGAGCTGAAGACCTATGACAGCCTCGACGGCGTGGCCGCACGCCTGCAGAAGACCAACCCGCGCCTGCCGGACGAGCGCGCCGCGTTCCTGGCCGCGCACTGGTCGCGCCGCAACGCCGAGGGCCGCTGGGAGATCCTGGGCGATCCCGCGCACAAGCTGGTCAACCCGATGCTGTACCGGCTCGATGAAGTGATGGCGGTATGGGAGCAGGTCGCCGCGCCGGTGCTGCACGTGGAGGCGCGCGATTCGGAGACGCTGCGCCATATTGCCCACAAGCAGGCCATCGATGATTTCAAGCAGCGCTTCCGCGCCTTCCGCGACTTCCGCGAGGCGGTGGTGGAGGACGCCGGCCACATGCTGCACCACGACCAGCCCGCTGCCGTGGCGGAACTGGTGGAATCGTTCTGTGTGGGCCGGTAATATCCGCGCCTGCGGCAGTGCAGGCTTCAGGCGTGGGTGAGCTTTTCCTTCAGCGCGGCGTTGTTGCTGGTGTGCACGTGCACCAGCGCCTTTTCCGGGAACGCGTAGTGGTAAGCCTTGCGTAGCGCCAGCGCGGCCTCGTGGAATCCCGACAGGATCAGCTTCTGCTTGTTGGGATAGAACGCGATATCGCCGGCGGCGAAGATGCCGCGGCGCGAGCTTTCGTAAGTGGTGGTGTCGACCAGGATGCGGCCGGCGCGCATATCCATATCCCACTGCGCGATCGGGCCGGGCTCGGACACCAGCCCGTACAGCGCCACCAGTTCCTCGGCGGGCAGCGCGGTGCTGCCGTCGCGGGTACGGATTTCGACTTCGCTGAGGCCGCCGTCCGGACCCTCGGTGCGCAGTGCGCCCAGCATGCCGACCACGAAGTCCATCTCGCCCTCGGCCACGGCGCGGCGCATCTCCGCGACCGAGCCGTCGGCGGCGCGAAAGCCCTCGCGCCGATGCAGCAGCGTCACGCGCGCGGCGACCTTGCGCAGTGCCAGCGCCCAGTCCAGCGCCGAGTCGCCGCCGCCGGCGACGATCACGCGCTTGCCGGCGAAGTGCGAGACATCGCGCACCGCGTAGTGCACGTGGCGGCCTTCCAGCGCCGGCGCCTCGGGCAGCGACACCCGCTGCGGCGCGAACGCGCCCGCGCCGGCGCAGACCAGCACCGCGGCGACATCGAAGCGCTTGCCGCCGTCGGTCGTCACCAGCAGGCGCTCGTGCCCGGCATGGCCTTCCGGCGCTGCCGGCGCCGGGATTTCGGCGACGCTTTCGGCGCGCTGGCCGAAGTGCATCGGGAAGTCGAACGGGGCGCATTGCTCCAGCAGCCGGTCCACCAGGTCCTGTGCCAGGCATCCCGGCACGGCGGGAATGTCGTAGATCGGTTTTTCCGGATACAGCTCGGTGCACTGGCCGCCGGCGCGGTCGAGCACATCGATCAGTTCACATTTAAGGCCGAGCACGCCGGCCTGGAACGCGGCGAACAGGCCGACCGGGCCGGCACCGACGATCAGGACATCGGTGCTGGTGACCGGGGCGGTGGCGGGAGCGGTGGCTGGGGTAGCGGTGGACATGGGGCATGGCAGGCACGCCAGGTGCCCGCGAATCGACGATGCAAAGCCCGACTATACCCCGCAGCCGCCGCCTTTCCGCCGACGCCAGCGTTGCCGGCATGGCTTTGCCCGGCCGGCCCGGGGGCGGTGCCGCCGCGCAGCCCAGGGGCGACGGGAGTAGAATTGCGACATGCAAAACGCCCACGCCATCAATGCCGACCTGCATTGCCATTCCACCGTTTCCGACGGCACGCTTGCGCCGCGCGCCGTGGCGCAGATCGCCCGCGACGCGGGGGTTGCGTTCTGGGCGCTGACCGACCACGACGAGCTGGGCGGGCAGGCCGAGGCACGCGCCGCCGCCGAGGAATTCGGCATGCGCTATGTGCCGGGCGTCGAGATCTCGGTGACCTGGGCCGGGCAGACCGTGCATATCGTCGGCCTGCAGATCGACCCGTTCTGCCCGGAACTGATCGATGGCCTGACCGAGACCCGCTCGGGTCGCGCACGCCGCGCGCGCGATATCGCCGATGCGCTGGCCAGGGTGGGCATCGACGGTGCCTATGAAGGGGCCCTGCAGTACGTGGGCAACCCGGACCTGATCTCGCGCACGCATTTCGCGCGCTGGCTGGTCGACCAGGGCCGCTGCGCCAGCATCGGCGATGTCTTCAGCGAGTACCTGTCCGAGGGCCGTCCCGGCTATGTCGGCCACCGCTGGGCCAGCCTGGCCGAAGCGGTGGGCTGGATCCGCACCGCCGGCGGCATCGCGGTGATGGCGCACCCGGGCCGCTACCACTACACCGACACCCAGCACGACGCGCTGTTCGATGAATTCACGGCACTGGGCGGCGGCGCGGTCGAGGTGGTGACCGGCAGCCATACGCCCGACCAGTACCGCCGCTACGCCGAGGTGGCGCGGCGCTACGGCTTGCTCGCTTCGCGCGGGACGGACTTCCACGGGCCCGGCGAGGGCCGGGTGGAACTCGGCACGCTGCCGCCGCTGCCGTCCACGGTCACGCCGGTCTGGCACGACTGGTAGGCGCCCCGCCTGGCCGGGGCCAGCCCCCGGATGCCGCTCCATTCCATCCGACTCCGCTCCCTGGCCCATGTCCCAGTACTTCGAGATCCATCCGCTCAACCCGCAGTCGCGCCTGCTCAAGCAGGCCGCCCAGATCCTGCAGAAGGGCGGGCTGGTGGCGCTGCCGACCGACTCCAGCTATGCGCTGGCGTGCCGGCTCGACGACAAGGCCGCGGTCGAGCGCCTGCGCCGGCTGCGCGGCATCGACGACCGCCACCACCTGACGCTGATGTGCCGCGACCTGTCCGAGCTCGGCAACTTTGCCCGCGTCGACAACCGCCAGTACCGCTGGCTCAAGGGCGCCACGCCGGGCCCGTACGTGTTCATCCTGGAGGCGACCAAAGAGGTGCCACGGCGGCTGTCGCACCCGGCGCGCAAGACTATCGGCGTGCGCGTGCCCGAGCATGCCATCCCGCTGGCGCTGCTGGGCGAAACCGGCGAGCCGCTGATCTCGGCGACGCTGCAGCTGCCGGGCGACGAAGCACCGCTCAACGATCCGGCACAGATCCGGGCGCGGCTGGAAAAACAGCTCGACCTGGTCGTGGACGGCGGGCCGGCCCCCGCGCAGCCGACCACGGTGATCGACCTGACCGGCGGCGAGCCCGAACTGGTCCGCGCCGGCCGCGGCGACATCGCCCGCTTCGGCCTCTGACCCGCGGCGCCGCCGCGCCTTCGGGCGGGTGCATCAGCGTGCGCCCGGGCGCCGGCGGGCCGCTACAATAGCGCTCATGGATTCCTCCCTTATCCAGACCTTCGCGGTCTATGCCCTGCCGGTGCTGTTCGCCATCACGCTGCATGAGGCTTCGCACGGCTACGTGGCCAAGCTGTTCGGCGACAGCACCGCCTATGCCCTCGGGCGCGTCAGCCTGAACCCGATTCGCCATATCGACCCGATCGGCACCATTGCCGTGCCGCTGCTGCTGTACATCATGACCAGCGGCCAGTTCGTGTTCGGCTACGCCAAGCCGGTGCCGGTGGTGTTCGAGCGCCTGCGCAACCCGCGCTGGCATGGCATGTGGGTGGCGCTGGCGGGCCCGGCCAGCAACGTGGTGCAGGCCTTCGTCTGGGTGCTGCTGGCGATCGGCCTGACCTGGGGCGGCGTGCGCGAGCCGTTTTTCGGCGAGATGGCACTTGCCGGCGTGCGCGTCAACCTGGTGGTGGCGGCCTTCAACCTGTTCCCGGTGCCGCCGCTGGATGGCGGCCGGGTGCTGACCGCGCTGCTGCCGCAAGGCATTGCGCGCGCGGTGTCGCGCATCGAGCCCTATGGCATTTTCGTGGTGCTGGCGCTGGTGGCCGCGGGGGTGATCACCACCATCTGGATGACGCCGGTGGTCAATGTGCTGATGTCCCTGATCGAGCTGCTGCTGCGCCCGATCGTGCTGCTGCTCAATTGACGGGGGCTGCCATGACGCTGTCGCACGCCGGCATTGCCGCGCCCTCCGCCTGGGTCACGCGCTGGGCCCATCTGCTGCGCCCGGGCGCGCGGGTGCTGGACCTGGCCTGCGGCGGCGGCCGCCATGGCGCCTGGCTGGCCGCGCGCGGCCACCGGGTGCTGGCGGTCGACCGCGATGCCGACGCCATCGCCGGCCTGCCTGCGGGCGTGACCGGGCGCGTGGCCGACCTGGAGCAGGGCGGCTGGCCGCTGTCCGAGGAGGCGCCGTTCGACGCCATTGTCGTCACCAACTACCTGCACCGGCCGCTGTGGCCGCACCTGGCGGCTGCGCTGGCGCCGGGCGGGTACTGGATCTACGAAACCTTCGCCGCCGGCAACGAGACCGTGGGCAAGCCGTCGCGCTCGGATTTCCTGCTGCGCCCGGGCGAGCTGCTCGAGGTCGCGCACGCGCATGGGTTGCGCGTGGTGGCGTACGAGGATGGCGTGGTCGAAGTGCCGAAAACAGCCTTCGTCCAGCGCCTATGTGCGGTGCGCGAGGCGGCGCCGGCGGCCGGTGCGGCCGCGCCGCCACGCTACCGGCTCGATCCCTGAGCGGCGCGTCGCGCTGTCGGCGCAAACGGCGCCGCACGCGTTGAAACAGTTGGTATCAACCCCTGTCCGGGCAGCGGTCGAAGCGGCCTGCGGTTCCGGTACAATCCCGTTATTCGCATCCCGAATTCCCTAACGTTATGACACAGATTACCGGCAGCATCGTTGCCATCGTCACCCCGATGCAAGAGGACGGCAGCCTGGACTTCCCGGCCCTGCGCGCACTGGTCGACTGGCACGTTGCCGAAGGCACCGACGCCATCGTGATCGTGGGCACCACCGGCGAGTCCCCGACGGTGACCGTCGAGGAGCACTGCGAACTGATCCGCGTTGCCGTCGAACAGGCCGGCAAGCGCATCCCGATCATCGCGGGGACCGGCGGCAATTCCACCAAGGAAGCCATCGAGCTGACCGCCTTCGCCAAGAAGGTGGGGGCCGATGCCTCGCTGCAGGTCGTGCCGTACTACAACAAGCCGACCCAGGAAGGCATGTACCGGCATTTCCGCACCATCGCCGAGGCGGTGGACCTGCCGGTGCTGCTGTACAACGTCCCCGGCCGCACGGTCGCGGACATGAACAACGAGACCATCCTGCGCCTGGCGCAGGTGCCGGGCATCGTCGGCGTCAAGGAAGCGACCGGCAACATCGACCGTGCCGCGCAGCTGATCAAGGGCGCACCGGAAGGCTTCGCCATCTACAGCGGCGACGATCCCACCGCGGTGGCGCTGATCCTGCTGGGCGGCCACGGCAATATCTCGGTGACCGCGAACGTGGCGCCGCGCAAGATGCACGAGATGTGCGCGGCGGCACTGAAGGGCGACGTCGTGACCGCGCGCCGCCTGCATATGGAACTGATCGGGCTGAACCAGGCCATGTTCATCGAAGCCAATCCGATCCCGGTGAAGTGGGCGCTCCAGCAGATGGGCAAGATGGCAGGCGGTATCCGCCTGCCGCTGACCCCGCTGTCCGAGAGCAACCACGACTACGTACGCAAGGCACTGGCCGCCGCCGGCCTGCTGGCCTGATTTTCCGCGGCGTCCTGCTGTCCGCCTTATCTACTAGGATTGCGTGTCAATGAAACTGAAGCTTAACCGCCGCGGCGCGACGCAAGTCCGCCGCGCCGCCCTGGTTGTGCCCGTGCTTGCTGCCGGTGTGCTGACCGGCTGCAGCAGCCTCAACGAGGCCATGCAGCCCGACAAGATCGACTACAAGTCGTCGGCCTCGAAGCGCACGCCCACGCTCGACGTGCCGCCCGACCTGACCAAGCTGGAAGGCGACCGGCGCTATTCGGTACCCGATGCCAACGGCACCTCGACGCTGTCGACGTACAGCCAGGCCACCAAGGTGCGCGAGCAATCGCCGACCGAGAACGTGCTGCCGTCGGCGCAGGGCATCCGCATGGAGCGCGACGGCAACCAGCGCTGGCTGGTGATCAGCAACGGCATGCGCGGCGACCAGCTGTGGCAGCAACTGCGCGGCTTCTGGCAGGAAAGCGGTTTCCTGCTGGTGCAGGACTCGCCCGAGACCGGCATCATGGAAACCGACTGGGCCGAGAACCGCGCCAAGATCCCGCAGGACATCATCCGCAATACCATCGGCAAGGTGTTCGACGGCCTGTACTCCACCTCCGAGCGCGACAAGTTCCGCACCCGCGTCGAGCGCGCGCAGAACGGCACGCTGGAAGTCTTCATCAGCCACCGTGGCGCTCAGGAACAGCTGACCGGCATCGACAAGTCGAGCACGGTGTGGACCCCGCGCCCGGCCGATCCCGAGCTGGAAGCCGAGTTCCTGTCGCGCCTGGCCCAGCGCCTGGGCGTGCAGAAGGAGCAGGCCGACCGCATGGCCAAGAGCCCGACGCCGGCCGGCAATACCGCCGCGGCGGCGGGCGCTGCCGCCAGCACCACGGCCGCCGCGGGTGCCGCTGCCGGCGCCGACGGTGCCACGCCGAACAAGTCGTACCTGGCCCAGGTCAATGGCGCCCCGGCGCTGCAACTGCCCGAGCCATTCGACCGTGCCTGGCGCTCGGTGGGGCTGTCGCTGGACCGCGTCAACTTCACCGTCGAAGATCGCGATCGCGCGCAAGGGCTGTATTACGTGCGCTATGTCGACCCGCGCAACACGGTCGACAACCGCGGCTTCTTCTCCAAGCTGTTCACCAAGCCGGACGATCCCAAGACCGCCAAGAAGTACCGCGTCTCGCTCAAGGGCACGGGCAGCGGCACGCTGGTGACGGTGCTCAACGATGCTGGCCAGCCGGAGAACGGCGAAGTCGGCAAGCGCATCCTGTCGCTGCTCGACGAGCAACTGCACTGAGCCGGCGCATGAGTGCTGGCTTGCCAGCCGGCCGTCCCGGCCGGTGCCTGGCGGGGAGGGCGCGGCCATGATGCGCTTCGCCTTCCTCGGCAGCGGCAGCGAGGGCAACTCGCTGCTGATCGAATCCCGCGAAGACACCACCACCACCCGCGTGCTGCTGGATTGCGGCTTCGGCATCCGCGAGACCGCCCGGCGCCTGGAGCGCCTGGGCGTCACGCCGGACCAGCTCGACGCCGTGCTGGTCACGCATGAGCATGGCGACCATGTCGGTTCGGCCTATGCCTTTGCCGCGCGCCATCGCCTGACGGTCTATGCCAGCCACGGCACCTGGCTGGCCACCTCGCACCTGCGCGGCGCCGACGTGGCCGACGTGCGGGTCTGCTGTGCCGACCATGGCTTCGCCATCGGCGGCCTGCAGGTGCTGCCCTACACCGTGCCGCACGACGCGCGCGAGCCGGTGCAGTTCGTGCTGTCGGACGGGCAGGCACGGCTTGGTGTGCTAACCGATGCGGGCATGGAAACGCCTTACGTGACCGCGCGCCTGGCGGGCGTCGATGCGCTGGTGCTCGAATGCAACCATGACCGCGAGCTGCTGCGCAATTCGGTCTATCCGGCCTCGCTCAAGCGGCGCATCGGCGGCGACTTCGGCCACCTGGCCAATGAAGTCGCGGCCAGCATCCTGGCGCAGGTGGCCCATGACGGCCTGAACCGCGTGGTGGCGGCCCACCTGAGCAAGCAGAACAACACGCGTGAACTGGCCACCGGTGCGCTGGCGGCGGCGCTGGGCGCCAGGCCGAGCGAAGTGCTGGTGGCGGACCAGGACGAAGGCCTGGCGTGGCAGGCGGTGCGGGCCTGAGGTCCGTGGCTGCAGGGACCGCGCGAGGGCGCGCCCCAAAAACAAAAACCGGCCCGAAGGCCGGTTTTTTTATCGGTCAGAAACCGATTACTGCTTGGCGGCCGGAGCCGAAGCGTCAGCAGCCGGAGCCGAGGCGTCAGCAGCCGGGGCCGAAGCGTCAGCAGCCGGAGCGACCGGGGCTTCAGCAGCCGGAGCCGAAGCTTCAGCAGCAGGAGCGGTAGCAGCCGGAGCAGCCGTGTCAGCGGCCGGGGCGGCAGCTTCTTCCTTCTTGCCGCAAGCAGCGAGAGCAACAGCGGCCAGCAGCGATGCGATCAGGAGAGACTTCTTCATTGTTCGTCCTTTAACTTGTAATAACGAAAAACAGGCGATGAATAATTACCGGTAATTATCGCTCTTGAACTGCAAAATTAGGCCCTCCCGGGTGCCGACATATGCAGTGGTCCACAGTACTAGCCAGCCAACGATTATATCCGCGTTTTCCCGGCTTGTGTAGCGCCGAAATTTGCTGATTCGCAATGTTACGCATTATTACAGCCGCGGCCCCAATTGCAACCATCCTTCCAGGGTCCAGTGATGGAAGGTTTCCATCAAATCGGGCAGATCGGCACAGTTCTCGACCTCCTGCGCACTAAGCTGCCGATTATCGGCCAACTTCTTCAGCCACGGCATCAATTCGGCCGGCGGCTCATAGGCTTCTCCGTTCAGGAAGAAATTGGCCCGGTCGTAAAGCGCAATCGATGCCGGCGCCAGCACCACCCCATGCCGGGACGCCAGTGTCGCATAACGGCGCAACGGCATGTCAGCGATCTCTGCAAATTCAACGCCAGGTTTGGGCTCGGACAGATGGCTGCCAAGGAATTCCGACACCATCTGGCTGTTCCATTGGAGTGCCTTGAGCCGTTCCGCCACCGCCTTGGCCATGCCCGCCGGCAATTGCGCGGGACGGGCCGCGGCGCGCTCGCCGGCATCGGCATAACGGCCGCCGAGATCCTCGTTGTCTTCCACCGTTTCCGACAGCCATGCCAGGAAGTGTCCGGCCAATTCGCGATAGGCGGGTGCGCGGAAACCGATCGAGCAGGTCATGCATTCGCCTTCGGCAATACCATCGTGCGCATATTGCGGCGGCAGGTACAGCATGTCGCCCGGTTCCAGTACCCATTCCTGTTCCGCGCTGAAGTCGGCAAGAATCTTCAGCGGCATCTCGGGGATCAGCTCGAGGCTGGTCTGTGACGAAATGCGCCAGCGGCGTCGGCCCGAGACTTGCAGCAGGAACACGTCATACGAGTCGAAGTGCGGGCCCACGCCGCCGCCATCGGTGGCGTAGCTGATCATCACGTCGTCGAGGCGCGCATCGGGCACGAAGCGGAAGCGGCCCATCAGTTCCGCCGCGGCGGCATCGTGCAGGTTGACGCCCTGCACCAGCAGCGTCCACTGGCGGGTCTTGACGCCGGGCAGGTTTTCGCGCGCAAATGGACCATGCGCGAGCTTCCAGCGGTTGCGGAAGTGCGTCACCAGGCGCGATTCGACATCGTCGCGATCGGCGAGATCGAAAAGCGCATCGCGCGACACCGGCGGCACAATTCCCGGCACCGCCTGTCGAATGAGCAAGGGCTTGCGATGCCAGACATCCCGCATGAATGCAGCAGGCGTCATGCCACCAAGCAGGTCGAGCGGAGTGTCTGGATCGACGGGGCCAGGGGGCAGGGCCTGCGCGTATAATGCGGAATCGTTCATGGAGTCAAGAATTGAAAATCGCTAAGAACACGGTGGTGTCCGTGATGTACAAGCTATCGGACGCGCAAGGCAATCTGATCGAGGAGTCAGATGAAGCCATGGTCTATTTGCACGGCGGCTATGATGGCACGTTCCCCAAGATCGAGGAAGCGCTCGACGGCCATGACACCGGCTTCGAGACCCAGTTGCAGCTGGAGCCGGAAGACGCGTTCGGCGACTACGATGCCGACCTGGTGAAGGTCGAGCCGCGCAACCGCTTCCCCGAGCCGCTCGAAGTCGGCATGCAGTTCGAAGGCATGCCCGAGGACGGCGACGAAGAAGACTCCGTCATCTACACCGTGACCGACGTGGCCGAGGACAAGGTCGTGCTGGACGGCAACCACCCGCTGGCCGGCATGGCGCTGCGCTTCTGGCTGAAGGTTTCGGAAGTGCGCGAAGCCACCGCCGAGGAAGTCGAGCATGGCCACGCCCACGGCGCCTCGGGCGTTGAAGTGGTGGACGAAGACGAGGACGACGATACCCCGCGCACGCTGCACTGAGCTTTCGCTTGCAGTGCTGTCACCAGGAAGCCGGCCGTTGCCGGCTTCTTTGCTTTGGCGCGCGCGTCAGTTCGGTGCCGGGGCGTCCTTCAGCACCACCGCGAACGGCGACGCCGCGGCGGGCGTGATCACCAACTCGGCCCATTGCGAAATCGAGCTGGCCGGCAGCGACACGCGCGTGAAGTTCTGCATCACCTTGCCGGCCGCGTCGCGAAGCGGCTTGTCGATGCCGAAGCCGCTGTCGGCGCCGCTGCCGGCGGCGTGCACCAGCAACACGTGGCCGTTGAAGCGCGCGCTCAGGTCGCGCAGCTGCCGCTTGAATTCCAGGTAGCCATCGCGCGTGCGATGGCGCATGAAGCCGTCGAGCAGCGTGGGCCGTCCTTTCTTCTCCCAGCCGTTGGCGAAATGCGGATCGGCATGGGCGACCACGACGATGCCGTTAAGGTCGCGCTGGCGCGCCACCGAGAACGCCCGCGCCAGCCACTGCCGGTTGGCTTCGCGCCGGTCCTCGAATTCGCTGTTGCGGCCGCCTTCGTCGCGGTAGTGGTTGTTGTCGCCCGGCACGTTCAGGCCGACGATCAGCACGTCGCCGACACTGATGCGCATGTTCTCGCGAAAGCTGCGGAACAGCGCCTGGTCCGATTGCCGCACCAGCGGCCGCGTCTGCCGTCCGAGCGTGGCGTCTTCCGGAAAGAACAGTTCGCGCAGCCGGCTCAGCCGCTCGACCGGGTCGAAGCTGCCATTGACCGGCAGCCTGCATTCGGACCAGTCGGTTTCGCCCGGCACGTAGATCAGCGGCAGCGGCGACTGGCTCAGCAGCTGCTGGCGGCTGCCGAGCACGGCGTCGCTGCATGACTCCGTATCGCCCTTGATGCCGCCGGCGTGGATCACAAGGTTCAGCTTGCGCTCGGCGAAGTGGTCGAGCAGCGTCGCCAGGCTGGCTTCCGCGGCGGGCCATTGCGGCAGGTCGGCGATCAGCGCAACTCGCACCACCTGCGGCTTGGCCGGCGCCCGCGCCGCCAGCGCGTGCGGCGCGGCCGCCGCCATGGCGGCCAGGCACAGCCATGGCAGCAGCAGGCTCGGCAGGCCCCGGGGCAGCGCCTTCATGCCGTATCGACCGCCTCGCCCGCCAGCGCCTTGAGCCGGTATAGCGCCTCAAGCGCCGCGCGCGGCGTCAGCGTGTCCGGATCCATATCGGCCAGCGCGTCGATCACGGCTGCCTGCTCGGGCGCCAGCGCGGGGGCGGAGGCGGCCGTGGCGGCAGCGTCGTCATCCCAGGCGTCGTCGCCGTCCGGCGTCGGCGGCGCGGCGAACAGGTCGAGCTGCGGCGTAGGCGTAGCGTCGGCGGATTGCTGCTCCAGCCAGGCCAGGTGCTTGCGCGCGGCGCGGATTACCGGCTGCGGCACGCCCGCCAGTTGCGCCACCTGCAGGCCGTAGCTCTGGCTGGCCGGGCCGTCCTGCACCGCGTGCAGGAACACGATGCCGTCACCATGCTCGACCGCCGACAGGTGCACGTTGGCCGCCTGCGGAAACTCCTGCGGCAGCTGCGTCAGTTCGAAGTAATGCGTGGCGAACAGGGTATGGCTGCGGTTGTGCGACAGCAGGTGGCGCGCGATCGCCCAGGCCAGCGCCAGGCCGTCGAAGGTCGAGGTGCCGCGGCCGATCTCGTCCATCAGCACCAGCGATGCCGGGGTGGCGTGATGCAGGATGCCAGCGGCTTCGGTCATTTCGACCATGAAGGTCGAGCGCCCGCCGGCCAGGTCGTCGGCGGCACCGATGCGGGTAAAGATGCGGTCGATCGGTCCGATCGCCGCCCGCCGCGCCGGCACATATGCGCCGACGCAGGCCAGCAGCACGATCAGCGCGGTCTGGCGCATGAAGGTCGATTTACCGCCCATGTTGGGGCCGGTGATCAGCAACAGCTTGCGCGCCTCGTTGAGCTGGCAGTCGTTGGCGATGAACGCCACCGACTCCGCCGCGAGCTGGCCTTCGACCACCGGGTGCCGGCCCTGCACGATATCGACCACGTTTTCGGCGACGCGCTCCGGCGCCGACCAGTCCAGCGTCTGCGCGCGCTCGGCCAGGGCCGCCAGCACGTCCAGCCGCGCCAGCGCGGCGGCCACGCGCTGCAGCTCGGCGATATGCGGCAGCAGTGCCTGCAGCAGGCCCTCGTAGAGCTGCTTTTCGCGCGCCAGGGCGCGGTCCTGCGCCGACAGGGCCTTGTCCTCGAAGGCCTTGAGTTCGGGCGTGATGTAGCGCTCGGCGTTCTTCAGGGTCTGGCGGCGCCGGTAGTCGTCGGGCACCTTGTCGGCCTGGCCGTTGGTGACCTCGATATAGAAGCCATGCACGCGGTTGAACTCGACGCGCAGGTTGGCAATGCCGGTGCGGGCGCGCTCGCGCGCTTCCAGGTCGATCAGGAACTGGCCGCAATTTTCGGAAATATCGCGCAGCTCGTCGAGCTCGGCATCGAAGCCGCGCGCGATCACGCCGCCGTCGCGCACCACGGTGGCGGGCTCTTCGGCCACGGCGCGCACCAGCAGGTCCAGGCAGTCCTGCGGCACGGCCAGGTCCTGCAGGGTCTGCGCCAGCAGCATGCTGCCCTGGTCGTCGCGCAGGCAGGCCTGCACCTCGGGCAGCGCGCGCAGCGTGTCGCGCAGCGACGACAGGTCGCGCGGGCGCGCATTGAGCAGCGCCAGCCGCGAGGTGATGCGCTCGACGTCGGCCAGCCGGCGCAGCGCCCCGCGCAGCGCGTCGGTGCCCTGGTCGATCAGCACGCCGATGGCCTGCTGGCGCGCCTGCGGCACGGCCGGGTCGCGCAGCGGGTGGTGCAGCCAGTGGCGCAGCGCGCGGCTGCCCATGGCGGTGCAGCAGGTGTCCAGCAGAGAGAACAGCGTCGGCGACTCGCCGCCGCGCAGCGTTTCGGTCAGTTCCAGGTTACGCCGGGTGGCGGAATCCAGGCCGACGTACTCCGATTCGCGCTCGACCTTCACGCCCTGCACATGGCGCAGCGACTGCCCTTGGGTGGTGGCGGCGTAGTTCAGCAGCGCGCCCGCCGCGCCCAGCGCGGCCCCCAGACCGGCGCAGCCGAACGGTTCCAGGCTGGCCACGCCCAACTGCTCGCGCAGCCGGCGCGTGCCGGCGTCCTGGTCGAAATGCCATTCCGGCAGGCGGGTTCGTGCGCAAGCCAGTGCGGGCAGGTCAATGCCATCCGCATACAAAAGCTCGGCCGGGCGAATGCGCTCCAGCTCGCGGCCCAGCAGCGCCGCTTCGCATTCCATCAGGCGCAGCTCGCCGCTGGCCAGGTTCAGCCACGCCAGGCCGGTCTTGCTGACGCCGCGGCGCGTGGTCTGCTGGTGCACGGCCATCAGGAAGGTATCGGCCTTGTCGGGCAGCAGCGCGGCATCGGTCAGCGTGCCGGGGGTGACGATGCGCACCACCTTGCGCTCCACCGGCCCCTTGCTGGTGGCGGGGTCGCCGATCTGCTCGCAGATCGCCACCGACTCGCCCAGCTTTACCAACCGTGCCAGATACTGGTCGGCCGAATGGAAGGGGATACCGGCCATGCGGATCGGCACGCCATTCGACGCGCCGCGCGCGGTCAGCGTGATGTCGAGCAGGCGCGCGGCCTTCTCGGCATCGTCATGGAAAAGTTCATAGAAGTCACCCATGCGGTAGAACAGCAGGGTGTCGGGGTGGTCCGCCTTGATGCGCAAATATTGCTGCATCATGGGCGTGTGGCGGCTGCCTGCGGCGTCTGCCTGTGCCTGTTCAGGGTCGGTTTTCTTCTGCAATCCCATTGCCATTTAGCCTGTCTGGCGGTGGGCCTGCGTCGTGCCGCCCGATCCGCGCCGAACGCACCTTGCGTGCCAAGAAAAGCGCCCCCGCGGGGGCGGGCCGGGCGCTGCTCCGGCGGCCTGTGGCCGCGGCACGAAGGGGCGTTTTCGAATATGGGCGATATGGTACAGCACGGTGCTGCCGCCGAAGCGGCGCAGCCGCGCTGCGCGGGTGCAGGATCAGCGGAACACCAGCACCGGGATGTTGCTATGGGTCAGCACTTTCTGCGTTTCGCTGCCGAGCAGCAGGCCGCTGAGTCCGCGGCGGCCGTGCGAGGCCATGAAGATGACATCGCAGCCCAGGTCCCGGGCGGCATGGATGATGCCCTGGTACGGCGCCGAAGCGCTGGAGACGTGGCCGCTGCACGGCACGCCGGCCAGCGCGGCCGCGGACTCGACCTTGGCCAGTTCCTGGCGCGCCTCGGCTTCGACGCGCTGCTGGTAGGCGTCCCGCTTTTCGTGCGAGCTGTCGCTGGTCAGCACATAGGGATAGCTCTCCACGCACATGTAGGGCGTGAGCCGTGCCCCGGCGGCGCGGGCGAACTGGATGCCGGCGGAGACGGCCTGGTGCGACAGCTCCGAGCCGTCGACGGGGAGCAGGATGTGCTTGAACATGGGGTCCTTTTTCAGTTGTTGTGTGAAGCGAATGGCGCGAGCCGGGCACACGAGGGCGGAGCCCGGTCTTGCCGCGCTCAGTTGGCCAGCGCGCGCCCGACGATCAGCGGATCCGGCTGGCCGATGGCGGTGGTGTCGCGGTTGGCATAGGGGAAGCGCGACAGGATGTAGCGCAGCGCATTGAGCCGCGCGCGCTTCTTGCAATCGGAGCGGATCACCGTCCATGGCGCATCGGCGGTATCGGTATGCGCGAACATGGCTTCCTTGGCACGGGTGTAGTCGTCCCATTTGTCGAGCGAGGCAACGTCGACCGGGCTGAGCTTCCATTGCTTGAGCGGATGGATCTCGCGCTCGCGAAAGCGTCGGAGCTGCTCCTTCTGGCTGACCGAGAACCAGAACTTGAACAGGTGGATGCCGCTGCGCACCAGGTGCCGCTCGAAGTCGGGCGCCTGCTGCAGGAAGTCCTGGTATTCGCGGGTCGAGCAGAAGCCCATCACGTGTTCGACGCCGGCGCGGTTGTACCAGGAACGGTCGAACAGCACGATCTCGCCGGCAGACGGCAGGTGCTGCACGTAGCGCTGGAAATACCATTGCCCGCGCTCGGCCTCGGTGGGCTTTTCCAGGGCCACCACACGGGCGCCGCGCGGGTTCATGTGTTCCATGAAGCGTTTGATGGTGCCGCCCTTGCCGGCGGCGTCGCGGCCTTCGAACAGGATCACCACGCGCTGGCCGGTCTCGCGCACCCAGGCCTGGAACTTGAGCAGTTCGACCTGCAGGCGGTACTTCTGCTTCTCGTAACCGCGCCGCGACATCAGGTTCTGGTACGGGTACGCGCCTTCGCGCCAGCCGGCGGACAGCTCATCGTCCGGGTGGCGCTGGCGGCCGGCCTGCCAGGCGGCGGGGTCGCCCTCGAGAATGAGGCTGCGCAGTTGCGCGGCCTCGTCCGGCGCCAGGCCGTCGAGCAGGGTGCGGACGGCGCCCAGCATGCCGGCGCCATCGCCGGCCTGGCTGGCGAGGATGTCCTGCATGCCGCTTGCCGCGAGTTGCACCGCGGCTTCGACGGCGCTGTCGACTTCATTGCGCTGCGCCGACAGCGCCGAACGGGTGGGCAGCACATCGCCCCTGGCGGTGGCGCGCGGCCGTGTGGTGGTGGGGGTACGGGTGGGGATGCGGGTGGGGAGGGTGTCGCGATCGGTCATCTGCGCGCCTCCGGTCAGGCGGTGGTGCGGCGCAGGATCTGGTAGAGCTGGTCCTTGAGCAGCAGCTTCTCCTTTTTCAGCCGCTCGATCTCGAAGGTGGACGCCGGCACCAGGCCCGCCTCCATGTTATGGATTTCCTGGTCGAGCGTATTGTGGCGGTGGAACAGCCGCGCAAAGCGGGCGTCCTGCGTTTTGAGGGCGGTGATCTGTTCGCGGTACTCGGGAAACATGCTGGCTCTCCTGTGGCTGGATCCGCGCGCACATGGCGTGGCGCATGGATTCATTCTGGTGAGCGCAGGGCGGCGCGGCCTTGACCAGGATCATGGCTCGCCGGGGTATGAGACGAAGCCGCACGCGGGGCGCACCGGCGTGCGGCCCCAAAAAAACAAACGCCCGCCGGGGTGCGGCGGGCGTGCTTGCATGGCCGCTCAGGCCATCTGCAGGGGTCAGGCGGCGGTGGGCTTGGCGTTGTCCAGCGAGTACGGCGACAGCAGGCGCACCATCTGGGCAAAGGCCTTGGGGTTGCCGGCCAGCACTTCGCCTTGTTCCAGCTGGCGCGGCTCGCCGGCGTAGTTGCCTACCAGGCCGCCCGACTCGGTGATCAGCAGCATGCCGGCGGCCATGTCCCACGGCTGCAGGCCGCGCTCGAAGAAGCCGTCGAGGCGGCCGCAGGCGACGTAGGCCAGGTCCAGCGCGGCGGCGCCCGGGCGGCGCAGGCCGGCGCAGCTGCGCGTCATCAGCGCGAAGATCTCGAGGTATTCCTCCACGCCTTCCAGGTCGCGGAAGGGGAAGCCGGTGCCGATCAGGCAGTCGGCCAGCTTGTCGCGGCGGGTGACGCGGATGCGGCGGTTGTTGAGGAAGGCGCCGGCACCCTTGGAGGCGGTGAACAGCTCGTCGCGGGTCGGGTCGTAGACCACCGCCTGCACCGGCGTGCCGCGGTGCAGCTGGGCGATCGAAACCGCGTATTGCGGGAAGCCGTGGATGAAGTTGGTGGTGCCGTCGAGCGGGTCGATGACCCAGGTGTACTCATGGGTGGCTTCTTCTTCGGTCCAGGACTGGCCGGATTCTTCCGCTAGAATGCCGTGTTCCGGGTAGGCCGTGCGCAGGATCTCGATGATCGCGGCTTCGGCGGCGCGGTCGACCTCGGTAACGAAATCGTTGTGTTGCTTGCGCGAGACGCGCACCAGATCGACGTCGAGCGACGCGCGGTTGATGATGGATCCCGCCTTGCGGGCCGCCTTGATGGCGATATTGAGCATCGGATGCATGAATCTCTCCAGGCCGGCCACGACCGCGCGGCGGGGCGCCAAAGCGCCGCTCCCCGCTCATGGGCAGCTGACAACACAACGGATTGTAGAAGAACGTGGGGCGTCGCCGGCCTTGCTGCAGGACGCTTCGCAAATAAATGTGTCGCGAACGTCTCGCGCGCATGCATAAACCTGGCGCCGCGCCAAAGAAGAACCCCGAATTGTATATGAACCCGGCAATTGATACGAGCCAGCCCGCCACCCCCACGTCAGGCGGGGATGCCTTCGGCCGCGTGCGCTTCGTGCTGGTCGAAACCAGCCATCCCGGCAACGTCGGCTCGGTGGCGCGGGCGATCAAGACCATGGGCTTCGGCAGCCTGGTGCTGGTCTCGCCGCGCGAGCCCGAGGTGCTGCGGCATCCCGATGCCGTGGCCATGGCCAGCGGCGCCGACGACGTGCTGGCCGCCGCCGTGATCGTCGACCACGTCGATGCGGCCCTGGCCGGGGCCGCGTTGACCGTCGCCATGACCGCGCGCCAGCGCGAGTTCGGACCGCCGCGGCTGCTGCCGCGCGCCGCCGCCGCGCGGGCGCGCCAGACCCTGTCCGGCAGCGGCGACGTGGCGTTCGTGTTCGGCAACGAGCGTTATGGCCTGCCCAACGAGGTGGTGGAGCGCTGCAACGCCGTGACCCATATCCCCGCCAATCCCGCCTATGCCTCGCTGAACCTGGCGCAGGCGGTGCAGCTGGTCGCCTACGAGATGCGGCTGGCGCTGCTGGAGGCGGCCCCGGACGCGGGCGCCAATATCGGCTATGCTGGCGAGCCGGCCACGGCGGAACAGGTCGAGGCCATGTTCGGCCACCTGCAGACCGGGCTGGAGGCGATCGGATTTCTCGATCCGTCCAATCCGCGCAAGCTGATGACCCGGCTGCGCCGCCTGCTGGCGCGCAGCGGCCTCGAGCGCGAGGAAGTGAACATCCTGCGCGGCATCGCCAAGCACATGCTGATTGCCGCGCAGAACCAGTCCGGCCCGCAGGCCGACCGGTGACAGGAGCAAAGGACTGTGGCAGCAACCCGTAGCGATGCGATGTGGGACCAGGCCGGTGCATGCCGAGGCGGCGTGGCCGGGCGTCCTGCCGCCGCGGGTGGGCGCAGGCCCGGTCGATGTTGATCGCAGCATCGCAGCAATGTCCCTGGCGGATCAGGGGCCAAACGCCGGCGCCGCAAGGCGGGCCGGCAAATCCCTTACACTCCTGATCCTCTTCACCGGCCCCCGACCGCGCCGGCGACCCCGCCCCGGGCCCTGGCCCGCGTGTCGTGGCGCACGGCGCGGCACCACGACACGACCAAGATGTTCTCTCGCCTGAAGGAAGATATCGACACGATCATGCTGCGCGATCCCGCCGCGCGCAGCCGCCTGGAAGTCCTGACCTGCTATCCGGGCCTGCACGCGGTGCTGCTGCACCGGCTGGCGCATGCGTGCTGGCGCGCGGGCTGGCACTGGCTGGGCCGCTGGATTTCGCACTGGTCGCGCTTTTTCACCGGCATCGAGATCCATCCGGCGGCGACGCTGGGCCGGCGCGTGTTCATCGACCACGGCATGGGCGTGGTCATCGGCGAGACCGCGCAGATCGGCGACGACTGCACCATCTACCAGGGCGTGACGCTGGGCGGCACGTCGCTGTACAAGGGCCAGAAGCGGCATCCGACCCTCGGTGTCGGCGTGGTGGTCAGCGCGGGCGCCAAGGTGCTGGGCGGATTCGTGGTGGGCGACGGCGCGCGCGTGGGCTCCAATGCGGTGGTGCTCAAGCCGGTGCCGCCAGGGGCGACCGCGGTGGGCATTCCGGCCCGCATCATCCTGCCGGATGCGCCGTCGGTGCAGCAGGGCGCGAGGCAGGAGTTTTCGGCCTACGGCATCACGCCCAACGCGGACGACCCGGTGTCGCTGGCGCTCAAGAGCCTGATCGACAATGCCGCGGTCCAGCATGACCGCATCGAGGCCGTGCTGGCCGCGCTCGACCGGCTTGGCGAACACCTGGAGAACACCCCGAACGACCCGTTCGATGCCAGCGAACTGCGCAAGCTGATGAAGTAACGGCGTGCAGGCATGGGCGGCGCCGCTCGCCCGCGGCGCCGGTCAGTCGGTCTGCGGCAGCAGACGGAAGCCGTCTCGGTCCAGCTGCAGCACCGCCGCGCGCGGATGCGCGCCATCCAGGTCCCAGTCGGTCAGCACCCAGCGCACGCCTGCGCCGTCTTCATGGCGTGCGGGGCGATGGGTGTGGCCATGGACCAGCAGCGATGCGCCGGCGGCGCCGAGCAATTGCGCCGCCGCCGCGGGCGCCACATCGCCATAGACCGCCGGTGCCGCGACACCAGCCTCACGTTGCCTGGCGCGGTTGCCTTCGCTGTCGGCGCGCAGCTTGCGGGCCACCGCCAGGCGCGCGCGCAGCGGCAGCGCCAGGAACACGCGCTGCACCCAGCGCTTGCGGGTCCAGTGGCGAAACCGGTTGTAGCGTGCGTCGTCGATGCACAGCATGTCGCCGTGGCTCAGCACCACGCGCTGGCCGGCGCAGTGGATCACGGTGGGGTCGGGCAGCAGCGTGGCGCCGGCGGCGCCGGCGAAGCGCCGGCCCAGCAGGAAGTCGCGGTTGCCGTGCATCAGGTACACCGCGACGCCGTGCGCGGCCAGCGCGCGTAGCGCCAGCGCCACGCGTTGCGCGAACGGCGCCTCGGTTTCTTCGTCGCCGACCCAGAATTCAAAGAAGTCGCCCAGGATGAACAGCGCGCGCGCCTGCGCGGCGGCGCGCTCGAGCGTGCGCTCGAAGGCTGCCAGCGTGCGCGGCATGCCGGGCGTCAGATGCAGGTCTGAAATGAACCACGCCGGCGCCTGTACCTCGAGGGGACCGGCCACCGGCGTGTGGGAGATTGCGGTCATGCGTGGTGTCGGGAGAAGAAGGCCGGCACGCAGGCCGGCACGCGCGCGCGCACGGTACCGCAATCGGCAGGCATCGGCTTACTCGACGACGACGGCCTTCTCGATCACGACGTCTTCCAGCGGCACGTCCTGGTGGAAGCCCGAGCTGCCGGTGCGCACACCCTTGATCTGCTCGACCACGTCGGTGCCGTCGACGACCTTGCCGAACACGGCATAGCCGAAGCCCTGCGGGGTGGGCGACGAGAAGTTGAGGAAGTCGTTGTCGACCACGTTGATGAAGAACTGCGCGGTGGCCGAGTGCGGCGCATTGGTGCGCGCCATGGCCACGGTGTAGCGGTCGTTCTTCAGGCCGTTGCCGGCTTCGTTCTCGATCGGGGCGTCGGTGTCCTTCTGCTTCATGCCGGGCTCGAAGCCGCCGCCCTGGATCATGAAGTTCTTGATCACGCGGTGGAAGATGGTGTTGTCGTAGTGGCCCTTGCGGACATACGACAGGAAGTTCTCAACCGTTTTCGGGGCCTTCTCGGCGTCGAGTTCCAGGGTGATGACACCCTTGTTGGTCTGCAGCTGTACCTTGGACATGGCGGTTTCCTCTGTTCGGTAATTATTTGACGACGGTGGCCGACTCGATCACGATCGGCGCGGCCGGCACGTTGCGCATCGGGCCGTAGGCCGTGGTCGGCACGGCCTTGATCTTGTCGATCGTGTCCATGCCTTCCACCACCTTGCCGAAGACGGCATAGCCATTGCCGTCCGGCTGCGGGTAGTCGAGATTCGGATTATCCACCACATTGACGAAGAACTGCGCGGTGGCCGAATCCGGGTTGCTGGTGCGCGCCATGGCAACCGTGCCGGCCTTGTTCTTCAGGCCGCTGCGGGCTTCCAGCGGGATCGGCGCGCGCGTGGGCTTTTCCTTCATGTCGCGGTCGAAGCCGCCGCCCTGCACCATGAAGCCGTTGATCACGCGGTGGAAGATGGTGCCACTGTAGAAGCCGCTCTTCACATATTCCAGGAAGTTCGCGACGGTCTTGGGCGCGGCCTCGGGATAAAGCTCGACCGTGAACTTGCCGGCGCTGGTGACGAACTGGACGCGCTCGGCGGCCTTCTGCTGGGCCAGCGCGCTGAACGAAGACAGCGCGAGGGCGCCTGCGGCCAGGCCGGCAATGACGATGCGACGGGAACGGATCATGAAGGGAACTCCGGTAAGTCGGGATGGACACGGCCCGGGCATGCCGCGCCGGGCCTGCGGATGAATGCTGTCAGTTGGCCGCGGGGGCGCTGGCCGGCGACTGGCGCCCGCCCGGCGCCGCCTTGCGGCCGGTGGCCGCGGGTGCGGCCGGCTTCGGTGGCGCTGCCACGGCGGAAGCCGGCGCCAGCTGGCGCAGGCCCGCACTGGCGCGGGCATCGCCGGGATTGCGGCGCAGCGCTTCGGTGTAGGCCTGCTCGGCCAGGCGGCGGTAGACGTCGCCCAGATTGGTGTAGCCGACCGCGAAGGCGGGCTTGACCTCGGTGGCCAGCAGCAATTCGGCTTCGGCGCGCTTCAGGTCGCCGCGCTTGGCATAGAGCAGCGCCAGGTTGTTGTGCGGCTCGGGCAGTTCGGGAAAGTCCTGCGCCATCTCGCTGAAGGCCTGGATCGCCTCGTCTTCGCGGCCCGCCTGGGCCAGTGCCCAGGCGCGCTGGAAGCGTGCCTGCGCATTGCGCGGGTTGGTGGCCAGCACGCGGTCGAAGCCCTTGATGGCGTCCTCGTAGCGGCGCGCGTTGGCGGCTTGCTGGGCCTCGCCCATGCCAGGGTCGGTCGACTGGATGCCGCCGACCGGCGAGGTCGGCACCGCCAGCGAGAGCGGGCCGTTCTGCGCGGACGCAGGGCCTGCCAGCGCCGCGGCCAGGGCCAGCAGCGGCAGGACGGTGCGGGATCCGCGCCGGCGCGTGCGCGTAGCGGAGACGGCAGAAAACGGGGAGGGCAGCGGCAGGCTCATTGAGGACGGGTCCGTTATACTCCGCGGCATTCTAGCAAAGCGGCAAGTGCGGCACGAAGGCGATGCCGCGGCGGCCAGGCGTGCGGTGTTCATGCACGACGTGCGTGCGCACGTGCATGCGCGCCGGCCGGCCGGGCCGCGGGTCCGACTCGCGCACCGCCTTCCGGTAAGATATGGGGCGCGACGGCATTGCGCCAGCAGCGGCGTTCGCGCTGCCTGCCGTGTGGAACCGGCAGACTCCTCTCACCACTCACTTCGTTTCATGCAGCCCCTCAACATCTACAACACGCTCGCGCGTGAGAAGCAGCCATTCGTGCCAATCGAACCCGGCAAGGTCCGCATGTATGTGTGCGGCATGACCGTGTACGACTATTGTCACGTCGGCCACGCGCGCGTGATGGTGGTGTTCGACATGGTGCACCGGTGGCTGCGCGCCGCCGGATACGAGGTGACGTATGTGCAGAACATCACCGATATCGACGACAAGATCATCCGCCGCGCGGTCGAGAACGGCGAGACCATCGGCGAGCTGACCACGCGCTTCATCCAGTACATGCACGAGGATGCCGCCGCGCTGGGCGTGATCCGTCCCGACTACGAGCCGCGCGCCACCGACTACGTGCCGCAGATGCTCGACATGATCGGCAAGCTCGAGGCGAAGGGCCTGGCCTACCAGGCCAGCGACGGCGACGTGAACTACTCGGTGCGCAAGTTCGACGGCTACGGCAAGCTGTCCGGCAAGTCGCTGGAAGACCTGCGCGCCGGCGAGCGTGTCAGCGCCAACGATGCCAAGCAGGACCCGCTCGACTTCGTGCTGTGGAAATCCGCCAAGGCCAGCGAGCCGCCCGAGAGCAAGTGGGATTCGAAGTGGGGCGCCGGCCGCCCGGGCTGGCATATTGAATGCTCTGCGATGAGCTGCGCGCTGCTGGGCGAGCATTTCGACATCCATGGCGGCGGGGCAGACCTGCAGTTCCCGCACCACGAGAACGAGATCGCGCAGTCCGAAGGCGCCAGCGGCAAGCCCTTCGTCAACCTGTGGATGCACAACGGCTTCGTGCGCATCAACGACGAGAAAATGTCCAAGTCGCTTGGCAATTTTTTCACCATCCGCGAGGTGCTGAAGGCGTACGACGCCGAGGTCGTGCGCTTCTTCATCCTGCGCGCGCACTACCGCAGCCCGCTGAACTACAGCGACGCGCACCTGGACGATGCGCGCCACGCGCTGACGCGCCTGTACACGGCGCTCAAGGACAGCCAGCCGGGCGGCTGCGCGGTGGACTGGGACGAGCCGCACGCGAAGCGCTTTGCCGAGGCCATGGGCGACGACTTCAACACGCCGATCGCGATGTCGGTGCTGTTCGACCTGGCCAGCGAGATCAACCGCACCGGCTCCACCGCGGCCGCGCGCCAGCTCAAGGGGCTGGCCGGCACGCTGGGGCTGCTCGAGCGCGATCCGCACACCTTCCTGCAGGGCGGCAAGTCCGCCGACGGCCCGTCGCCGGACGAGATCGAAACGCTGATTGCGGCGCGCAAGGCCGCCAAGGCCGAGCGCAACTTCGCCGAGGCGGACCGCATCCGCGCGCAGCTGCTGGAAGGGGGCATCGTGCTGGAAGACAAGCCGGGCGGTGCCACCGAGTGGAGGCGTGCTTGAACGCTGCCGCGCGCAAGCCCGCTGCCGCCACGCCGCCCGCCACCGCGGGCCGGGCGAAGGCGGCCGGCCCGCGCCCGGGCAAGGCCGGCGCCAGGGAGGCGCCGCTGCCGGATGGCAAGGACACCAGCAAGGACGCCACGCGCTCCGCGGCAAAGGCCGCGCGCAACGCCAAGGTCGTGCTGCCGGAAGCCCAGGCGGTGCCGCTGCCGGTCGAGACCGTCGCCGATGCCGTGCGCCCTGCATACTGGGACGAGGCGTGCGCGGACCTGATGAAGCGCGACCGCATCCTGCGCAAGATGATCCCGACCTACGGTCCCGCGCACCTGGTCTCGCGCGGCGACCCGTTCGTCACGCTGGCGCGCGCGGTGGTGGGCCAGCAGATCTCGGTCAAGGCCGCGCAGTCGGTGTGGGAGCGCCTGCACGCGGTGTGCCCGCGGCTGGCGCCGGCGCAGTTCCTGCGCGCGGGCCCCGAGAAGCTGGCGGGCTGCGGCGTGTCCAAGCGCAAGGCGGAATACCTGATCGACCTGGCCGGGCACTTCAAGGCCGGCACGGTGCATGTCGCGCAGTGGGCGCAGATGGACGACGAGGCCGTCATCGCCGAGTTGACGCAGATCCGCGGCATCGGCCGCTGGACCGCCGAGATGTTCCTGATGTTCAACCTGATGCGGCCCAATGTGCTGCCGCTCGACGACGTCGGCCTGATCAACGCCATCTCCACCAACTATTTCAGCGGCGAGCCGGTGAC
The DNA here is from genome assembly GCF_035818815.1 of Cupriavidus sp. SS-3. Classification (NCBI taxonomy): domain Bacteria; kingdom Pseudomonadati; phylum Pseudomonadota; class Betaproteobacteria; order Burkholderiales; family Burkholderiaceae; genus Cupriavidus; species Cupriavidus sp. SS-3. Next base: position 264,918 of record NZ_JAYLVT010000003.1, read on the forward strand.
GCGCAGCGAGGCGCGCGAGGTGGCGGCCAACTGGGAGCCGTGGCGCACCGTGGCGACCTGGTATATGTGGCGCAGCCTCGACCCCTTGCCAGTGACGTATTAGCCATTGCGGCAATAAAAATTAACTCCAGGTGCATTGCAGGCTATCCGGCAGGCGCTAAGATAGCGGCCAATTTCCGGTAGAATGCGCCCCTTCACAGACAGGTACGTGTGATTTTATGAAAACCACCTTCCTGGATTTTGAGCAGCCCATTGCCGAACTCGAGGCAAAGATCGAAGAACTGCGCTTCGTGCAGGACGATTCGGCTGTCGATATTTCCGAAGAGATTTCGCGGCTGGCCGGCAAGAGCCAGCAGCTGACCAAGGACATCTATGCCAACCTGACCCCGTGGCAGGTTGCGCAAATCGCCCGCCACCCCCAGCGTCCCTATACGCTGGACTACGTGCGCGAGATCTTCACCGATTTCCACGAACTGCACGGCGACCGCACCTTCGCCGACGACCTGTCGATCATCGGCGGCCTGGCGCGCTTCAATGGCCAGTCGTGCATGGTGATCGGGCACCAGAAGGGCCGTGACACGAAAGAGCGCGCCATGCGCAATTTCGGCATGCCCAAGCCCGAGGGCTACCGCAAGGCCAAGCGCCTGATGGAGCTGGCAGACAAGTTCGGGCTGCCGATCTTCACCTTCGTCGACACCCCGGGCGCATTCCCCGGCATCGACGCCGAAGAGCGCGGCCAGTCCGAGGCCATCGGCCATAACCTGTACGTGATGGCAGGCCTGAAGGTGCCGCTGATCGCCACCATCATCGGCGAAGGCGGTTCGGGCGGCGCGCTGGCGATTGCCGTGGGCGACGTGGTGCAGATGCTGCAGTTCGCCACCTACGCCGTGATCTCGCCGGAAGGCTGCGCCTCGATCCTGTGGAAGACCGCCGAGAAGGCTCCTGAAGCCGCCGAGGCGCTGGGCCTGACGGCGCACCGCCTGAAGGCGCTGGGCCTGATCGACAAGATCGTGAGCGAGCCGCTGGGCGGCGCGCACCGCGACTACAAGGGCATGGCGGCGATGCTCAAGCGCTCGCTGGCCGAGTCGCTGCGCCAGTTCCAGGGCATCAGCGTGAAGGAATTGCAGGCACGCCGCTACGAGCGCCTGCTGGCCTATGGCAAGTTCAAGGAAACCGGCGCCCAGGACTGACCCGTCCGCCCGGCTGACCGACAAGGTCGCACAGGCCCTGCAGGCCGGTGCGGCCTTTGTTGTTTCTGGCGGTGCCACCGCGGCGCCGTCGACGGTCGCGGTGGCGCTGTCGGGCGGGCGCGACTCGGTCGCACTGCTGCATGCCGCGCGCGCGGCGGTGGCGCAGGCGGGCGATGGCGCGCGCGTGGTGGCGCTGCATGTCCATCACGGCCTGCAGGCCGAGGCCGACGACTGGGACCGCTTCTGCGCCGCGCTGTGCGCGCAGTGGCAGGTCGGCTATTTCGTGCGGAGCGTGTCGGTGCGGCCGGCGGCGGGCGAGGGCGTGGAAGCCGCCGCGCGGCGCGCGCGCTATGCCGCGCTGGCGGCGATGTGCGCCGACAGCGGCGCGCGCCTGCTGCTGTTTGCCCACCACCAGGACGACCAGGTCGAGACCGTGCTGCTGCGGCTGTTCCGCGGCGCCGGCGTGGCCGGCATGGCCGGAATGCCGGCAATGCGCCCGCTGGATCCGCACAGCGGCGTGATGCTGCTGCGTCCGTGGCTGGACGTGCCGCGCGCCGGCATCGAGCAATACTGTGCCGCCAACGCGCTGCAGTGGATCGACGACCCGTCCAATGCCGACGGCCGCTACACGCGCAACGCCTTGCGCCAGCAACTGCCGGCGCTGCAGGCGGCGTTTCCGGCGCTGGCGGTCAACGTGGTGCAGGCCGCCGCGCATTTTGCGCAGGCCGGCGCGCTGATCGACCAGATGGCTGCCGCCACGCTGGCCACGCTGGTGCGGTCTGGCCGCGACGCCGACACGCTGTCTGAACTCGACCTGCCGGGCCTGCGCGCGTTGCCGGGCGCGCAGGCCGATGCGGTGCTGCGCCTGTGGCTGCGCGACCTCGGCGTGCGCGCCCCGTCCACCGCGCGGCTGGCGGCGATGCGCGGGCAACTGGTCGCGCACGCCGGCGGCGAGCCCGCCATCGCGCATGAGGGCCTGGTGCTGCGCCGTTTCCGTGAGCGCGTGCTGGCCTGCGTGCCGCCGCCGGCGCAGGTGCCAGAGCCCGTACTGCTGGACTGGCGCGGCGAGGCCCGCATCGTCGTGCCCGCCTGGCGCGGCGAACTCCATTTCTTTCGCGACGACACCTTCGGCGTGCCCGAAGCGGTGCTGCGCCAGCCCTTGCGCCTGGCCGCGCGCAGCGGCGGCGAACGTATCGTGCTGCGCCCCGGCGGCCCCGCCCGGGCGCTGAAGCAGGCCTGCCAGGAGGCCGGCATCCCGGCCTGGCGCAGGGCCTGGCTGCCGCTGCTGTGGGCCGGCGACACGCTGGTGCTGGCCGCCGGGCTGGGCATGCATCGACGCTGGCCCGACGCAGCGCCGGCGCCGCGCTGGCGCGTGGCGTGGCATCCGCAGGCGCCGACGCTGGCAATGCCACCGCGCTGACCTTGCCGAACGGTGGTTCGATGGCGTTCGCCAGCCGTCGGCATCACATCCGGCCTGGCGCAGATAGTCCCCGTGCGCCTTGCCTGACCGGCCCGCTTCGTGTATTTTCAAGGGCTTTGCACAATCGCTGGCGTCGACAAGAAGATGGCTCTCATCGTTCACAAATACGGCGGCACTTCGATGGGTTCCACGGAACGCATCAAGAATGTCGCCAAGCGCGTGGCCAAGTGGCACCGCGCCGGTCACCGCGTAGTCGTGGTGCCTTCGGCCATGTCGGGCGAGACCAATCGCCTGCTGGGACTCGCCAAGGAAATTTCGCCCCAGCCCGCTCCGCGTGAACTGGACATGCTCGCCTCCACCGGCGAACAGGCCAGCGTGGCGCTGCTGGCGATCGCCCTGCACGGCGAGGACATCGACGCCGTCAGCTACACCGGCTGGCAGGTTCCGGTGAAGACCGATTCGTCCTACACCAAGGCCCGCATCGAATCGATCGACGACGAGCGCATCCTGGCCGACCTCGACGCCGGCCGCGTGGTCGTGATCACCGGCTTCCAGGGCATCGACGACGACGGCAACATCACCACGCTCGGCCGCGGCGGCTCGGACACCTCGGCCGTGGCCATCGCCGCCGCGATCGAGGCCGATGAGTGCCTGATCTACACCGACGTCGACGGCGTCTACACCACCGATCCGCGCGTGGTCGAGGACGCCCGCCGCCTGGACCAGATCACCTTCGAGGAAATGCTGGAAATGGCCAGCCTGGGCTCCAAGGTGCTGCAGATCCGCTCGGTGGAGTTTGCCGGCAAGTACCGCGTCAAGACCCGCGTGCTGTCGTCGCTGACCGACCCGCTTATGCCGCTCGAGCAGGAAATGCACTCGGGCACGCTGATCACTTTTGAGGAAGAAGACTCCACCATGGAAGCCGCTGTCATCTCCGGCATCGCCTTTGCCCGCGACGAAGCCAAGATCACCGTCCTGGGCGTGCCCGACAAGCCCGGCATCGCCTACCAGATCCTGGGCCCGGTCGCCGACGCCAACATCGACGTCGACATGATCATCCAGAACCAGTCCGTCGACGGCAAGACCGACTTCACCTTCACCGTGCCGCGTGGCGAGTACCAGCGCGCGCTGGCCATCCTGAACGATGGCGTGAAGGCGCACATCGGCGCCGGCAGCGTGTCGGGCGACCCCAAGGTGTCGAAGGTGTCGGTGGTGGGCGTGGGCATGCGCTCGCACGTCGGCATCGCCAGCAAGATGTTCCGCACGCTGTCGGAAGAGGGCATCAACATCCAGATGATCTCCACCTCGGAAATCAAGATCTCGGTGCTGATCGACGAGAAGTACATGGAGCTGGCCGTGCGCGCGCTGCACAAGGCCTTCGAACTGGAACAGGCGTGATCCGTTCGTAAGCTTTTCTGGCGAGGCCGCAAAATTTGTGTTGAGTCATCGATTTTTCATTGACCAACCCCGGCGGCATCGCTAGAATACGCGCTTCGTTGTGTGGCTCCCTCACACAACGCAAGTTTGGGAGACGTGGCCGAGAGGTCGAAGGCACTCCCCTGCTAAGGGAGCATCCGGGCCAAAACCTGGATCGAGGGTTCGAATCCCTCCGTCTCCGCCAATGACAACCGTCCTTGGCGGCGGAACCCCGGAAGATCGCGGTCTTCCGGGGTTTTGTTTTTTCTGGCGCCCCGCAGGGCGCATCCCACCCCATCGGCAATCCGTTCGCGTGGCCTTGCGCCGCTCCCCCGATGCGTGCGCCGATTCTCCTTTACTTCCTCGTCCGGCGTGCTCCAGATTCATATTGAGCATCGGCTTTGCCGGTGCCAGAATTCCCTGCATGCGGAGGCGTGGCGCCGGCAGCTGGCCGGGTCGCCTCACCGCGATGGCGGGACGGATCAGGATGCACATGGACCGGGAACTGCTGCACCAGGCGTCGGAGGGTTCGGTACTGTTCGCGGATGTCAGCGGCAGTACGCGGCTCTATGAGCGCGCGGGCAACGCCGCCGCCCTTGCCGCGGTCGCCCGTTGCATCGCTGCGATGAAATCCTGTTCCGAGGCCGCGCAAGGCCGGCTCATCAAGACCATCGGCGACGAGGTCATGGTGCTGTTCCCCTGCGCAGAGCAGGCGTTGCAGGCGGCATTGGACATACAGCGGGCCGTTGCGGAACTGCCGCCCGTGGCCGGCTTCACCATGTCGTCCCACATCGGCTTCCACCATGGCCCGATCCTGTTCGACGCGTCCGGCGATGTCTTCGGCGATGCCGTGAACCTGGCCGCGCGGCTGTCCGGGCTCGCCGCGCGCGGCCAGATCATCACCAGCAAGGACGCGGTGGCGGACCTGCCCGCGCCGCTGCGCCAGATGACGCGCTACCTGTACCCGATCCACGTGCGCGGCAGGGCGCAGCCGGTCGAGTTGTACGAGGCGATCTGGCAGCAGGCCACCGACCTGACCCTGATCGCGGGGTTCAAGGAGCCGCTGTCGCATGCCGCTTTCCTCACCTTGCGCTACCGGGACACCGTGGTCGAGATGAACGCGGTCTCGGCGCCGGTCACCATCGGGCGTGACGCCGGCATGACCATCGTGGTGTCGGACCGCCTGGCGTCGCGGTTCCAGGCCATGGCCGAGCCGCGCGCCGGCCGCTATGTACTGATCGACAGGAGCTCGAACGGCACCCACGTCAGCATGGATGGCGCCGAGCCATTCATTTTGCGCCGCGACGAGGTCACGCTGAGGGGGCATGGCTGGATCGGGTTTGGCCAGTGGACGGGGCCGAGCGCGGAGTGCATCGAATTCGCCCTGCAGGTGGACAAGGCCAGCGCGGGGCGATAGCTGGAATTCGCATGAAAACGGCGTGGGAATTTCAGTTTTGAATTCCAGGCCGGCGTGGCGGCGCTGAAAATCCTTTTGTAAATCAACAAGAGCGTCGGTGGCTCGTTTCTTGCGCCCACCAGGATGCAGGCGCATGCTGGTTGCCGCCTGTGATCCGCCATTCCCCATCACCCGACTTTCCGTGGCCACCGCGCACGGAGGGCTATTTTCTTGCCGCCATGGACTACCGCCCGATCCAATCCCTGCTGATTGCCAACCGCTCCGAGATCGCCATCCGCGTGATGCGCGCGGCCGCCGAGATGAACGTCCGCACGGTGGCGATCTATTCGAAGGAAGACCGCCTCGCGCTGCATCGCTTCAAGGCCGACGAGAGCTATCTGGTCGGCGAGGGCAAGAAGCCGCTGGCGGCTTATCTCGATATCGACGACATCCTGCGCATTGCGCGGCAGGCCGGGGTCGACGCGATCCATCCGGGCTATGGCTTCCTGTCGGAGAACCCGGAGTTCGCGCAGGCCGTGATCGATGCCGGCATCCGCTGGATCGGCCCGTTGCCGGAGGTGATGCGCAAGCTCGGCAACAAGGTCGCGGCGCGCAACGCGGCGATCGCCGCGGGCGTGCCGGTAATGCCGGCCACCGATCCATTGCCGCATGACCTGGAGGCGTGCAAGCGCCTGGCCGCCGGCATCGGCTATCCGCTGATGCTGAAGGCGAGCTGGGGCGGCGGGGGGCGCGGCATGCGCGTGCTCGAAAGCGAGCAGGACCTGGAGGGCGCGCTGGCCGCGGCGCGGCGCGAGGCGCTCGCGGCATTCGGCAACGACGAGGTCTATGTCGAGAAGCTGGTGCGCAATGCGCGCCACGTCGAAGTGCAGGTGCTGGGCGACACGCATGGCAACCTGGTGCACCTGTACGAGCGCGACTGCACCGTGCAGCGGCGCAACCAGAAGGTGGTCGAGCGCGCGCCGGCGCCGTATCTCGACGCTGCCGGGCGCGGCGCGCTGTGCGAGTCGGCGCTGCGGCTGATGCGCGCGGTCGGCTATACCCACGCCGGCACGGTCGAGTTCCTGATGGATGCCGACTCCGGCCAGTTCTACTTCATCGAAGTCAATCCGCGCATCCAGGTCGAGCACACCGTCACCGAGATGGTCACCGGCATCGATATCGTCAAGGCGCAGATCCGCATCACCGAGGGCGGTCATATCGGCATGACCGAGAACACGCGCGATGCCGACGGCAGGATCGTGGTGCGCGCCGCGGGCGTGCCGGTGCAGCAGGACATCGCCCTTAACGGCCATGCGCTGCAGTGCCGGATCACCACCGAGGACCCGGAAAACGGTTTCCTGCCGGACTACGGCCGCCTCACCGCATATCGCAGCGCGGCGGGCTTCGGCGTGCGCCTCGATGCGGGCACCGCCTATGGCGGCGCGGTGATCACGCCGTACTACGATTCGCTGCTGGTCAAGGTCACCACCTGGGCGCCGACCGCGCCGGAATCGATGCGGCGCATGGATCGTGCGCTGCGCGAGTTCCGCATCCGCGGCGTCGCGTCCAACCTGCAGTTCCTCGAGAACGTCATCAACCATCCCGCGTTCCGTTCGGGCGACGTCACCACGCGCTTTATCGACAAGACTCCGGAGCTTCTGGCTTTTGCCAAACGCCAGGACCGCGCCACCAAGCTGCTGCGCTACCTGGGCGAAGTCAGCGTCAACGGCCATCCCGAGATGAGCGGCCGCGCGCTGCCGTCGCTGCCGCTGCCCGCGCCGGTGCTGCCGGCGATCGACACCAGCGCCGCGCTGCCGTACGGCACGCGCGACCGGCTGCGCGAACTGGGCGCGGAGAAGTTCTCGCGCTGGATGCTGGAGCAGAAGCCGGTGCTGCTGACCGACACCACCATGCGCGACGCGCACCAGTCGCTGTTCGCCACGCGCATGCGCAGCGCCGACATGCTGCCGATCGCGCCGTTCTATGCGCGCGAGCTGTCGCAGCTGTTCTCGCTGGAGTGCTGGGGCGGCGCCACCTTCGACGTGGCGCTGCGCTTTCTCAAGGAAGACCCGTGGCAGCGCCTGGAGCAGTTGCGCGAGCGCGTGCCCAACGTGCTGTTCCAGATGCTGCTGCGCGGCTCCAACGCGGTCGGCTACACCAACTATGCCGACAACGTGGTGCGCTTCTTCGTGCGCCAGGCGGCCAGCGCCGGCGTGGACGTGTTCCGCGTATTCGATTCGCTCAACTGGGTGCGCAATATGCGCGTGGCGATCGATGCCGTCGGTGAAAGCGGCGCGCTGTGCGAGGGCGCGATCTGCTATACCGGTGACCTGTTCGACCCCAAGCGCTCCAAGTACGACCTGAAGTACTACGTCGGCATCGCGCGCGAGCTGCAGCAGGCCGGCGTGCATGTGCTGGGCATCAAGGACATGGCCGGCATCTGCCGGCCGCAGGCGGCCGCGGCGCTGGTCAGGGCGCTCAAGGAAGAGACCGGGCTGCCGGTGCACTTCCATACGCACGACACCAGCGGCATCTCGGCCGCGTCGGCGCTGGCCGCGATCGAGGCCGGCTGCGACGCGGTCGACGGCGCGCTCGACGCGATGAGCGGGCTGACCTCGCAACCCAACCTGTCGAGCATCGCCGCGGCACTGGCCGGCAGCGAGCGCGATCCGGGCCTGAACCTGGAGCGCCTGCACGAGGCATCGATGTATTGGGAAGGGGTGCGCCGCTACTACGCGCCGTTCGAATCCGAGATCCGCGCCGGCACCGCCGACGTGTACCGCCACGAGATGCCGGGCGGGCAGTACACCAACCTGCGCGAGCAGGCGCGCTCGCTTGGCATCGAGCACCGCTGGACCGAGGTCTCGCGCGCCTACGCCGAGGTCAACCAGATGTTCGGCGACATCGTCAAGGTCACGCCGACCTCCAAGGTGGTTGGCGACCTGGCGCTGATGATGGTGGCCAACGACCTGAGCGCGGCGGACGTGTGCGACCCGGGCAAGGAGATCGCCTTCCCGGAATCGGTGGTGTCGCTGTTCCGGGGCGAGCTGGGCTTCCCGCCCGACGGCTTCCCGGCGGCGCTGTCGCGCAAGGTGCTGCGCGGCGAGCCGCCGGCGCCGTACCGGCCCGGCGACCAGATCGCACCGGTCGACCTCGACGCGGCCCGCGCCGCGGGCGCGGCGGCGTGCGAGCAGCCGCTCGACGACCGCCAGCTGGCCTCGTACCTGATGTATCCCAAGCAGGCCGCCGAGTACCACGCGCATGTGCGCCAGTACAGCGATACCTCGGTGGTGCCCACGCCGGCCTACCTGTACGGCCTGCAGCCGCAGGAAGAGGTGGCGATCGACATCGAGCCCGGCAAGACCCTGCTGGTGTCGCTGCAGGGCACCCATCCCGATGCCGACGAAGGCAAGATCAAGGTCCAGTTCGAGCTGAACGGGCAGTCGCGCACCACGCTGGTCGAACAGCGCAGCACCGCGCAGGCCGCGGCCGCGCGCCAGGGCCGGGCGGTGGCCGAGCCGGACAACCCGCTGCATGTTGCCGCGCCGATGCCGGGCTCGATCGTGACGGTGGCGGTGCAGCCCGGCCAGCGCGTGGCCGCGGGCACCACGCTGCTGGCGCTGGAGGCGATGAAGATGGAGACCCATATCGCAGCGGACCGCGATTGCGAGATCGCGGCGGTGCATGTGAAGGCGGGCGATCGGGTGGCGGCGAAGGACCTGCTGGTGGAACTGAAGGACTGACAGCCGGCGCGGCCCGCCGCGCCTGTGCGGGCCATCCATGGCACCCCGGAAGATCTCGGTCTTGCCGGGGTTTTTTTGTCTGAATGACGCTGCAGCCGGGCGGCCATGCCTCCCCTTCGTAGCACGCCCCGAAACATTGTTCCGGCTTTGGAACACTGTGTTTGCCTGGAACGGGCTTCTGCAACGTCGAAGCGCTGCTATCGTGTCGAGCCGTGATCAAAGCAAAGCGGTGGCGCGTCGATCTCGCAGGCGCTGCCCGACAGATACGGATGTCAGTGAAGAAAAACACATTGTCAGGGGGGCTGCCGCGCGCGGCTCTGGTGTCGATTACGGCCGCCCTGCTGGCGCTGCCGTCCGCCGCCGGCGCGGCGGGATTCTCGATGCAGGCGGGCTATGGGCGCGACAACCGGCACGGCGTGGAGAAATACGAAGTGTCGGCGCGCTGGGACGAGATCGTGCAGTGGCAGCTGTCGAGCCGGCTGGCGCTGGCGCTGGACGGGGAGGTCAATGTTGCCAACTGGCGTGCGCTGTCGTCGCGGCCGTCGAGCCAGTTGATGGAGTTCGGCGTGTCGCCGATCTTCCGTCTCAGCTATGCGGGTGACCATGTCACGCCGTTCGTCGAGGCCTCGGTAGGCCTGCGCGTGCTGAGCCACACCGAAATCGCCGGCGGCCATCGCATGGGCTCGGCCTTCCAGTTTTCCGACATGATCGGCGTGGGCGTCGCCTTCGGCAAGGCGCAGCGGCTGACCATCGGCTACCGCTTCCAGCACCTGTCCAACGGCGGGATCAAGGACCCGAATCCAGGCACCAACTTCAGCATGGGATACGTGCGCTACCGCTTCTGATTGCTGGCGGCATCGTTCCAGCGGCAGGACGCTGCATCGCAATCGGGCCGTCTACCGCGCACCGGCCGCGGCACCTATCATCGCTTCATGGATCATTGCCGGCCCCGCCTGGCCGGCACTCTCGGAGATCGACATGAAGCGCATTCTGGGTGTCTACAGCGCACCGCGTCCGCACTGGGTCGGGGATGGTTTCCCGGTGCGCTCGATGTTCTCGTACACCAGCCACGGCAAACAGCTGAGCCCGTTCCTGCTTTTGGACTACGCCGGCCCGGCCGATTTCACGCCGACGCAGCGTCCGCGCGGCGTGGGCCAGCATCCGCACCGCGGCTTCGAGACCGTGACCATCGTCTACAAGGGCGAGGTCGCGCATCGCGACTCGACCGGGCAGGGCGGGGTCATCGGTCCGGGCGACGTGCAATGGATGACGGCGGGCGCCGGCATCCTGCATGAAGAGTTCCACTCGCCCGCGTTTACGCAAAGCGGCGGCGCGCTGGAGATGGTGCAGCTGTGGGTCAACCTGCCAGCGCGCGACAAGATGGCCGCGCCGGGCTACCAGGCCATCGTCGACCGCGATATCCCGGCGGTGCCGATGCCGGACGGCGCCGGCACGGTACGCGTGATCGCCGGCGAGTACGAAGGCAAGCGCGGCCCGGCGCGCACCTTTACGCCGATGCACGTGTGGGACATGCGCCTGAACCAGGGCGCCAGTCCGCGCCTGGCGCTGCCCGAGGGCTGGCATACCGCGCTGGTGGTGCTGCGCGGCAAGGTCACGGTCAACGCCGAGGCCACCGTGCGCGATGCCGAGATGGTGGTGCTGGATGGCGCCGGCGATGCGGTCAGCATCGAGGCCGGCACCGATGCCATGGTGCTGCTGCTCAGCGGCGAGCCGATCGACGAGCCCATCGTCGGCCACGGCCCGTTCGTGATGAACACCGAGGCGGAGATCGCCGAGGCGTTCCGCGACTTCAGCAGCGGCCGCTTCGGCAGCATGGCCGCGGGGCGGCAGTAGAAATTCGCAGCAAGCGGGCTGTGGCAGGCGGCGGGCGCAATGCCCGCTACCGACCACGCCGGCTCAGGCGAGCGTGAAGGTCGGCACCGGCGCGCCGCCGTCGCTGGGCGAGAATTTGACCTGCACCTTCTGGCCGATCCGCACCGTGTCGAGATCGCAGTCGACGATATGGGTCATCATGGTCACGCCTTCGTCCAGCTTGACGTAGGCGATGCAGAACGGGTTGGGGCCGGCGCGGCGCGTCACGCTGTAGGTGTAGATGGTGCCGCGGCCGCTGGCCGGCTTCCACGAGGTGGTGCCCATGCAGAACGGGCACAGCACGCGCGGATACCAGTGGGGCTTGCCGCAGTCGTCGCAGACCTTGACCAGCAGTTGGCCTTCGCGCGCGGCCTGCCAGAACGGCAGGTTGTCGGGTTGTTCGTCGGGCGCCTTGTAGACGGCGGGGATGTGGGGGGTCGTCATGTCAGTGCTCCCGCGCTTTATTCACGTTCGAGGATCAGGGTGGCGCTGCCGTGGCGCGAGCCCAGGTAGCCGCCGGTGCCCTGCGCCAGCGCGAGGTCGCAATTGGCGACCTGCACCGCGGGGTGGGCCTCGCCGCGCAGCTGGCGCACGGCCTCGATCACCTTGGTGATGCCGCCGCGGTTGGCCGGATGGTTGTTGCACAGGCCGCCGCCATCGGTATTGAACGGCAGCTTGCCGACGCCGGAGATCAGGTTGCCGTCGGCGACGAACCTGCCGCCTTCGCCCTTCTTGCAGAAGCCCAGGTCTTCCAGCTGCATCAGCACGGTGATGGTGAAGCTGTCGTAGATCGACGCGTACTTGATGTCGGCCGGGGTCACGCCGGCTTCGGCAAACGCAGTGGCGCCCGAGAAGCGCGCGCCCGACCAGGTCAGGTCGACTTCGCCGCCGAGCTGGCCCTTGATGTATTCGCCGGCGCCGCGGATCTTCACCCTGGGCCGCCGCAGCGTGGCGGCGATCTCCGGTCGCGCCACCACCAGTGCGCCGCCGCCGTCCGAGACCACGCAGCAGTCCAGCTTGTGCAGCGGATCCGAGATCATCGGCGAATTCAGCACGTCTTCGACCGTGACCACGTCGCGCAGCATGGCGTGGGGGTTGTGCTGCGCGTGGTGCGACGCCGCCACCTTGACCCAGGCCAGCTGCTCGGCGGTGGTGCCGTACTCGTGCATATGGCGCATCGCCGCCATCGCGTACAGGTTGACGGTGACCGGGCTGAACGGGCTTTCGAACGGCAGGTCGGGCAGGTTGGCGCCCCAGTTGCGCGCCTGCGTGCCGGTGGAGCCTTCCGAGCGCGGGCGGCCCGCCAGCGTGATCAGCGCGACGTTGCACTTGCCGGCGGCGATCGCCTGCGCGGCGTGCGAGACATGGACCAGGTAGGCCGAACCGCCGGTATCGGTGGAATCGACATGGCGCACCTTCAGGCCGAGGTAGTCGACCATGTTGACCGCGCCCAGCCCGGGCGCGTCGCCGGCGCAGAAATAGCCGTCGACGTCGGCCAGCGTCAGGCCGGCGTCCTGCAGCGCGCCCTTGGCGCTCTCGGCATGCAGTTGCGCCACGGTCTTGTCAGGTGCCTTGCGGGTCGGGTGCTCGTAGGCCCCGACGATGTAGGCCTTGCCGTTGATGCTCATCTGTTCTCCTTCGGTGCGTCAGGTGGTGCCAGCGGGGGCGGTGCGGGCGCAATGCTGGCACGGCGATCCCGAGAGTATTGCGTAGCTTGCCCGCTGCCTTGTATTCGGAACTGCCGAAGGGTGTATTCGGTGCGGGCGGGGACGCGGCCATCCAAGCCTGGCGCGACGCACTTGGCGCGCGAACGATTGCGGCGACCGCTACAATCTGCGCTGGATATTTCTGAGTCTGAACCAAAAGGATCGATGACCTACATCGTTGAAGCGGTGGATGAGGCCCTGGGCCTGCTGATGCTGGTGGCTGAGCACCCATCGCTGGGCGTGACCGAACTGGCACGGCGCGCCGGACTGACCAAGGCGCGCGCGTTCCGCTTGCTGACCACGCTCGAGCACCGCGGCCTGATCGCACGCGAGTCGCCGGCGGCGGTCTACAAGCTCAGCTACAACGCGCTGCTGGTCGGCAATGCCGCGCGCGAACAGTTCGACCTGGTCAAGCTGGTGGGCCCGCGGCTGGCGGCGATCGGCGCGGCCTGCGGCGAAAACGTGATCGTGCGCGTGCGCGACGGGCTCGAGTCGGTCTGCGTGGCGCGGCACGAGTCGACGCAATCGGTGCGCGTGCATACCGAGATCGGCAACCGGCGGCCGCTGCATGTGGGGGCCTCCGGCAAGCTGCTGCTGGCATTCGCCGCACCCGAGGTGGCAGAGGCGGTGCTGGCGCAACCGCTGGAGCGCTTCACCGCGAAAACCATCATCGAGCCGCAGGCGCTGCGCGACGAACTGGCGGCGATCCGTGCCGCCGGCTATGCGGTCTCGGTGGGCGAGCGCGATGCCGACGCCGTCTCTGCCGCGGCGCCGCTGCGCGACCACAGCGGCGCCGCGGTGGCGTCGCTGAGCATTGCCAGCCCGGCCAGTCGCACCACGCAGCAGGCGCTGGACAGCCATGTGGCGATGGTGGTGGCGGAGGCCGCCAACCTGTCGCGGGCACTCGGCTACGCGGGCGGCTGAACCCGGTACCGCGCGGCCACGTCCCGCGCACTTCCCGTCCCAAACGGCGCTTCGGCGCCGTTTTTTTTGGGCCCGATGCACGGCTCGGGGGTAAACCCTGCTTATCGGGACCCATGTTGATGTCTTATCCTTCGATACACGGTATCACTGAATGAAACAATGTATCGGGAAGCGAACCACCCCACCATGCCCAACCCAGCCGTTTCCTTGCGGGCGCGCCTTGCCGCCGTCGCACTGGCCGCCACGGCGCTGATCGCTGGCGCGAACACCGCGCGGGCCGCCGACCTGCGCATCGGCTACAAGGCCGAGATCAGCGCTGCCGATCCCCATGTGCTCGACGCCGCCGGACGCAACCTGTGGGGCCATGTCTACGAAACCCTGGTCGGCCTGGACAACGCGCTGCGCCCGGTGCCGCAGCTGGCCACTGGCTGGCGCCAGCTGGACGACCGCACCTGGGAGTTCCAGCTGCGTCCCGACGTGCGCTTCAGCAATGGCGAACCATTTACCGCCGACGATGCGCGCTACTCGATCGAGCGCGCGATGAAGCTGCCGGGCGCGCGCACCTTCCGCACCTACCTGAAGTCGGTGGCGGCGGTCGAGGTCACCGGGCCGCTGACGTTGCGCGTGCGCACCCGTTCGCCCAACCCGGTGCTGCCGCAGAACCTTGGCATGGTGGCGATGCTGCCGCGCTCGCTCGGCCCCGGCGTGCGCGAGGCCGATTTCGCGCACGGCGGCGCCGCCATCGGCACCGGCCCGTACCGGCTGGTGGCGTGGGAGCATGGCCAGCAGCTGACGCTGTCGCGCAATCCGGGCTACTGGGGCGGGCCGCAGCCGTGGCAGCGGGTGGTATTCCAGTTCATCCCGAAGGAGCCGGCGCGGGCCTCGGCGCTGCTGTCCGGTCTGGTGGACGTGATCGACGCCTCGTCGGCCAGCATTGCCGAGGCCTTTGCGCGCACCAACGGCCGCATCCGCACCGTCGCCGCCACCTCGTACATGCTGAACTACCTGCAACTGGACCAGGCTCGCGCGGTCTCGCCCTATGTGCAGGACCACGCGGGTCAGCCGCTGGCGGCCAACCCGTTGCGCGACGTGCGGGTGCGGCAGGCGATCAGCCTGGCGATCGACCGCGACCTGATCGCGGCGCGCGTGACCAAGGGCGATTCCGTGCCGGCCGGTCAGATGGTGCCGCAGGGCTTCTTCGGCTTCGCCCCGGCGGTGCCGGCGCCGCGCGCCGACGTGGAGCGGGCGCGCTGGCTGCTGGCGCAGGCCGGCTATCCGCAGGGCTTCCGCCTGACGCTGCATTGCCCCAACGACCGCTACCTGAACGACGCCAAGACCTGCGAGGCGGTCGGGCAGATGCTGACCCGCGCCGGCATCCGCACCGAGGTGCGCACGCTGCCGTATTCGGTCTATATCACCCGCGCCACCTCGGGCGGCGCCGGCGGCAAGCCGGAGTTCAGCGCCTTCCTGCTCGGCATCGGCGCGGTCAGCGGCGATTCGCTCGAGCCGCTGGTGGCGGTGGCGCATGCGCAGGACAAGGCCGCCGGCCTGGGCGCCAACAACCGCAGCGGCTATGCCAACGCCGCCGTCGACGAACTGATCGCGCAGGCCATGCGCACCATGGCGCCGGCCCCGCGCGAACTGGCGCAGCAGGGCGCGGCGGAGCGCCTGGCGTCCGACGCCGGTATCGTCCCGCTGCATCACCTGCGCGCCGCCTGGGCCTATCGCGACGGGCTTGTGGTGCAGCCGCGCAGCGACGGCTTCACCTATGCCGGCAATATCCGCCCGGCACCGCCGGCCGTGCCGCAACGCTGACGTGCCACTCCGTATCCGCCTACCACCGGCTTCCTACCATGCTTGAAACCCTACTCAAACGGCTGCTGCAGAGCATCGCGGTGCTCTGGATCATGTCGGTGCTGACGTTCTGCGCGGTCAACCTGATCGGCGACCCGGTGCACCTGCTGGTCAGCCCCACCGCCACCGAGCAGGAGATCACCGAGGCGCGCCACGCGCTCGGCCTGGACCTGCCCGTGCCGCAGCAGTACCTGCGCTTCCTCAAGGGCGCGCTGCACGGCGACCTCGGCGACTCGTTCGTCTACAACCGGCCCGCGATCGAGTTGATCGTCAGCCGCGTGCCGGCCACGCTGGAACTGGCGGTGACGGCGCTGCTGCTGTCGCTCGGCATCGGCATCCCGATGGGCGTCTACGCCGGCCTGAAGCCGCACAGCCGGCTGGCGCGGATGCTGATGGCGGCCTCGCTCGGCGGCGTGATCATGCCCACTTTCTGGATCGGCATGATCGGCATCCTGGTGTTCTCGGTGAACCTGGGCTGGCTGCCGTCGGGCGGGCGCGGGCCGGTCAGCACGGTGCTGGGCATGCCGCTGTCGGTGACCAGCTGGGAGGGCATCCGCTTCCTGCTGCTGCCGGCGTTGACCCTGTCGCTGTTCAAGATCTCGCTGGTGGCGCGGCTGACCGAGGCCGGCACGCGCGAGGTGGCGGGGCAGGAGTACATCAAATTTGCCCGCGCCAAGGGCGTGGGCGGGGCGCGGCTGGTTCTGCGCCACGTGGTGCCCAATGTGCTGATCCCGATCGTGACCGTGGTCGGGCTGGAGTTCGGCCACCTGATCGCCTTCTCGGTGGTGACCGAGTCGGTGTTCTCGTGGCCCGGCATGGGCAAGCTGATCATCGATTCCGTGCTGGCGCTGGATCGCCCGGTGGTGGTGGCGTACCTGCTGGTGACGTTGCTGCTGTTCGTGGTGCTGAACCTGGTGGTCGACCTGCTGTACGTGGTGCTCGACCCGCGCCTGCGGCACAAGGCCGCCTAGCTCCCGCCGCGTTCGTTCCCCCGCTATCGAAGACTGAAACCGAAGACCGAGACTGAACCGATGTCCCTGCCTCTATCCGAAAACGATGATGCCGTTCCCGCGCTCCCGGCGCCGGCCGCGGCCCCGCCGGCGCCAGCCGCCGCGCCGCCGGCACGCCCTTCGCTGCTGCGGCGCTTCTGCGCCAACCGCGTCTGCGCCGCCGCGCTGGCCTTGCTGCTGGTGCTGCTGCTGGTGGCCGTGCTGGCCCATGCGCTCAGCCCGCAGAACCCCTATGACCTTGCCACGGTGTCGGTGATCGATTCCGAGCTGCGGCCTGGCAGCACGGGCTATGAAGGCCAGGCGCACTACTGGCTCGGCACCGACGGCGCCGGGCGCGACCTGCTCAGCGCCATCTTCTACGGCATCCGCATCAGCGTGGGCGTGGGCGTGATCAGCGCGGTGGTGGCGCTGATGGTGGGCAGCGCAGTCGGGCTGGCCGCGGCCTACTTCGGCGGCGTGGTCGATGCCGCCATCATGCGCGTGGTCGACCTGCAGCTGAGCCTGCCGGCGGTGCTGGTGGCGCTGATCCTGCTGGCGGTGCTGGGGCAGGGCGTCGACAAGACCCTGCTGGCGCTGGTGATCGTGCAATGGGCCTATTTTGCCCGCACCGTGCGCGGCGCGGCGCAGGTGGAGCGACGCAAGGAATATGTCGAGGCCGCGCTGGGCCAGGGGCTGCCGGCGCTGCGCGTGATGTTCCGCCATATCCTGCCCAACTGCATGGCGCCGCTGGTGGTGACCGGCACGCTGCAGATCGCGCATGCGATCACGCTCGAGGCCACCATGAGCTTCCTCGGCATCGGCCTGCCGCGCACGCAGCCGTCGCTGGGCATGCTGATCGCCAACGGCTTCGAATACATGCTGTCGAACAAGTACTGGATCAGCGTGTTTCCGGGCGTGGCGCTGGTGCTGCTGATCGGCTCGATCAACCTGGTGGGCGACCGCCTGCGCCGCGTGCTCAACCCGCGGCTGGAAGCATAAGGAGCCCGGCATGGCACTACTGGAAGTTTCCGGCCTGAGCACCAGCTTCGCGTTCGCGCACGGGACGGTGAAGGCGGTCGACGGCGTGTCGTTCACGCTGGAGCCGGGCGAGATCCTGGGCATCGTGGGCGAGTCCGGCTCGGGCAAGTCGGTGACGGCGTTCTCGCTGATGAACCTGCTGGACCCGCCCGGTCGCGTCACCGGCGGCTCGGTCCGCTTCAAGGGGCAGGAGCTGCTGGCGTGCTCGCCGCGCCAGTGGCAGGCCCTGCGCGGCGACCGCATCGCGATGGTGTTCCAGGACCCGATGATGTCGCTCAATCCGGTGATGCGCGTGGGCGACCAGCTCGCCGAGACCGTGCTGGTGCATCACCGCCGTACCCGCGCGCAGGCCCATGCGCAGGCGGTCGATGCGCTGGCGCGGGTCGGCATCCCGGCGCCGCGGGAGCGCATGCGCGCCTATCCGCACGAATTGTCCGGCGGCATGCGCCAGCGCGTGGCGATCGCCAACGCGCTGATCAACCGGCCCGACCTGATCATCGCCGACGAGCCCACCACCGCGCTCGACGTCACCATCCAGGCGCAGATCCTCTACGAGATGAAGCAGCTGGTGCGCGCGACCGGCGCCGCGGCGATCTGGATCAGCCACGACCTTGCCGTGGTCAAGGACCTGGTCGACCGTGTCTGCGTGATGTACGCGGGCCGCGTGGTGGAGCAGGGGCCGGTCGACGAACTGATCAAACGGCCGCTGCATCCGTACACGCGCGGCCTGCTCGATTCGCTGCCGACGCCGGCGATGCGCGGCGCCACCCTGCGCGCGATCCCGGGCGCGGCACCGGCACTGGCGGCGCTGCCGCCGGGCTGCGCCTTCGCGCCGCGCTGCCCGCGCGCGCGCCCGGCGTGCGCCCAGGTCCCTGTCGAAACCACTGTGCGCGGCCGCACGCTGCGCTGCTTTTATCCCCTGGAGGCGGCATGACGGTCATGCTCGAAGCGCACAACCTGCAGAAACGCTTTCTGCTCAAGCCCGGCCTGCTCGCGCGCATGGCCGGCAAGCCGGCGCAGGCGGTGCATGCCGTCAACGATGTCTCGCTGCAGGTGCGCCAGGGCGAGGTGCTCGGCGTGGTGGGCGAGTCCGGCTGCGGCAAGTCCACGCTGGGGCGCATGCTGGCCGGCCTGCTGCCGCGGACCGGCGGCGAGATCGCATGGCAAGGCCAGCGCGCCGATCTCGCTTCGGCCGCTTATCACCGCGCGGTGCAGATGGTGTTCCAGAATCCCTATGCGTCGCTGAACCCGCGCCTTCGCATCGGCCAGGCCATTACCGAAGGCGCGGTCTACCACGGCCTGGTCAAGCGCTCGCGCGCCGCCGCCGCCGCCGGCGAGCTGCTGCAGCAGGTGGGGCTCGATCGCGGCTATGCCGAGCGCTATCCGCACGAGTTCTCCGGCGGACAGCGCCAGCGCGTGGCGATCGCGCGCGCGCTGGCGCTGCGTCCGCGCCTGCTGATCTGCGACGAGGCCGTGTCGGCGCTCGATGTCTCGGTGCAGGCGCAGATCATCAACCTGTTCATGCAGCTGCGGCGCGAGCACGCGCTGACCTATGTCTTCATCAGCCACAACCTGGCGGTGGTGGAGCATATGTCGGATCGCGTGGTGATCATGTACCTGGGCCGCATCGTCGAAAGCGGCCCCGCGCGCGAGGTGTTCGCCGCGCCCAACCATCCCTATACGCGCGCGTTGCTGGCCGACGCGCCGCGCCTGGGCGCCAGTCCGCCCGCGCACCAGCCCATCCGCGGCGAACTGCCCAGCCCGCTGGCGCCGCCCGGTGGCTGCGCCTTCCATCCGCGCTGCCCGCACGCGAGCGCGCGCTGCACGACGCAGGTGCCGCTGCTGCGCGATATCGGCGGACGCCTGTCCGCCTGTCACCTGAATGACTAGATAGCCGCCGCCCGGCGCGGCCCGCTTACGTTCCCGATCGAATGGTTCCATCCCGCCCGCGCGGGATGGGCGGGTGCGTGCGCGCTGCGCGGGCGCAACACGCGGCAGTTGGACCACAGAGGGGGGATTTCTTGCATGACAGACCACGACAGGGGAGCAACAGCATGAACGGTATCCACACCCGGCGCGCACTCGCACGCGCCTGCCTCGGCAGCGCGCTGGCGCTGCTGTCGGCCGCGGCCGACGCAACGGTGACGCTGTATGGCCGCATCGACACCGACATCGAATACCAGAAGGGGCCCAAGGGCCGGGGCACGCAGATGGCGGACAACGCCTCGCGCTGGGGCCTGCGCGGCAGCGAAGAGCTGGGCGGCGGCCTGCGCGCGGCGTTCGGCCTGGAGCAGGGTTTCGGCGCCGACGACGGCGTCGCCACCAACCCGCAGTTCCGCCATGCCTTCGTCGGCCTGCAGGGCGGCTTTGGCGCGATCGCGCTGGGCCGGCTGGATTCGGCGACGATCGTGGGTTCGCCGATCTATTCGCAGGTGACGCAGAACGTCGACTTCGCCATCCACGATGCGGGCGCCACAGCGATCGGCACCAAGGTGCTGAATGCGCGCAACCGCGTGTCGAATGCGCTGGGGTATATGACGCCGAGCTTCGGTGGCTTCTCGCTGCGGGCGCGCATGAACCTGGCGGGGCCGGATTCGACCACGCCCAATACCCGGCCGCCGGTGCAGGCGGAGGACGATTTCCGCCAGTTCGACCTGGGCCTGAACTACGCCGCCGGCAAGTTCTCCGCAGGCCTGGGCTATTCGCGCGATGCCAAGAGCGGCGGCCTGGTGGCCAACGATTTCCGCGACAAGGTGCAGGCGGTGGCTTCGTACGACTTCTCCGTGGTCAACCTCTACGGCATCGTCGGGCGCGACCGCTACGCCGGCACCGCGACTACGCGTACCGACGTGCCGTACTGGCTGGTCGGCTTCTCGGTGCCGTACGGCGCGCACAAGCTCACCGTCAACTACATGCAGCGCGCGGTGCAGCGCGACCCGCAGGGCCGGCTCAGCAAGGTGCAGGCCGGCTACGGCTACAGCCTGAGCAAGCGCACCATGCCCTATGTCTTCTTCGACCGCGAGGATCCCAACTCGCACAAGTCCGGCGACACCGTGACCACGGTGGGCGTCGGCATCCAGCACAAATTCTGACCATGACGCTTCCGTATTCGCTGACTGAACCGGCCGGGGCGGCGCTGCCGCTGGTGGTGGATTCCCCGCACAGCGGCCTGCTGCATGCCGAGACCCTGCCGCTGGCGGCGCCGCCCGAAGCCTTGCTGACGGGCTGGGACGCCTATGTCGACCAGCTTTTCGCGCATGCGCCGCGGGTGGGCGGCACCTTGCTGTGCGCGGACTTCCCGCGCTGGCTGGTCGACGTCAACCGCGCCCGCGACGATATCGATCCCGACCTGATCGACGGCGCCATGCCTTATGACGTGCGCCCCAGCGACAAGTCCGGCCGCGGCATGGGCGTGCTGCGCCGGCTGGCGCTGCCCGGCGTGCCGGTCTATGCCGCGACCCTGTCGCCGCATATGGCGGAATACCTGCTCAAGACCTACTACGACCCGTACCACGCGGCACTGTCCGGACTGCTGGCGCAGCACCATGCGCGCTGCGGCGCGGTGTGGCATCTCGACTGCCATTCGATGAAGTCGCGCGGCAATGCGATGAACGTCGACAACGGCGCGGCACGGCCCGATTTCGTCGTCAGCAACGGCGACGGCGCGACTTGCTCGGCGGCGTTCCTTGAGCTGGTGTCAGAGTGCCTGCGCAGCCTGGGCTACCATGTGGCCATCAACTGGCCGTACAAGGGCGCGCAACTGATCCGCGCCTATGCCGATCCGGCGCAGCGGCGCCACAGCCTGCAGATCGAGATCAACCGGGCGCTGTACATGGATGAGGCCACGCTGGGGCAGCATGCGGGCTTTGCCGTGCTGCGCGGGCATCTCGACGAGCTGCTCGAGCACGTGGCGGCCTATATCCAGACCGAACTGCGCCAGACCGAACTGCGCCACACCGAGCTGCGCCGCTGAGCGCAGGCGCGCTCACACCACCTTGCCGGGGTTCATCAGCCCGAGCGGATCGAGCGCGCCCTTGATCGCCCGCATCATGGCGAGCTCGACCTCGCTCTTGTAATGCCGGTTCTCCTCGCGCTTGAGCTGGCCCAGGCCGTGCTCGGCCGAGATCGAGCCGTTATGCGAGCGCACGCTGTCGTGCACGATGCGGTTGACCTGGTCCTGGTGCGCCAGGAAGTCATCGTGATCGACGCCCTCCGGCGGCGCCACGTTGTAGTGCAGGTTGCCGTCGCCGAGATGGCCGAAGGTGACCATGCGCGCGCCGGGAAAGGCGTTCTGCAGCAGCGCGTCGGTGCACTCGATAAAGTCCGCGACGCGCGAGACCGGCACGGCGATATCGTGCTTGATGTTCTTGCCGTCTTCCACCTGCGCCAGCGGAATATGCTCGCGCAGGTTCCAGAAGTCGCGCGACTGCTGCACCGACTCCGCCACCACCGCGTCGGCGACCACGCCGGCGTCGAACGCGGCCGACATCATGGTCTCGAAGATACCGCGCGCATGGGCTTCGCTTTCGCTGTCGGACAGCTCCAGCAGCACCAGCTGCGGATGCATGTCGGCGAACGGATAGCGCAGCTGCGGGAAGTGCCGCGTCACCAGCGTCATGCTGAGCGCCGACATCAGCTCGAAGCCGGTCAGCATGGCGCCGGCGTGCGACTGGGCGATGGCCAGCAGCGCCAGCGCGGCGCGCGGGCTCTGCACCGCGGCCAGCGCCGTGACCGACGCGCGCGGCAGCGGGAACAGCTTCATTACCGCGGCGGTGATGATGCCGAGCGTGCCTTCGGCGCCGATAAACAGGTCGCGCAGGTCATAGCCGGTGTTGTCCTTGCGCAGGCCGCGCAGCCCGTGCCAGGTTTCGCCGGAGGGCGTCACCACTTCCAGTCCCAGGCACAGTTCGCGCGTGTTGCCGTAGCGCAGCACCGCGGTGCCGCCGGCATTGGTCGACAGGTTGCCGCCGATGGTGCAGCTGCCCTCGGCCGCCAGGCTTAGCGGAAACAGCCGGCCGTGCTCGCGCGCCACCTCCTGCAGCTGCTGCAGCACCACGCCGGCCTCGACCGTGATGGTGTTGTTGAGCGGATCGACCTGGCGGATGCGGTTGAGCCGCTGCAGCGAGATCACCACCTGCGGCGCGCCCGCCACCGGCGTGGCGCCGCCGCACAGGCCGGTGTTGCCGCCCTGCGGCACCACGGCGATCCGGTGCGCATGGCAGGCATGGACCACCTCGGCGACTTCCGCGGTGGTGCCGGGGCGCAGCACTGCCAGCGCCTCGCCGCGATAGCGCTTGCGCCAGTCGGTCAGGTAGGGCGCCTGGTCGGCCGCGTCGGTCAGCACGTGCTGCGGGCCCAGCGCGGCGCGGCACAGTGCCAGGAAGGAGTCTTGAGGCGAGGTCATGGCGATGGGTGGACGCGATTCAGGACTTGCGCGCCGCGGCCTTGGCGGCGGCGCGGGCGCGGCGCTTGTACGGCCGCAGGTAGAGGATGGTGCTGGTGAAGAACACCAGCGTCAGCGCCACCTCGACCCACGCCAGCGTGGACGAGGGCGCGCGGTCGCTGGTGGCGCGCACGATGCCCTCGGTGAAGAACAGCAGGATCAGCATCGACGACCACTGCATGGTGTAGCGGTTGCGCGTGAGCACGCCGCGCAGCGGCAGCAGCAGCGGCAGGAACTTCAGGATCAGCCACGAGCCGCCCGGCCGCAGCGGCGCCAGGAACCATTCCCAGGCAATGCACAGCGCCAGCAGCGCCAGCAGGCTGCCCACGCTGAGCCGGTACAGCCACGGGCTGTGCAGGGCCTGGTCGTTGTCCGCGGCGGGGGTCATGCCTGCGCTCCGGCCAGGCGCAGCGCGGTCTGCGCCAGCCGGCGGCCCATGGCCAGGGCCAGCGCCGATTCGTCTTCGGTGACAGGGCCGCGGTTGTCGCCGTGGGCATGGTGGCTGGGGCCATAAGGTGTGCCGCCCGAGGCCGTCGTCATCAGGCCCTTTTCGGAATAGGGCAGGCCCAGGATCAGCATGCCATGGTGCAGCAGCGGCAGCATCATCGACACCAGCGTGGTCTCCTGCCCGCCATGCAGGCTGCCAGTGGCGGTGAACACGCAGGCGGGCTTGCCGGCGAGCGCGCCCGACAGCCACTGGGCCACGGTGCCGTCGAGGAAGTATTTCACCGGCGCGGCCATGTTGCCGAAGCGGGTGGGGCTGCCCAGCGCCAGCCCGGCGCATTCCTCCAGGTCGCGCAGCTCGGCATAGGGCGGGCCGTCGGCGGGGATGTCCGGCGCGGTGGCCTCGCACACGGTGGAAACCGGCGGCACCGTGCGCAGGCGGGCCTGGGCGCCGGGGACGCTGTCGATGCCGGTGGCGATCAGTTCGGCAAGCTTGCGGGTGCTGCCGTAGCGGCTGTAGTACAGGACGAGGATCTCGGTCATGGAGCGGGACGGCCGGCGGTGAAGGGACAGCGAAGGGGTGATGCGCGAGGATGCCGGCAACAATGCGCGTATTATAGATGCGCCCCCCGCGCCATCTCCCGAAGGCCACGCGCCGCACGCGCAACGGGGCCATCCTTGAATTCGACAGACGATCCGACACACCAGATCCAGGAGGTTGCTTGCGCATGATTGGAGCCCGCGTCGCCCGCCTGCGCCGGGAATGGAACCTGCAAAAGGTGCGTGCCCTGGCGCGCTATGCGCTGCGCCGCGCCGCCGAAGACCGGCTGCCGCAGGTCTCGGCCAGCCTGACCTTCACCACCGTGCTGGCGGTGGTGCCGGTGCTGACCGTGGCCTTCGCGCTGCTGGCCGCGTTCCCGGTGTTCCGCGACTTCCGCAACGCCATCGAGGCGTTCCTGTTCCAGAACCTGATCCCGGGCAACGTCAGCGAATCGATCCAGCGCTATCTCGGCATGTTCGCCAAGAGCGCGCGCGGGCTGACCGCGATGGGCCTGGGCGGGCTGATGGTGACCTCGGTGCTGACCATGCTGACCGTGGAAGACGCGCTCAACGCGATCTGGCGAGTCAAGCAGCGCCGCCCGCTGGCGCAGCGGGTGCTGGTGTTCTGGGCGGTGCTGACCTTCGGCCCGGTGCTGATCGGCGCGAGCCTGTCGATCAGTTCCTATCTGATCTCGATCTCGGCCGGCTATGTCGGCACCATGCCGGTGGGGCTGGGGCTGCTGGTGGGCGCGGCGCCGGTGCTGCTGTCGGCGCTGGCCTTTGCCTTCCTGTACACGGCGGTGCCCAACGCCTATGTCGAGTGGCGCGATGCCATCGTGGCAGGGCTGGTCGCGGCGGTGGCGTTCGAGTTCGCCAAGCGCGGCTTCGGCTATTTCATCACCGAGATCCCGGCCTACACCGCGGTCTACGGCACCTTCGCCGCGCTGCCGCTGTTCCTGCTATGGATCTACCTGAGCTGGCTGGTGACCCTGCTGGGCGCCACCATCGCCGCCAACCTGCCGGTGATCCGGCAGGGCTACTGGCGCCGCCGCAGCTTTGCCGGCAGCGAGTTCTTCGACGCGCTGGGCGTGCTGCTGCTGCTCTACCGCGCCCGCGACGAAGTGCCGCGCAGCGTCGGCGAACTGGACCTGAGCCGCAAGCTGCGAGTCGAGGCGGACTACCTGTCCAGCCTGCTGGACAAGCTCAAGGCCATGCACCTGGTCGGCCGCCTGCAGCAGGAGCGTGGCCAGGCCCACTGGGCGCTGCTGTGCGACCCGTCGCAGGTGACGCTGCGCACGCTGCACGACCGGCTGGTGCTGAACCTGCCGCGGCTGCCGCGCACGGCGCTGGCGCAGC
The DNA here is from genome assembly GCF_035818815.1 of Cupriavidus sp. SS-3. Lineage (NCBI taxonomy): Bacteria > Pseudomonadati > Pseudomonadota > Betaproteobacteria > Burkholderiales > Burkholderiaceae > Cupriavidus > Cupriavidus sp. SS-3. The sequence continues at coordinate 290,249 of NZ_JAYLVT010000003.1, forward strand.
ATCTGCGCGGGGCGGATGCGCTCAAGTCGATCCTGGACAATCCGCAGCTGGACCAGACGCTGGAGGCGGTGTTCCGGCAGCAGCCGGTGGATTTGCCGCCGACGGCCGGCGATGGCGACGGGCAGCGCCCGCGGCGTGCGCTGGAGGTGGTGCCGCCGGGGTGGCATGGGCAGGTTTGATTTTTGATTAGCTGGTTTGCTGGCTGGGGCTTGATTGGGCGGGACTCGTTCTTGACGGGCGTGGGCTGTTTCGCTGGCGTAGCTGGGGATCTGTTTCTCGTTCGACGTTGGCGTTATTTAGGGTGGTCGCTGTTGGTGACATGGTGTCGGCTTTTGGGCCGCCTGGTTCCGCCCTGCTGGGCGGGTCACTTTTTGGCCGAGCGCCAAAAAGTAACCAAAAAGCGCGTCGCCTATGCGGCTGGCAATCAATTTCACGGCGTTGGTGGCTCGAGCGGCGGTGCTTTCCGTTTGGGCGTGGTTGCCCGTTCGGCCCTGCTACGCTATGTGAGTCAGGGGCGGTGCCTTCGATCACCCACTATTGGACAATCCCAATGAGGGTGTAGGCAGCCTGCTGCCGGCCGTATCGCGGGGACGCCTGCGGCTGCTGCGCAGGCTCAATTGTGGTGACGGTCATTTGGCGGTTGCGCGAACGCAGTCGCAGGCGCTGTACGATTCTCAGCCCGGGCCACAGACCGGCAGCGCCAAGCGAGCGCAGCGACGCGTTCCGTGCCCAGGGCCCACGCCGCGCGAGAGGGCCGGCGCGCAGCGCAGCCGTAGGCGTTCCTGCGGTAAGGCCGGCAGCAGGGACCACTCCGCGCTCTGGGCTCGTTCAACCAACACTTCAACGCCCCTGCTACCGTGGTGCACCCCTGCGGCAGGCAGTCCCGCTATGCGAGGAAGCCCAGCCCCGTACGAAAACCCCCAGGCACACTACGATAAGACATGCCGCCCGCAGGGCAATCAACGCGTTTTTTGGTTACTTTTTGGCGCTCGGCCAAAAAGTGACCCGCCCAGCAGGGCGGAACCAGGCGGCCCAAAAGCCGACAGCATGTCACCGACAGCCCCCGCGACGCTTCAACGGGCCGACAGCATGTCACCCCCAACCACCATCCCAAATAAGCGCCAAGCCCCGTCCCCCCTTTCAAAACGGAATCCTCCCCCGCCAGATATCAAAATACATCACCCAATCCCCCATCAGGCTATAGATAGGATGCCGAAACGTAGCCGGCCGATTCTTCTCGAAGCCAAAGTGCCCGACCCAGGCAAACGCATAGCCCGCCACCACCGCGGCGAGCAGCCACCAGAGGTTGCCGGTCACGACCAGCGCCACCAGGCACAGCAGCGCCACCGTCGACCCGGCAAAATGCAGCCGCCTGCAGGTACGGTTCTGATGTTCGCTCAGGTAGTAGGGATAGAAGGCCGCGAAATTCTCGAACTCGCGTGCGCGGGCGTGGGCCATGGCTGTCTCCGGCAGGTCTTGTTTGCTGCAGTGTAGACCTTCCGCGCCGCGATGCAGGGGGGACGGCCGCCGGCGTGGCCGGCCGTCGGGACCAGCGTCAGCCCGCCGCCACCACCTTGCGCGCAAACGCCGCCAGCGCATCCAGCACTTCATCCGGACGCTCGCCCATCAGCGCATGGCCGCACGGCACCGTCACCACGCTCGCGCTGCGCATCTTGCCGGCCAGTGCCTGGGCCGCCTTGGGCGAGGTCATCATGTCCTTGCTGCCGGTGATGAACAGCGCCGGGCAGGTCGCCGCCGCGGCAGCCTCCTCGCCGTGGGCATACGCGTTGCAGGCCGAGAAATCATTGTGGAAGACATGCGCCTGCGGGTTGTTGCGCGACACCCGTTCCATCAGCCGCTGGCTCCCGCCATGCATCCACGCGCCGGGGCCCGGCGACGACGGCTTGTTGGCGAGGCTTGAATGCGACCAGGTGTTGACCATGGCGATGGCATCGCCCTCGCGGTTGAGCGAGGCGTCCAGCAGCGCGTCCGAGACCTTCATCGGATACGCCGTGGCCAGCAGGCCGATGCCGCGCACCGCCTGCGGATGGCGCGCCGCGCATTCCAGCGCGATCAGCGAGCCCATGCTGTGGCCGAACACGAAGGCCGGCGCCGCAACGCCGGCGGCGGCCACCAGCGCCATGACCCAGTCCGCCATGGCCTCGACCGTGGCCAGCGGCGCGCCCTGGCTGCGGTTGTGGCCGGGCAGGTCCACCGCCAGCACCGAGAAGCCATGGTTGGCGAACCAGCGCGTCTGCAGCGCCCAGACACTGTGGTCGTTCTGCGCGCCGTGGACGAAGACCGCGCAGGGCAGGGCGGGATCGAACGGTTTGCCGCCGGTATAGGCGTAGGCCGGCTGGCCGGCAAGGTTCAGTTCCATCAGGCTTGCCCTCCCTTGCCGCTCATCGCCTTCTCGGCCGCTTTCAGCCCGCGCTTGAGGTCGTCGATCAGGTCATCCGGGTCTTCCAGCCCGATCGACAGCCGGATCGTGCCCTCGGTGATGCCGGCCGACTGCAGCGCGGCCGCGTCCATGCGGAAGTGCGTGGTCGACGCGGGGTGGATCACCAGCGAGCGCGCGTCGCCGACATTGGCCAGGTGCGAGAACAGCGACAGGCTTTCGATAAAGCGCTGGCCGGCCAGGCGGTTGCCCTTCAGGTTGAAGCTGAACACCGCGCCGCAACCGCGTGGCAGCAGGCGCTTGGCCAGTTCGTAGTCGGGGTGGGATTCCAGTTCCGGGTAAGACACCGACTCCACCATCGGGTGCGAGACCAGGAACTGCACCACCTTGCGGGTGTTGTCGACATGGCGGCTCATGCGCAGCGGCAGCGTCTCCACGCCCTGCAGCAGCTGCCATGCCGCCATCGGGTTCATGCAGGCGCCGAAATCGCGCAGGCCCTCGCGGCGCGCGCGCAGCAGGAACGGCGCGACCGTGCTTTCCTCGGTGAACACCATGTTGTGGAAGCCCTCGTAGGGCTCGGACAGCTCCGGAAAGCGCCCCGAAGCCTCGAAATCGAAGGTGCCGCCCTCGGCCAGCACGCCGCCGATGGTGGTGCCGTGGCCGCCCAGGAACTTCGTCGCCGAGTGGTAGAGCAGGCCGGCCCCATGATCGAACGGGCGCAGCAGGTAGGGCGTGGTGAAGGTGGAATCCACCAGCAGCGGGATGCCGTGGTCCTGGCCCAGTTGCGCCAGGGTCGGGATGTCGAGCACGTCCAGCCCGGGGTTGCCCAGCGTCTCGCCGAACAGCAGCCGGGTCTCGGGGCGGATGGCAGCGCGCCAGGCGTCGATGTCGCGCGCCTTGACGAAGGTGGTCTCGATGCCGAAGCGGCGCAGCGTGTAGTGCAGCAGGTTGTGCGAGCCGCCGTACAGCGCCGACGAAGCCACGATATGCGAGCCCGCGCCCATCAGCGTGGCTACCGCCAGGTGCAGCGCGGCCTGGCCCGAGGCCGTGGCGATGGCGCCGGCGCCGTTCTCGAGCGCGGCGATGCGTTCCTCGAGCACCGCCACGGTGGGGTTGGAAATGCGCGAGTAGACGTGCCCCGCGCGTTCCATGTTGAACAGCGACGCGGCGTGCTCGCTGTCGCGGAACACGAAGGACGTGGTCAGGTGGATGGGGGTGGCGCGGGCCCCGGTGGCGGGGTCGGGCGCGGCGCCGGCGTGCAGCGCCAGCGTGTCGAAGCGGGTTCCGGACATGGTCGGTCGGCCTTGAGTTGTCTCCGGCCAGCATCGTAGCATCGTGCGCCGGCCCACGCGCGCCGGCGGACCGCAAACCGGCCTCCCGCTTTACTTTGGCGGCGGGTTTGGGCTAGCATCGGCCAACGGGCACACGGTGCCCGCACACCCATAGACAGATAACAATGCGACCGGTATCGCCCCCGGTGCCACGGCCGGCGCGATACCCTCAGTTTCAGCTCAGTGTGAGCGCAGGCAGCGGAGACCACCATGAAAGTCAGCGACATCCTCCAGATCAAGGGCAATACGCTCTACACCGTGACGCCTGACACCTCCTTGCTGGTCGCCGTGCACACCATGGCCGAGCACGATATCGGCTCGCTGGTGGTGATGGAGTACGGCGACCTGGTCGGCATGCTGACCTTCCGCGAGATCATCGAGACGCTGGCTCGCAACAATGGCAACGTCGGTACCAGCAGCATCCGCAAGGTGATGGACGATGCGCCGCTGACCTGCACCATGGAAACCGACGTCAACGAGGTTCGCCGGATGATGCTGGAGCGTCACACCCGCTACCTGCCCGTGCTCGACAACCGTACGCTGATGGGCGTGATCTCGTTCTACGACGTCGCCAAGGCCGTGGTCGAGGACCAGAGCTTCGAGAACAAGATGCTCAAGGCGTATATCCGCGACTGGCCGGAGGAGCGCGCCGAGTGATGGCGCCGGGCCGCGCCGGCTGACCCCGCCGGTGAAAATGCCCTCGGTCGGCGCCGCCGGACCGCGGCAAGGTGGCGGACAGGCCGCGGCTGCGGCACACTAGCCGGCGTTCCCACTCCGTTGGCGGTCGCCCGACCGACCGGCCCATTCATGAGCCAACACAGCCAGTTCCGACTACTCGGCCTGCGCCGTTTCGCGCCGTTCTTCTGGACCCAGTTCCTGGGGGCGATGAACGACAACGTGTTCAAGGTCGCCTTCACCTCGCTGGTGACCTACCACACGGCGCTGTTCGAGGGCGTCGACGCGCGCAGCGCGGCGTTCCTGATCTCGGCCATCTTTATCGCGCCGTTCGTGCTGTTCTCGGCCACCAGCGGGCAGATCGCCGACAAGCTGGAGAAGTCGCGGCTGATCCGGCTGGTCAAGTCGCTGGAAATCGCCATCATGGTGCTGGGCCTGGCCGGCTTTGCCTGGCACAGCGCGCCGCTGCTGTACGCCGGCACCTTCCTGATGGGGCTGCATTCCACGCTGTTCGGGCCGGTCAAGTTTGCCTACCTGCCGCAGCACCTGGACGAGAGCGAACTGGTCGGCGGCAACGGGCTGGTCGAGATGGGCACCTTCGTCGCGATCCTGATCGGCACGCTGATCGGCGGCGAGCTGGCCGGGCTGCAACAGGGCGGCGCCATGGTCGGGCCGCTGTACGTGGGCGCGGCCTGCGTGATCATCGCCGTGGCCGGGCGGCTGGTGGCTGGCCGCATCCCGGCGTCGCCGGCGCCGCAGCCGGACCTGCGCATCAACTGGAACCCGTTTTCCGAGACCTGGCGCAACCTGGTGCTGGCGCGCGGCAACCGCACCGTGTTCCTGAGCCTGCTCGGCATTTCATGGCTGTGGTTCCTCGGCGCGACCTTCCTGACCTCGTTCTTCAGCTACGCCAAGGATGTGCTGGGCGGCGACCAGAACGTGGTGACGCTGCTGCTGGCGGTGTTCTCGCTGGGCATCGGCACCGGTTCGCTGCTGTGCGAGCGCCTGTCGGGACGCCATGTCGAGATCGGCCTGGTGCCGTTCGGCTCGATCGGCATGACCGTGTTCGCGGTCGACCTGTACTTTGCCAGCCAGGGGCAGGCGCCGGCCGCGCTGAGCGGCGTCGGCGCCTTCCTGGCCGCGCCGCACCACTGGCGCGTGCTGGCCGACCTGTTTTTGCTGGCGATGTTCGGCGGCTTCTACAGCGTGCCGCTGTACGCGCTGATCCAGAGCCGCAGCGCGCCCACGCACCGCGCCCGCATCATCGCCGCCAACAACATCCTGAACAGCTTCTTCATGATCGCGGCCTCGCTGCTGGGCGTGGCGCTGACCCAGGCGGGCTACACCATCCCGCAGCTGTTCCTGGTGGTCGGGCTGCTCAATGCGGTGGTGGCGGTCTATATCTACTCGCTGGTGCCGGAATTCCTGCTGCGCTTTATCGCGTGGATCCTGGTCCATACCCTCTATCGCCTGCGCCGCATCAACGCCGAGCGCATCCCCGCGGACGGTCCGGCGGTGCTGGTGTGCAACCACGTCAGCTTTGCCGATGCGGTGGTGCTGATGGCATGCAGCCCGCGCCCGGTGCGCTTCCTGATGGACCACAACATCTTCAAGGTGCCGCTGCTGTCGTGGTTCTTCCGCCAGGCACGGGCGATCCCGATCGCGCCGGCGCACCAGGACCCCGAGATGCTGCGGCGTGCCTACGACACCGTGGCGCGGGCGCTGGAAGACGGCGACCTGGTCTGCATCTTCCCCGAAGGCAAGATCACCGCCACCGGCGACATCAATCCGTTCAAGCAGGGCGTGCAGCAGATCATCCGACGCACCCCGGTGCCGGTGGTGCCGATGGCGCTGCGCGGACTGTGGGGCAGCTTCTTCTCGCGCAAGGGAGCGCCGGCGATGTCGCGGCCGTTCCGGCGCGGCATTTTGAATCGGCTCGAGCTGGTGGTGGGCGAGCCGGTGCCGCCGGAGTCGGCCACCCCGGAAGGGCTGCAGCAGATGGTGCAGGCCCTGCGCGGCGACTGGCGCTGAACCCATGTGCTCCCACGCGGAACCCGACCGACGATGATCACGCTCTACACCTTCGGCCCCGCCTTCGGGCTGCCCGATGCCAGCCCCTTCGTTACCAAGGCCGAGATGCTGCTCAAGCTGGCCGGCCTGCCATACCACGCGCGCCCCGGCAGCCTGCGGCGCGCGCCCAAGGGCAAGCTGCCGTACCTGGACGACATGGGCCGGATCGTGGCCGATTCCACCATGATCCGCTGGCATATCGAGAAGACCTACCACATCGATTTCGACGAGGGCCTGAGCCCGGCCGAGCGCGGCATTGCCTGGGCCGCCGAGAAGCTGATGGAGGACCATCTCTACTGGGCGGTGGCGCGGGTGCGCTGGCTGGACCAGGCCAATTTCGACAAGGGCCCGGCCCAGTTCTTCCGCAGCGTGCCGGCGCCGGTACGCGGCCTGGCCGAGCGGCTGGTGCGCTACAAGGTGCGCAAGACGCTGTGGGGGCAGGGCCTGGGCCGGCATAGCGAGGAAGAGCTGGTGGCGCTGGCCAGCAAGGGCGTGGCCTCGATCGCCGACATCCTGGGCGACAAGCGCTACCTGATGGGCGACCGGCCGTGCGGGGCGGATGCGACGCTCTTTGCCTTTGCCGGCAGCCTGCTGTGCCCCGTATTCGACACCCCCATCCGCACCGCGGCCGAGGGGCATGCCAACCTGGTGGCCTATATGGCGCGGATGCGCGCCGAGTTCTATCCGGAACTGGCCGCCGCGCCGGTGCCGCAGGGCGTGGCCGCCTGAGCGTTTCCGCACCGCCAGGGGCCGCCCGGGCATCGCCATTGGCCTTACAATGGAGGCCGTCCCCAATTCCTGTGCGGTTTCCATCATGTCCGGCAACACCCTTGGCCTGCTTTTCACTGTCACCACCTTCGGCGAATCGCACGGGCCCGCCATCGGCGCGGTGGTGGACGGCTGCCCGCCGGGCCTGGCGCTGACCGAGGCCGACATCCAGGGCGACCTGGACCGCCGCAAGCCCGGCACCTCACGCCACGTCACCCAGCGCAAGGAACCGGACCAGGTCGAGATCCTGTCCGGCGTGTTCGAGGGCAAGACCACCGGCACCCCGATCTGCCTGCTGATCCGCAACACCGACCAGCGCAGCAAGGACTACGGCAATATCGTCGAGACCTTCCGCCCGGGCCATGCCGACTACACCTACTGGCAGAAGTACGGCATCCGCGACCATCGCGGCGGCGGCCGCTCGTCGGCGCGCCTGACCGCGCCGGTGGTGGCGGCGGGCGCGGTGGCCAAGAAATGGCTGCGCGAGCAGTACGGCACCGAGATCCGGGGCTATATGTCGCAGCTGGGCGAAATCGCGGTGCCGTTCACCGACTGGTCGCACGTGCCGGAGAACCCGTTCTTCGCCGCCAACGCCGACATCATCCCTGAGCTGGAAACGTATATGGACGCGCTGCGCCGCGACGGCGACTCGGTCGGCGCGCGCATCGAGGTGGTGGCCAGCCACGTGCCCGTGGGGCTGGGCGAGCCGCTGTTCGACAAGCTCGATGCCGATATCGCGCACGCCATGATGGGCATCAACGCGGTCAAGGGCGTCGAGATCGGCGCCGGCTTCGACAGCGTCGCGCAGCGCGGCAGCGTGCATGGCGACGAGCTGACCGCCGCGGGCTTCCGCACCAACAACGCCGGCGGCGTGCTGGGCGGCATCTCCACCGGGCAGGACATCACCGTGTCGCTGGCGATCAAGCCGACCTCTTCGATCCGCACCCCGCGCGAATCGATCGACAAGGCCGGCAACGCCGCCACCGTCGAGACCTTCGGCCGCCACGACCCATGCGTGGGCATCCGCGCCACGCCGATCGCCGAGGCCATGCTGGCGCTGGTGCTGGTCGACCACGCGCTGCGCCACCGCGCGCAGTGCGGCGACGTTCGCGTCGAAACGCCGCGCATCCCCGCGCAGGCCGGCCAGACCCGCTGACTTGACGCCGCAGCGTGCGGGCGGCCAAAGCGGGGCCGACGGCCCCGACCATGCCCGCTTCGGGCTCTTTTACCTGGGCTATTACGGCTACGTCGGCCTGATCTCGCCCTACGTCAGCCTGTACTTCGCCGACCGCGGCTTCGACCCGGTGCAGATCGGCGTGCTGATGGCAAGCTTCCAGGTCAGCCGCATCGCCGGGCCCTACCTGTGGGGCTGGCTCTCCGACATGATGCACACGCGCGTGCGCATCCTGCGCGTCAGCGCGTTCACTTCGCTGCTGGCGTTCCTGCTGCTGCCTGGCGTCGGCAGCTACGGCGGCATGATGGCGATGATGCTGACGCTGAGCCTCCTGACCAGCGCGATGTCGCCGCTGGGCGATGCGCTGACCATTTCCACGCTGCGCCGTTACGGCGCCTTCGACCACAGCTACGGCCGCATCCGCATGTTCGGCTCACTCGGCTTTATCGGCGCGGTGCTGGCCGGCGGGGCGCTGTTCGAGGCGGTCGGCATGCGCGCGTTCCCGTGGGTGGCGAGCGCGCTGCTGGCAATCCTGGCCGGGGTGGTGCTGACCATGCGCGACGCCGCCGACGAGGGCCCGCGCACGACGCCACCGCGCGCCTTGCCGCTGCTGCGCCGCCCGGACGTGGCCTGGTTCCTGGCGTCGGCCTTCCTGATGATGTTCGCGCACGCGGCGCTCTACGTGTTCTACTCGCTGTGGCTGGAGACGCTGGGCTACAGCAAGTTCGCGATCGGCGTGATGTGGACCATCGGCGTGGTCGCCGAGATTGTCTTCTTCTACTACCAGGGCGTGCTGTTCGCGCGCTACGCGCTGCGCACCATCCTGGCGGGCACCTTCGTGCTGGCCGCGCTGCGCTTCGGGCTGACCGGCTACCTGGCGCAGTTCGCGTGGCTGATGGCGCTGGTGCAGGTGCTGCACGCAGCCACCTTCGCCGCCCACCACAGCGCCAGCCTGAAGCGACTGCAGGCGTGGTTTGCCGGACCGCTGCAGGGGCGCGGGCAGGCGCTGTACACCGGCATCTCCTACGGCGTGGGCGGCACGCTGGGCGGGCTGGCGATGGGCTGGACCTGGAACGCGCTGGCGCCGGCGCATACCTTCGGACTCGCCGCCGTGGCCGCGGCGGCGGGGGCCTTCTGCGCCGTGATGAGCTTTCGCGCGGAAGGGGACGGCGCGCTTCAGTCCAGCGCCGCGCAGACCCGCTCGGCAATCGCCAGCGACGAGGTCAGCCCCGGCGATTCGATGCCGAACAGGTGAACCAGCCCCGGCACGCCGTGCACGGCGGGGCCGTCGATGCGGAAGTCCGCCGCGGCTTCATGCGGGCCGCTGATCTTGGGGCGGATGCCGGCATAGCCAGGCTGCAGCGCGCCGTCGGCCAGGCCCGGCCAGTAGCGGCGCACCTCGTCATAGAACGCGTCGGCGTCCGCCGCGTCGACGCCGTATTCGATCTCGTCGATCCAGCGAACATTGGGGCCGAAGCGCGCCTGGCCGCCCAGGTCGATGGTCAGGTGCACGCCAAGTCCTGCCGCCTCGGGCACGGGGTAGATCAGCCGTGAGAACGGCGCGCGGCCGGCCAGCGTGAAATAGCAGCCCTTGGCGTAGTACTGCGGGGGGATGTGGGATTCGGGCATGCCGTCGATGCGGCGTGCCAGTTCCGGTGCCGTCAGCCCGGCTGAATTCACCACCGTGCGCGCCAGCAGCGTGGTGGCGCTGCCGCCTTCCGCGCCGACCTCCACCCGGATGCCGTCCGGCGTGACCGCGCCGCCCAGCACCGGCGACTGTACCGCCAGCATCGCGCCCGCGTTTTCCGCATCGCCCAGCAGCGCCGTCATCAGGCCATGGCTGTCGACGATGCCGGTCGATGGCGACAGCAGCGCCGCATGGCACTGCAGCTGCGGCTCCAGCGCCTGCGCCTCGCTACGATCGATCAGGCGCAGGTCGTCCACGCCATTGGCGGCCGCCCTGGCACGGATGCCTTCGAGCGTCGCCACCTGGGCCGCGCTGGTGGCGACGATCAGCTTGCCGCAGCGCTGGTGCGGCACGTGGCGGCTGGCGCAATAGTCGTACAGCATGGCCTTGCCGCGCACGCACAGCTGCGCCTTGAGCGAGCCGGCCGGATAGTAGATGCCGGCATGGATGACCTCGCTGTTGCGCGCGCTGGTGATGGTGCCGAAGGCGTTCTCGGCTTCCAGGATGATCACTTCGCGGCCTTGCAGCGCCAGCGCGCGCGCGACCGCCAGTCCCACCACGCCGGCGCCGATCACGACGCAATCCACTGTGTCCATGGTTGTTCCTTGCTTCAGGGGTCTCGATATATTTGGCTTCAGGCGGGCAGGCCCAGGCGCGCGGCGGCGGCCGCCAGGTGCTGCTGCGCGGCTTTGCGCGCGGCCGTGGCGTCGCCGGCGGCAATGGCTTTGGCCAGCGCGGCATGCTCATGGTCAGCCGCGCGCGGCGCGCCAGTGGCGCTGCTCAGCCGCGCGGTGTTCTCCCACGCGCGCTGGCGCGCGGCCAGCATCTGCTGGCCGACGAAATCCGTCAGGCCGGTAAAGCAGGGGTTGTGCGCGGCTTCGGCAATGGCGTGGTGGAACGCCATGTCGGCCGCGGCGGCGCTGGCCATGTCGCCGCGCCCGTCGGCCTGCGCCTGCATCGCCGCCAGTGCGGCCCGGATGGCCTCGACGTCGGCCGCGGTGCGCCGCTGCGCCGCCATTTCCGCGCAGGCGGTTTCCACCACCCGGCGCAGCTCGAACAGCTGTGCCAGCGTGGGGCCGCCATCGGGCGCGCCGGCCACCCGCCAGGCCTGGCCGCCCGGGGTCTCGGAGACATAGGCGCCAGAGCCCTTGCGCGTCACCAGCACGCCGTCGGCCTTCAGCTGGGCAATGGCCTCGCGCACGATCGGGCGGCTGACGCCGAAGGCATCGGCCAGCGCGGACTCGGCCGGCAGGCGCGCGCCCGCGCCGTAGCGGCCGGCAAGGATGTCGTCATGCAGGGTCTGCGCGATACGGGTGGCAAGCGAAGCCGGGCGGGGCAGGAGGGTAGTCATGGCGCTCAATGTGTCAGGCTGTCTGACAGCTTTTTCGGATTCTGGCCGCAACTTTGCGGCGCGTCAAGCTTGCCGGAGGTAGCCGATGCTACACATGCGACCTCGACCTCCATCGCCCCGGACTAAATTTCGCCGCGCTGGCGCCGATAGAAGCCCAATACAGGTGGCGGAGTCCGTGCGTCAGTTCCGCCCAGGGCTCGTCGCTTCCCAGCACGCCCACGCCGGGGCCAACTGCAAACCGCCATGATCCAGCTCACCCCTAACGATCTCCCCGTCGGCCACCCGCTGCCCTGGTCATTGCTCGATGGCGAAGGCAACCTGGTGCTCGGCAGCGGCAACATCATTCCCGATGCGCGCGACCTGGCGCTGGTGTTCCACCACGGCACGGTCTGCCGCGACGATGCCGGCGACGAGGCCGCCGACGAACTGCGCCCCGCCAGCGGGCCGCTCGGCCTGCAGGTCGGCACGCTGCTGCATGTCAAGCTCGACGGCGAGGCCGCGCGCCCGGCCGCGAGCCGACTGATCGGCTTTATCGAGCAGGGCCTCTTTATCACCTGGCCGCAGCTGGGAGGGCGCGACCTGCCATTGCAGGCCGGCGATGGCGTAGTGCTGCGCGGCTTCTCCGGGCAGGCCATCCACAGCTTTACCTCGACCATCACCGCCGTGTGCCGCAGCCCGTTCCGCTACCTGGTGCTGTCCGCGCCAGTGCAGCAGCACGCGACGCCGGTGCGCAAGGCGGCGCGCGTACCGACCCGCCTGGCCGCTTACCTGACCGAACCGGCCGATGACGACGGCATCGACCGCGGTGTGGCGCGCCTGTCGCTGTTGTCCGACCTCAGCACCGGTGGCGCATTGGTGCAGACCACGGCGCCGGCCCCGGCGCCAGGCAGCCGGGTGCGCCTGCGCTTCAACCTGCGTACAGCGTCGCTGGACAGCGAGGTGGTGATCGATGGCTGGGTCCGCATGGCGCCAGCCGGGGCCGCCGGCGACGATGCCGACTTTCCCGCCTTCGGCGTGGCCTTCGACGTGCTGGCCGAGCGCGAACTGACGCTGCTGCAGTGCTACATCTACGAACAGCTGCTTTCGAGCACCCGCATGCCGGTGCAACCCGCCGCGGTAGCAGCCGTTTAGAGGGAATCCGCTAATGTTTTGATTGTCTCCACGGATCGGGCCGCCTTTACTGCTTCCAGCATAAAAAGACCCACCACCGAGGAGACCAGATGGAGCACGGCGAACACCACGCGTGCGGGCAACGCACGCCCGTAGCGCGCACGCAGCAGCAGTCCCGCAAATCCCGGCGCAGGCTGGCAGGCACCGCCGCGGCGCTGGCCGCCGCAGCCATGCTGGCGCAGCCGACACCCGTCGCCGCGGTCACCGTCAATGGCGACTACGCGAAGACGCGCTACCCGATCGTGCTGGTCCACGGCCTGACCGGTGCGGCGAAAATGGCCGGCGTGCTCGACTACTGGTATGGCATCCCCGAAGTGCTGCGTTCCCATGGCGCGCAGGTCTATGTGGCGACGGTGCCGTCGTTCAACAGCGATGCCGAGCGTGCGCTGGCGCTGCAGGCCTATGTGCGCGCGGTCAAGCTGGAGAGCGGCGCCGACAAGGTCAACCTGATCGGACATAGCCAGGGCGGGCCCACCTCGCGCATGCTGGCGGCGATGTCGCCGCAGGACGTGGCGTCGGTGACCACCATCGGCAGCCCGCACCGCGGCAGCGAAGTGGCCGATACCGTGCTCGACCTGATCAACGGCATTGGCGCCATCCCCATCGCTGGCCCGGTACTGGTCAGCATCATCCAGGGCGTGTTCGACACGGTCGGCTGGTTCAACGGCATCAGCAACGGGCAGGCGCTGGACCAGGATGCGCTGGCCTCGCTCAAGAGCCTGACCACGCGCGGTGCCGCCGAGCAGAATGCGCGGCTCGATGCCACGCTGATGCCGGGCACGCAATCCGCACTGGGCGCGGACTGCGACAGCCCCGGCGCCGTGTCCGAGCAGCGCCAGGCGCGCGACGCCGCGGGCAACCTCGTCACCCATACCCAGGCCGCGTATTCCTGGACCGGGCAGGGCGGCCCGCTCAGCCTGCTGCGTTCCAACCTGCTGGACCCGTCCACGGTCATGATGTCGACCTCGGCGGGGCTGATGGCGCTGAAGGGCGCCGGTGCCAATGACGGCCTGGTCTCGGTGTGCAGCAGCAAGTGGGGCAGGGTGCTGGCCACCGGCTACTACTGGAACCATCTCGACGAGGTCAACCAGATGGCCGGCCTGTACCAGGATGCCGATCCGCGCGCGATCATCCTGAACCACGCCAATCGGCTGCGCAATGACCAGCTCTGAGCGTGCGCCGCGGTTATGGCTGGCCTTGCTGCCGGCCGGCGCCGCGGCCGCTGCAGTGTACTGGCTGACCATGCCGCCGGCTCAGGTACCGGTGCCGCGGCAGGCGGCGGTGGCAATCGCCGCGGGTCCGCTTGCGCCATCGGCAGATGCGGCGCCCGCTGGCGCCGCCACCTGGCCATCGCTCGCCGGCGTGGAGATGCCCGCAGGCCCCGAGGCCGATGGCGCGGGCACGCTGCGGCTGACGCGCGCGCTGCGCACCTATTTCGATTATTTCCTGAGCGCGCGCCACGACGCCGGCGGCATCGATGCGCTCGATGCGCTGGTGCATGACGATATCCGCCGCCATGTGCACCAGCCCGCGGCCGGGCAGGCGTGGCAGCTGTGGCGCCGCTATGTGGCCTGCCTGGCCGAGATCCAGCCCGAGGCCGCGCACAAGCCGCTCGCGGATGCGGACGGCAAGCTGGATGCACAGCAGGTGCAGCAGCTGCGCGCGCTGCTGGCGCAGCGCAACGCGGCGCGCCAGCGCTGGCTGCCCGAGGTGGCGCAGGCCTGGTTCGGCGACGAGCAGGCCTATGACGAGGCCATGCTGGCCCGGCTGGAGGTCGTGTCGCAGGCGGGCCTGGACGACGCGCAGCGGCGGCAGCGGCTGGCCGAGCTCGACGCCAAGCTGCCAGAGCCCTTGCGTGCCGCGCGTGAAGCCAGCGCGCGCCCGCAGGCCATCAGCCAGACCATCTCCGACCTGCAGGCGGCTGGGCGCACCACACAGGACATCGGTGCCGCGCTGGCACAGGCCTACGGCCCCGAGGTGGCGCAGCGCTACCAGCAGCAGGCGCAGGCCGAGCAGTCATGGCAGCAGCGCTACCACGACTACGCCGCGCGCCGCGCGCAGATCGAGGCGTTTTCGGGGCTGTCGGAGCAGGATCGGCGGCAGCAACTGGACACGCTGCGCAGGCAGGCCTTCGACAATCCGAGCGAGGCGCTGCAGGCGGAGGTAGTCGACCAGGCGATGGCAGCGGGGCGGCAGGCACGCTAACGCCTCCGCGGTCGCATAAAAAGAAAAACGGCACCGGAAAATACGGTGCCGTTTTCGATTGCCAGCGCGCTTGCGCGGCCGGCTTACATGCCGACGTAGTTCGGACCGCCGCCACCTTCCGGCGTCACCCAGACGATGTTCTGGGTCGGGTCCTTGATATCGCAGGTCTTGCAGTGCACGCAGTTCTGCGCGTTGATCTGCAGGCGCTCCTTGCCCGAGGTTTCGTCCTGCACGAACTCATACACGCCCGCCGGGCAGTAGCGCGACTCGGGGCCCGCGTACTTGTTCAGGTTGATGTCGACCGGCACGCTGGCGTCCTTCAGCGTCAGGTGCGCCGGCTGGTTTTCCTCATGGTTGGTGTTGCTGATGAACACCGAGCTGAGGCGGTCGAAGGTCAGCTTGCCGTCCGGCTTCGGATACTCGATCTTCTGGCATTCGGCCGCCGGCTTCAGGTACACGTGGTCCGGCTTGGCGCGGTGGATGGTCCAGGGCGGGTTGCGGATGCCCAGCTTGGGCAGCAGCCATTGCTCGATGCCGGTCATCAGCGTCGCGGTGGTGCGGCCCTTCTTGAACCACTGCTTGAAGTTCTTGGCCTGCAGCAGTTCCTTGTACAGCCAGCTCTGCTCGAACGCGGCCGGGTAGGCGCTCAGCTCGTCGTGCTGGCGGCCGGCCTGCAGCGCGTCGTAGGCGGCCTCGGCGGCGAGCATGCCGGTCTTGATCGCGGCATGGCTGCCCTTGATGCGCGAGGCGTTCAGGTAGCCGGCATCGCAGCCGACCAGCGCGCCGCCCGGGAACACGGTCTTGGGCAGCGACAGCAGGCCGCCCGCGGTGATGGCGCGCGCACCGTACGACAGGCGCTTGCCGCCTTCGAAGTACTGGCGGATTTCCGGATGGGTCTTGAAGCGCTGGAATTCCTCGAACGGCGATAGCCACGGGTTGGTGTAGTCCAGCCCGACCACAAAGCCGACCGCGACCTTGTTGTCTTCCATGTGGTACAGGAACGAGCCGCCGTAGGTGGCCGGGTCCAGTGGCCAGCCAGCGGTGTGCACCACCAGGCCGGGCTTGTGCCTGGCCGGGTCGATTTCCCACAGCTCCTTCAGGCCGATGCCGTAGCTCTGCGGGTCCTTGCCGGCGTCGAGGCCGAACTTGGCGATCAGCTGCCTGCCCAGGTGGCCGCGCGCGCCTTCGGCGAAGATCGTGTACCTGGCATGCAGCTCCATGCCGAGCTGGAAGTTGTCGGTGGGCTCGCCTTCCTTGTTGATGCCCATGTTGCCGGTGGCCACGCCCTTGACCGAGCCGTCTTCGTTGTACAGCACCTCGGCGGCCGGGAAGCCAGGGAAGATCTCGACGCCCAGCGCCTCGGCCTGCTGGCCCAGCCAGCGCACCACGTTCGACAGGCTGACGATGTAGTTGCCTTCGTTGTGGAAGCACTCGGGCAGCAGCGCCGGCGGCGTGCCCTTGGAGCCGGTCTCGTTCAGGAACAGGAACTTGTCCTCGGTCACGGCCTGGTTCAGCGGCGCGCCCAGCTCCTTCCAGTTCGGGATCAGCTCGTTCAGGGCGCGCGGGTCCATGATGGCGCCCGACAGGATGTGGGCGCCGGGCTCGGAGCCCTTTTCCAGCACGCACACGTTGACGTCGGCGCCTTTCTCCTGCGCGAGTTGCTTCAGGCGGATGGCCGTGGCCAGGCCGGCGGGGCCGCCGCCGACGATGACCACGTCGTATTCCATGGCTTCGCGCGGGCCGAACTGCTCCAGGAGCTGTTGCTGATCCATTTGTCTCTAACCCTCTGTTTCTTTGCTGCTAGCTGGCAATTGTGGGAAATGCGGTGATCGTTGTGCTGAGAACCGGGCCCGGGCGCGGCGCGGGGCTGCCAGGGGGAGCCGCGCGGACGCGGCGGTGAATCGGCGCCATTTCGCCATCGAACGGCGATCAGACAGCGCTGGAACGGCGTCCGAAGGTGGCCGGATCGCGCGTTTTCCCTCTTTCCCTTTGCGGGCCAAGTTCTTAGAATCTCCGGCATTGTCCGGGACTCGCCACCCACAGGCAAGGATTTTTTTGGAACGGTCGTTCTTTTTTTTGATATGCTGCCTTCTGCTCCTGATGAGGGCTGAGGGGCTCCCGCACAAGAGGTAATCATGGGTTTGTCGATCAATCTGGAAGGCAAGGTGGCGCTGGTGACCGGCGCCTCGAGCGGGCTGGGCTCGCGGTTCGCCACGGTGCTGGCCGCCGCCGGCGCCAAGGTGGTGCTGGCCTCGCGCCGCACCGAGCGGCTCAAGGAACTGCGCGCCGCGATCGAGGCCGAGGGCGGCAGCGCGCACGTGGTGCGCCTGGACGTGACCGACCCGGACAGCATCCGCGCCGCGGTGGCGCACGCCGAGACCGAAGCCGGCGCCATCGATATCCTGGTCAACAACTCCGGCGTGTCAACCACGCAGAAGCTGACCGACGTGGCCCCGGAAGACTTTGACTTCGTCTTCGACACCAACACCCGCGGCGCGTTTTTCGTCGCGCAGGAAGTCGCCAAGCGCATGATCGCGCGCGCCAAGGGCGCCGAGCGCAACGGCAGCCCGCTGCCGCAGGCGCGCATCGTCAATATCGCATCGGTGGCCGGGCTGAAGGTGCTGTCGCAGATCGGCGTCTATTGCATGAGCAAGGCGGCGGTGGTGCACATGACCAAGGCCATGGCGCTGGAATGGGCCCGCCATGGCATTAATTCCAACGCCATCTGCCCGGGCTATATCGACACCGATATCAACCACCACCATTGGGATTCCGACGCCGGGCAGAAGCTGATCCAGATGCTGCCGCGCAAGCGCCTGGGCAAGCCGGAAGACCTCGACGGCCTGTTGCTGCTGCTGGCCTCGGACCAGTCGCAGTTCATCAACGGCGCCGTCATCACCGCCGACGACGGCATGGTCTGAGCGCCCGCGCGCTGACACCGGGGGCGCAGTCCCCCGCATCCCGCCCACGCGCCAAAAGCGCCGCGAGATGCCCGAGCGCCAACCCTGGGCTTATCCGGTCCCCTTGGGCGCGCCGTCGTCAGTACGCGTCAAACTTCAGAAATTTCGTGCGTGGCAGGCCAGTCTTGGCATAATCCGCCATGTCTGCAGATTAAGTCTTTACATACAAAGCGAGAACGCCGCGGTGGCCGCATGGCCCGAGCGGCCCTGGACCGGAGGCCGGGGAGATGGAGCAACAACCAGAGGCACGGCGCAACGCCGTGCCGCAACACGTCGTCGATTCCGCGGTGATCCCGCAGGCCGCCGACGAAGCGCAGGACGCTGAATTCCGGGTATCGCCCCGCATCGAGGACTGGATTGGCGTGATCGTGATGGTGCTGCTGGTCGGCATCACCTTCGCCAACGTGGTGGTCCGCTATTTCACCGACGAGTCGTTCGCCTGGACCGAGGAATTCTCGGTGTTCCTGATGATCGTGCTGGCGCTGGTGGCCGGCAGCGCGGCGGTGGCGCGCGACCGCAATATCCGCATCGAGTTCTTCTTCGAGCGCGGCAGCGCGGCACGGCAGCGCAGGCTGGCGGTCCTGTCGGCGCTGGCGGTGGCGGTGATGTTTATCGCGCTGGCGGTGCTGGGTGCGCGCATCACCTGGGACGAATATACCTTCGGCGAGACCTCGCCCGGCATCGGCGTGCCAAGCTGGTGGTACTCGATCTGGCTGCCGGTGCTGTCGGCGGGCATTGCGCTGCGCGCGCTGGCGCTGATGGCGCGCAACGTGCGCGCGCTCAAGGCACTGCATGAACAGAGCCGGTCGGCGACGGAGCGTGCGAAATGACGCTGGTTGCCATCATCCTGTTCGTGGTCTTCATCGGCCTGATGCTGCTGGGCGTGCCCATCGGCGTGTCGCTGGGCCTGGGCGGCCTGGTCGCGATCGGCCTGTCCAATCTCGACACGCAGATGTTCGGCCTGCTGGCCGTGCCGCAGAACTTCTATGCGGGGCTGGCCAAGTATCCGCTGCTGGCGATCCCGATGTTCGTGCTGGTGGGCTCGATCTTCGACCGCTCCGGCGTGGCCCAGCGGCTGGTGACCTTTGCCATCGCCGTCGTCGGCCGCGGTCCGGGCATGCTGCCGCTGGTGGCGATCCTGGTGGCGATGTTCCTCGGCGGCATTTCCGGTTCGGGCCCGGCCAACGCGGCCGCGGTCGGCGGCGTGATGATCGCGGCGATGTCGCGCGCGGGCTATCCCGGCTCGTACAGCGCCGCGGTGGTCGGCGCGGCGGCCGCGACCGACATCCTGATCCCGCCGTCGGTGGCGTTCATCATCTACAGCGTGCTGGTGCCGGGCGCATCGGTGCCGGCGCTGTTCGCGGCCGGCATGATCCCGGGCGTGCTCGCGGGCATCGCGCTGATCGTGCCGGCGGTGTGGCTGGCGCGCAAGCACAACATGGGCGCCGCCGAAGCCGCGCTGCCGCGCCCGCCGTTCTGGAAGAGCCTGCGCGAGGCCGCGTGGGGCCTGGTGGCGCCGTTCCTGATCCTGGGCGGCATGCGCGCCGGCTGGTTCACGCCGACCGAGGCCGCCGTGGTGGCGGTGGTCTATGGTCTCTTCGTCGGCATGGTGGTGTACCGCAGCATCGGCATGCGCGACCTGTTCACGATCTTCCAGGAGGCGGCCGAAACCTCGGCGGTGATCCTGCTGGTGGTGGCGCTGGCCGGCATCTTCGCCTATGCGCTGTCGACGCTCGGCGTGATCGACCCGCTGGCGCAGGCGATCGCCACCTCCGGGCTGGGCGAGTACGGCGTGCTGGCGCTGATCGTGCTGCTGCTGATGACGGTGGGCATGTTCCTCGACGGCATCTCGATCTTCCTGATCTTCGTGCCGCTGCTGCTGCCGATCGCCAATGCCTTCCAGTGGAACCCGGTGTGGTTCGGCGTGGTGCTGACGCTGAAGGTGGCGCTGGGCCAGTTCACGCCGCCGCTGGCCGTGAACCTGATGGTGTCGTGCCGGATCGCGCGCGTGCGCATGGAGGAAACCGTGCCCTGGGTGATCTGGATGCTGCTGGCGATGTTTGTCGCCATGCTGATGGTGCTGGCCTATCCGCCGCTGGCGACGTGGTTGCCGGAGTACCTTGGCTATTGATCGCTGTTGTCTTGATTTTGCATTCACCAACAAGAACCTGACGCTTTTCCCCTGAGGAGATGAAATGAAACGTCGTGCCCTGATGCTCGCCACGGCCGCCGCCCTGGCCGCTTCCGCCTTCGCGCCCGCCGGTGCGATGGCCCAGACCTACAAGTCCGAGTACAAGATGTCGCTGGTGCTCGGCCCGGCCTTCCCGTGGGGCAAGGGCGGCGAGATCTGGGTCGACCTGGTCAAGCAGCGCACCAACGGCCGCATCAACATCAAGCTGTACCCGGGCACCTCGCTGGTGGCCGGCGACCAGACCCGCGAGTTCTCGGCGATCCGCCAGGGCGTGATCGACATGGCGGTGGGCTCGACCATCAACTGGTCGCCGCAGGTCAAGGAACTGAACCTGTTCTCGCTGCCGTTCCTGATGCCCGACTACAAGGCACTGGACGCGCTGACGCAGGGCGAGGTCGGCAAGTCGATCTTCGCCACGCTGGAGAAGGCCGGCGTGGTGCCGCTGGCCTGGGGCGAGAACGGCTTCCGCGAGGTGTCGAACTCCAAGCGCGAGCTGCGCAAGCCGGAAGACCTCAAGGGCCTGAAGCTGCGCGTGGTCGGCTCGCCGCTGTATATCGAGACCTTCAACGCGCTCGGCGCCAACCCGACCCAGATGAGCTGGGCCGACGCGCAGCCGGCGATGGCCTCGGGCGCGGTCGACGGGCAGGAGAACCCGCAATCGGTGTTCGCCGCTGCCAAGCTGTACACAGTGGGCCAGAAGTTCGTGACCACCTGGGGCTACGTGGCTGACCCGCTGATCTTCGTGGTCAACAAGCAGATCTGGGAAAGCTGGACCCCGGCCGACCGCGAGATCGTCAAGCAGGCCGCCATCGACGCCGGCAAGCAGGAAATCGCGCTGGCCCGCAAGGGCCTGGCCGAGGCCGGTGCGCCCGCGTGGAAGGAGATGGAAGCCCACGGCGTCAAGGTCACGCACCTGACGCCGGCCGAGCACGACGCCTTCCGCAAGGCGACCGCCAAGGTCTACGACAAGTGGAAGAAGCAGATCGGCGCCGACCTTGTCACCAAGGCGGAAGGCGCGATTGCCAAGCGCTAAGTCATGAAGCAGGCCCGCCAGTGTCGGCGGGCCTGTTGCATTGGAGGCTTCGATGAAACACGTCTACACGGTGGTCATGCCGATCCGGTGGGGCGACATGGATGCGATGGGCCATGTCAACAACACCGTCTATTTCCAGTACCTGGAGCAGGCGCGCATCGAGTGGTTCGCGTCGCTGGGCCGCGGCGGCAAGGATGCGAACGGGCAGGGGCCGGTCATCATCAACGCGCATATGACCTTCCTGAAGCAGCTGCGCTATCCGGGCCAGATCGAATGCCGCGTGTATGCGGGACAGCTGGGGCGCACCAGCTTCGAGACGCGCATGGAAATCCGGCGCACCGACCTGCCGGAGGTGGTGTGGGCCGAGGGGGGCGCCAAGGTGGTGTGGTGCGATTATGCGGCGGAGAAATCGGTGCCGGTGCCGGCGGAGATTCGGGCGATCATCGAAGGGTGATTGTTTTTCAGTGTCAGTGAGCCACCAGCCGCTGCACCAGATCCACCGACGTACTCGCCCCATACTTCTTCATCAGCCGCGCCCGATAGATATCGACCGTGCGCGGGCTGATCGCCAGCAGCTTGCCGATCTGCTTGCTGGTCTTGCCTTCCACCAGCTGCGC
Source organism: Cupriavidus sp. SS-3 (assembly GCF_035818815.1). NCBI lineage: Bacteria > Pseudomonadati > Pseudomonadota > Betaproteobacteria > Burkholderiales > Burkholderiaceae > Cupriavidus > Cupriavidus sp. SS-3. The sequence goes on from NZ_JAYLVT010000003.1 coordinate 311,879, forward strand.
CGCGATCTCGCGTTCGCGCGCGGTCAGTTCGGCGGTGACCTGGCGCTTTTGCGACAAGTCCTCGAAGGTCCAGATGCCGGCGCCGAGCGGCTGCGCCCGGTCCAGCGCGCGGCCGGTGACGTGGCACCAGAACAGCTCCCCGCCGGCGCGCTTCATGATGCGCTCGTCCGAATACATGCCCCGCTTGCCCATGATCGGCGCGATGCGCGCGCCGGTGCGCTCGAACTCGTCGGCGGTGGGGTAGAGCACCTGGAACGACTGGCCCAGCAGGGCCTCGCGCGTGGTGCCGAAGATGCGGCAGACCTCTTCGTTGCAATCCTCGATCACGCGCTCGCGTGACAGCACCAGGCCCACGGGGGCGAGCTGGAAGGCGGTCTGGTAGTCGATGGCGGGCATCTGCTTATGTATTTTTACGTAATGGCGTAGCCGGCTGTGCTTGCGTATGCTGTCGGTCGGACGCGTTACGGCGACGGCCGACCGCCCGTTGCCGATTGTACCGTTACAATTTCCTTGCGTCGCCCGCCGCACTACCCGCCGGCGGGGAGATCGACAGGGACTACCGAGGAAGGAGCGAAGCATGAACAAGGTCTACGCCAGCGCCGCAGAAGCGCTTGCAGGCGTCGTCCGCGACGGCCAGACGATCGCCGTGGGCGGTTTCGGCCTGTGCGGCATCCCCGAGGCGCTGATCGGCGCGCTGCGCGACAGCGGCGCCAAGCAGCTGACCTGCATCTCCAACAACGCCGGCGTCGACGGCTTCGGCCTGGGCCTGCTGCTGGCCACGCGCCAGATCAAGAAGATGATTTCGTCCTACGTGGGCGAGAACAAGGAGTTCGAGCGCCAGTACCTGGCCGGCGAACTGGAGCTGGAATTCACCCCGCAGGGCACGCTGGCCGAAAAACTGCGCGCCGGCGGCTCGGGCATCCCGGCCTTCTTCACCAAGACCGGTGTCGGCACCATCGTCGCGGAAGGCAAGGAAATCCGCGAATTCGACGGCGAAAAGTACGTGATGGAGCGTTCGCTGACCGCCGACGTCGCGCTGGTCAAGGCCTGGAAGGCCGACAAGGCCGGCAACCTGGTGTTCCGCCGCACCGCGCGCAACTTCAACCCGATGTGCGCCATGGCGGGCAAGGTCACCGTGGCCGAGGTCGAGCAGATCGTCGAGACCGGCGAGCTTGATCCGGACGAGATCCACCTGGCCGGCATCTTCGTGCAGCGCCTGGTGCTCAACGCCAACCCCGAGAAACGCATCGAGCAGCGCACCGTGCGCGCGGCCAGCTAAGGAGACCCATCATGGCATGGACACGTGACGAAATGGCCGCGCGCGCCGCGGCCGAGCTGCAGGACGGTTTCTACGTCAACCTGGGCATCGGGCTGCCGACTCTGGTCGCCAACTGGGTGCCGGAAGGCATGGAAGTGTGGCTGCAATCCGAGAACGGCCTGCTCGGCATCGGCCCGTTCCCGACCGAAGCCGAGGTCGACGCCGACATGATCAATGCCGGCAAGCAGACCGTGACCACGCTGCCGGGCTCGTCGATCTTCTCGTCGGCCGACTCGTTCGCGATGATCCGCGGCGGCCACATCAACCTGGCCATCCTGGGCGCGATGCAGGTCAGCGAGAAGGGCGACCTGGCCAACTGGATGATCCCCGGCAAGATGGTCAAGGGCATGGGCGGCGCGATGGACCTGGTCGCAGGCGTCGGCCGCGTGGTGGTGCTGATGGAACACACCGCCAAGAAAAAGGACGGCACCGAGGACCTCAAGATCCTGAAGCAGTGCAACCTGCCGCTGACCGGCGTGGGCGTGGTCAACCGCATCATCACCGACCTGGGCGTGATCGACGTGACCGCGGACGGCCTCAAGCTGGTGGAGACCGCGCCGGGCGTCAGCCGCGAGGAAATCCAGGCGAAGACGGGGGCGCCGCTGCTGTAAGCAGGTTCGGGCGCACGCCGACATCAGCAACCCCCTGCAAGCTATGCGCTTGCAGGGGGTTCTTGTTTTCAGGCTACTTTGAGCGTGAGGTGGCCGATCGGCTCCGGCGCGGGGCTGACCGTGATTTCGATGTCGTACCCAAGCCGGTTCAGGCAGTCCATCAGCTTGCGCTCCGACAGGTTGGCGAAGTCGCCGCGAAGCAGTCCGGAGACCTTCGGTTGCGGGATGCCCATGCGGTGGGCCGCTTCTTCCTGTGTCAGGCCAAGGCTGCGTACGGCTCGCGTGATCTCGATGGCCAGTCCGGACTTGATCCGGAGCTTGTCGGCCTCCGGGACGCCCAGGTCGGCAAACACGTTGCCGGAGCTGGCCTCGACCTCGATGCCGTCAATCCTGCGTTTTGCCATGTCGTAACTCCCATGCCAGCGCTTCGGCGACCTTCAGCCTGGCGCCAATGATTTCGATGTCTGCCTTCGGCGTGGCAATGCCGCGTTTGCTCTTCTTCTGGAAGCAGTGAAGGACGAACACCGCTTCAGCAAATTTCGCGGTATAGACGGCGCGGTACGTGCCGGCATTGTCGTCCTCGAGTATTTCGAGCACCCCGGCGCTGCCAAAACCTTTTAGAGTCTTCGCCGCATCATGTCGCTCTCCACGCTGGGCAAAATGCAGGGCATGGCCGAAAAACCTCCGCACGTCGAGCGGAAGCGCCGTCAGGTCCTTCTTGCTGCTCCCGATCCAGAAGAGTGGTTTTTCCTTGGCTGGCATCCAGGCAATATACCTGAACGGGTATAAACCAGCGCCGCCGGAAACGCAAGACTTGATTTGAGTCAGGCTTCAGTCCGTCACAGGGGGCGGATGGTGCTTCGACCTATGTCGTGTGAACGAGGCTGCTAGCTCTTTCGGCGAATGGCCGGGCTACTGGCCTTGCCACTAAGCTGGCCGCTTTCCGTAGGGGCGTTGCCCCCTGCGATGAACCGATTTGATGGAAGGTGCGCGATGCCCGCTTCCCCCACCCGATCCCTGCCACTGGTCTACGCCTGCTCCGGCTGCTCCAGCGTGGCGCAGCTGGCCAATGCCTGCGCGGTGCGGCTGGACCGCGGCGGCCGCGCGGAGATGTCGTGCATCAGCGGGGTGGGCGGCGGCGTGCCGGCGCTGACGCGGGTGGCGCGATCGGGCCGGCCGATCCTGGCGCTGGACGGGTGCCCGCTGGCTTGCGTGCAGGCGTGCCTGGCCAACGCGGGCGTGGTGCCGGACCAGCACCTGGTGCTGAACCGGCTGGGCGCGGTCAAGCGCCAGCACGGCGAATGCACCGAGGGCGAGACCGAGGCGGTGTGGCGGGAGGTCGAGTCGGCGCTGCGGCGCCTGGCAGGGGAGTAGGGCATGGCCGGATGCGCCGCGGCGCATCCGGCGCGGCGGCACGTCAGGCCGCCGGCTTGTTGTGGCGGCTGAACACCGAGGCGGCGCCGTCGGCCTTGACCAGCAGCACGTCGAAGGGATCCTTGCGCGGTCCCTGTTCCATGCCCGGCGAGCCGACCGGCATGCCCGGCACCGCCAGCCCGACCGCCCTGGGTTTGGCGGCCAGCAGTTTGCGGATATCGGCGGCGGGCACGTGGCCCTCGATCGCATAGCCGGCGATATGGCCGGTGTGGCAGGAGCCGAAGCGCTCCGGCATGCCGAAGCGCTTGCGGTATTCGCCGGTATCCTCGACGTCGTGCACCGTCACGGTGAAGCCGTTGGCGCGCAGGTGCTTGACCCATTCCTCGCAGCAGCCGCACAGCGGGCTCTTGTAGACGTCGATGGCCAGCGGCTTCGCCTGCGCGAACGCATCCGCCGCGGGTCCAAGCACGCCCACGGCGAGCGTGCCGAGCGCGAGCGCGCCCAGGGTCCCGAGGAAACGTCGTCGTTGCATCATGGCTTCTTGCTCCTTTGTGGCGCCCGGATGCGGCACCTTACTGCGCCACCCAACCGCCATCCATGTTCCAGATCGCGCCGCGCACCTGGCGGGCGGCTTCGGACGACAGGAACACGGCCAGCGCGCCCAGCTCGTCGGGCGTCACGAACTGACCCGAGGGCTGCTTCTCCAGCACCAGCTCGCGCTTGGCCTGCTCGACCGGGATGCCTTCCTTCTGCGCGCGGGCTTCGACCTGCTTCTGCACCAGCGGCGTCAGCACCCAGCCCGGGCAGATCGCGTTGGCGGTCACGCCGGTCTGCGCGGTTTCCAGCGCTGTGACCTTGGTGAAGCCGACGATGCCGTGCTTGGCCGCCACATAGGCCGATTTCTGCGCCGATGCCACCAGACCGTGGGTCGAGGCGACATTGATGATGCGCCCCCAGTTCTTCTGCTTCATGCCCGGCAGCGCCAGGCGCGTGGTATGGAAGGCCGAGGTAAGGTTGATGGCGATGATCGCGTCCCAGCGCTCGGGCGGGAAGTCCTCGATGGCCGCGACGTGCTGGATGCCAGCATTGTTGACCAGGATGTCGGCGCCGCCGAAGTCGGCCTGGGCGTAGCGCATCATGTCTTCGATCTCGGCCGCCTTGCTCATGTCGGCGCCGTGATAGCCGACGCGGATCCCCTGGCCGGCCTGCGCGATCTCGCTCTTTGCGGCGTCCGCGTCACCAAAGCCGTTGACGATGATGTGGGCGCCCTGCGCCGCCAGCGCCTTTGCGATGCCGAGCCCGATGCCGCTGGTCGAGCCAGTCACCAGGGCGGTCTTGCCGTTGAGCATGTAAGCCTCCGTCGAGAGAAAGGGAACGCCACGACAGGACAGCCGCCGGATGGGCGGCGCGCGCCGTGGCGGTGCGCGCCCCGCGCGCGGGGCGCGGACACTGTGCTGTGGCATTGTACCCGCTGCGGCGTACAATCCAGCTTTGCTCAACTTCCGGCCGCGGCGCCTGCTGGCGCCTTGCGTCCGGTTTGCCAGGGAGTCCAGATGTCTGCCAGTCCGCGTCTCGGTTTCGTCCAGTGCATCAGTCCCGCGGGCCTGCACCGCATGGCCTACCACGAGTGGGGCGACCCCGCCAATCCGCGCGTGCTGGTGTGCGCGCACGGCCTGACGCGCACCGGGCGCGACTTCGACGCCGTCGCCAGCGCGCTGTGCGGTGACTATCGCGTGGTATGCCCAGACGTGGCCGGACGCGGCCGCTCGGAATGGCTGGCCAATCCGGACAGCTACATCGTGCCGCAGTACGTGTCCGACATGGTCACGCTGATCGCGCGGCTCAACGTCGAGCAGGTGGACTGGTTCGGCACCTCGATGGGCGGCCTGATCGGCATGGGCCTTGCCGGCCTGCCGAAGTCGCCGGTGCGCAAGCTGCTGCTCAATGACGTCGGTCCCCGCATCGCTCCCTCGGCGGTCGAGCGCATCGGTGCCTACCTGGGCCTGCCGGTGCGCTTCAAGACCTTCGAGGAAGGGCTGGCGTACCTGCAGACCATCAGCGCCTCGTTCGGGCGCCACAGCGCCGAGCAGTGGCGCGAGCTCAACGCCGCCATCCTGAAGCCGGTGCAGGGCGCCGACGGCCTGGAATGGGGCTTGCATTACGATCCGCAGCTGGCGGTGCCGTTCCGCAAATCCACGCCCGAGGCCATCGCCGCCGGCGAAGCCGCGCTGTGGCGCAGCTTCGAAGCCATCGAGGCCCCGGTGCTGGTGGTGCGCGGCGCGCAGTCCGACCTGCTGCTGCGCGAGACCGTGGCCGAGATGGTGGCGCGCGGCAGGCATGTGAGTTCGGTGGAAGTGCCCGATGTGGGTCACGCCCCCACCTTTGTCGATCCGGCGCAGATCGCGATCGTGCGCCAGTTCTTTACCGGCGCCTGAGCGCGCCCTGTTGCGGCCAGGTTGCCATCCGGCTGTTTTTATCGAGTTACGCATTGCCATGAGTCTTCCTGAACTGAAGCGCGCCCACGTCGGCAAGCGCTTGTCCGAATACGCGGTCTACAACGGCGTGGTGTACCTGGCTGGCCAGGTGCCCGAGGTCGATCCCAAGGCCGACATCCGCGGCCAGACGCGCGAGGTGCTGGGCCATATCGACCGCCTGCTGGCCGAGGCCGGCAGCGACAAGACCCGCATCCTGTCGTGCCAGATCTTCCTGACCAACATCGATTTGATCGGCGAGATGAACGAGGTCTGGGATGCCTGGGTGCCGCAAGGCAACACGCCGCCGCGCGCCACCGTCGAAGCCCGCCTGGCCAATCCCGATTACCTGATCGAAGTGGTGGTGACCGCTGCGCTCAACTGATGCAGGCGCTGTGACATGGTGACGTCGACCGACCTGGCTGGCCGGGTCGCGGGCATTCCGGATACCGAGCTGGTCGAGCGCGCACTGGCGTACGTGCGCGAGCACGGCGCCGGCGTGGCGCTGCCCACCGGCGAGAACGTGCAGTCGCACGCGCAGGGGATGCTGCGCATCCTCGACGGCCTGCGCGTGGACGATTCCGCGCGCGCGGCAGCGTGCCTGTTCGGGCTGGCGGCATTCGTGCCCGAGACCGAGGCCGAGATCGAGCCGCGCTTCGGCGAGGAAGTGGCGCGGCTGGTCAACGGCGTGCGGCAGCTGCTGCGCATCGGCGCCATCGCCGGCAATCGCCCTGAGGTGGAGTCGGCCGCGCCGTCGAAGAACGAAGCCCAGGCGCGCCACGAGCAGGTCGAGGCGCTGCGCAAGATGTTGCTGGCGTTTGCGCAGGACATCCGCGTGGTGCTGGTGCGGCTGGCCTCGCGGCTGCAGACGCTGCGCTGGCTGGCTGAAACCAAGCAGTCGCCGCTGCCCGGCGTGGCGCGCGAAACGCTCGACATCTACGCGCCGCTGGCCAACCGCCTGGGCATCTGGCAGATGAAGTGGGAACTGGAAGACCTGGCGTTCCGCTTCGAGCAGCCCGATACCTACAAGCGCATCGCCAGGCTGCTGGATGAAAAGCGCATCGAGCGCGAAGGCTATATCGCCGGCGCGATCGCGCGGCTGCAGTCCGAACTGGCCACCGCCGGCATCCGCGCCGAGGTAAGCGGCCGGCCCAAGCACATCTACAGCATCTGGAAGAAGATGCGCGGCAAGGAGCTTGATTTTGCCGACCTGTACGATGTGCGCGCCTTCCGCGTGATCGTCGACGATATCAAGGACTGCTACACGGTGCTCGGCATCGTCCACCATATCTGGCAGCCGATCCCGCGCGAGTTCGACGACTACATCTCGCGGCCCAAGGCCAACGGCTACAAGTCGCTGCACACGGTGGTGATCGGCGACGACGGGCGCGCCTTCGAGGTGCAGATCCGCACCCACGAGATGCACCACTTCGCCGAATACGGCGTGGCGGCGCACTGGCGCTACAAGGAGGCGGGCAGCCGCGGCTATGCCGGGCAGTTCTCCGCCAGCGAGCGCTACGACGAAAAGATCGCCTGGCTGCGCCAGCTGCTGGCGTGGAAGGACGATGCCGACCACAGCGTGGCGCACGACGAATCGTGGGAACAGATCAAGCACGCCGCGATCGACGACCACATCTACGTGCTGACGCCGCAGGCGCGCGTGGTGGCGCTGCCGCAGGGCGCGACCGCGGTGGATTTCGCCTACTACCTGCACAGCGACCTCGGCCACCGCTGCCGCGGCGCGCGCGTGGACGGCACCATGGTGCCGCTGAACACGCCGCTCAAGAACGGCCAGACCGTCGAGATCATCGCGGTCAAGCAGGGCGGGCCGTCGCGCGACTGGCTGAATGCCGACCTCGGCTACCTCGCCAGCAGCCGCGCGCGCGCCAAGGTGCGCGCGTGGTTCAACGCGTTGGACTCGCAGGAAACCATCGCTCAGGGCCGCGCGCTGATCGACAAGACGCTGCAGCGCGAAGGCAAGACCGCGGTCAAGCTGGAAGACCTGGCGACGCGGCTGGGCTTCAAGACCCCCGACGAACTGTTCGCCGCGGTGGCCAAGGACGAGTTCAGCCTGCGCCATGTGGAGCACGCGCTGCGCCACCCCGAGGGTGAGGTCCAGGCGCCGCTGAGCGAGGAAGACGCCGTCACCAAGAAGAGCCGCGCCACCAGCGTGGCGCGCGGCGCCAAGAGCGGCGTGCTGGTGGTGGGCGTCGATTCGCTGATGACGCAGATGTCGCGCTGCTGCAAGCCGGCGCCGCCCGACGAGATCGTCGGCTTTGTCACGCGCGGGCGCGGGGTGTCGATCCATCGCCGCAACTGCCATACCTTCCAGCAACTGTCGGCGCGCGCGCCGGAGCGGGTGATCCAGACCGAGTGGGGCAAGAAAAGCCACGCCGCGGTCTATCCGGTCGATATCCAGGTCGAGGCCATCGACCGGCAAGGCTTGCTGCGCGACATCTCCGAAGTGCTGTCGCGCGAGAAGATCAACGTCACCGGGGTCAAGACGCTGTCCAGCAAGGGCGTGGCGCGCATGCAGTTCACCGCCGAGGTCTCCGAGGCCACGCAGCTGCAGCGGGCGCTGCTGCTGATCGAGGAAGTCCAGGGGGTGTTGCAGGCGAAAAGAAAGTGATGCTATACTTGCGGCTTCGCTAGGCTCGTAGCTCAGCTGGTTAGAGCACCACCTTGACATGGTGGGGGTCGTTGGTTCGAGTCCAATCGAGCCTACCAACGAATTGCAGTAGAAAGAAGTAAAGCAAGTCCGATTCAACCCCATACGGAACGGAAGCGCATCATGGTTATGACACCGCGAACTACTACCGCTGGCAAGCGACAGTAGTCGAGGTGCGCCTTCGGCCCGGTTGGATCGGGTTTGACAAAGAGAAACGCGGCCTTGGCCGCGTTTTTTTTCGTCCGTCGCTTGCCAGCAGCCCTGATAAGCTGCCGCCTTCCCGCGCGGCAGGGCGGGGCAGCCAAGAACAGATCGCCAGCGCGCAGGCATGCGGGCCGGTGCCACAAGATGCAGTTTGATCCGCTCAGGCGAGGTGCAAGGCGCCGCCGGCGGAACCTGGAGAGTCGAAATGATCGCAATCACGCTGCCGGACGGGTCCCGCCGCGAGTTTCCCGGCCCGGTGACGGTTGCCGAAGTGGCGCAGAGCATCGGCGCCGGCCTGGCCAAGGCCGCGCTGGCCGGCAAGGTGGATGGCCAACTGGTCGACACCAGCTACAGGATCGGGCGCGATGCGGAACTGGCCATCGTCACGGACAAGGATGCCGACGGCGTCGATGTGATCCGCCACTCCACGGCGCACTTGCTGGCCTATGCCGTCAAGGAGCTGTACCCGGACGCGCAGGTGACGATCGGGCCGGTGATCGAGAACGGCTTCTACTACGACTTCGCCTACAAGCGCCCCTTCACGCCGGAAGACCTCGCCGCCATCGAGAAGAAGATGACGGAGTTGGCCCGCAAGGACGAAAAAGTCACGCGCGAAGTGTGGAACCGCGATGAGGCGGTGGCGCTGTTCGAGTCGATGGGCGAGAAGTACAAGGCCGAGATCATCGGCTCGATTCCGGCCGACCAGGAAATCGGCCTGTACCGCGAAGGCAATTTCGTCGACCTGTGCCGCGGGCCGCACGTGCCGTCGACGGGCAAGCTCAAGGTCTTCAAGCTGATGAAGGTGGCCGGCGCCTACTGGCGCGGCGATGCCAATAACGAGATGCTCCAGCGCATCTACGGCACGGCATGGGCGAAGAAGGAAGACCAGGAAGCCTACCTGCACATGCTGGAAGAGGCCGAGAAGCGCGACCACCGCAAGCTGGGCAAGACGCTGGACCTGTTCCACCTGCAGGAAGAGGCGCCCGGCATGGTGTTCTGGCACCCCAAGGGCTGGCAGGTGTGGCAGGCCGTCGAGCAGTACATGCGCGGCCGCCTGACGGAAGCCGGCTATGACGAGGTGCGCACGCCCCAGGTGATGGATCGTTCGCTGTGGGAGAAGTCAGGCCACTGGCAGAACTACAAGGAGAACATGTTCGTCACGGAGTCGGAGAAGCGCGACTACGCGATCAAGCCGATGAATTGCCCGGGCCATGTGCAGATCTTCAACCACGGCCTGCGCTCGTACCGCGACCTGCCGCTGCGCCTGGCCGAGTTCGGTGCCTGCCATCGCAACGAGCCGTCCGGCGCGCTGCACGGGCTGATGCGCGTGCGCGGCTTTGTGCAGGACGATGCGCATATCTTCTGCACGGAAGAGCAGATCGTCGCCGAGGCCAAGGCCTTCAACGAACTGGCGTTCTCGGTCTATGACGACTTCGGCTTCAAGGATGTGAAGGTCAAGCTGTCGCTGCGCCCGGACCAGCGCGCCGGCTCGGACGAGATCTGGGACCATGCCGAGGAAGGCCTGCGCCTGGCGCTGCGCGCCTGCGGCGTGGATTGGGAGGAGCTGCCCGGCGAGGGCGCCTTCTACGGCCCGAAGGTGGAATACCACATCAAGGACGCGATCGGCCGCTCGTGGCAGTGCGGCACGCTGCAACTGGACCTGGTACTGCCCGAGCGCCTGGATGCCGAGTACGTCTCCGAGGACAACTCGCGCAAGCGCCCGGTGATGCTCCATCGCGCCATCCTGGGCTCGTTCGAGCGCTTCCTGGGCATCCTGCTGGAAAACCACGCCGGTGCGCTGCCGGCCTGGCTGGCCCCGGACCAGGTGGTGGTGATGAATATTGCGGATTCGCAGGCAGAATACGCCGAAAGCGTCGTGCAATTGCTGCAAAAACAAGGGTTTAGGGCCAAGGCCGATTTGCGTAACGAGAAAATTACGTATAAAATCCGCGAGCATTCGCTTCAAAAGGTCCCCTACCTGCTGGTAGTGGGTGACAAGGAGCGGGATGCCAATCAAGTGGCCGTGCGTGCCCGTGGCAACGTGGATCTGGGTGTGATGCCTGTCTCCGCGTTTGCTGAGCGTCTGCAACACGACGTCGCCAGCAAAGCCTGAGGGTGGTGAGCACGGCTTGTTTTTTTGTCTTCTTGAGGTAACGCAACATCGCTACGGACAAAGGTCATCGCATCAACCGGGAAATCAGCGCGCCTGAACTGCGCCTGGTAGGGGTTGATAACGAGCAGCTCGGCATCGTCAAGTTCATGGACGCTCTGCGGCTGGCTGAGGACAAGGACTTGGACCTGGTGGAGATCGCCCCCAACGCGACTCCGCCCGTCGCCCGGATCATGGATTACGGGAAGTTCAAGTACGAGGAAGCCAAGCGCGCCCACGAGGCCAAGCTGAAGCAGAAGATCATCCAGGTCAAGGAAGTCAAGTTCCGGCCGGGTACGGATGATGGCGACTACAACGTCAAGCTGCGCAACCTGAAGCGCTTCCTGGAAGATGGCGACAAGACCAAGATCACGCTGCGGTTCCGTGGTCGCGAGATGGCCCACCAGGAAATCGGCGCGCGCATGCTCGAACGCCTGAAGGCGGACCTGGAAGAGATCGGCCAGGTCGAGCAGATGCCGAAGATGGAAGGGCGCCAGATGGTGATGGTGCTCGCCCCCAAGAAGAAGAAGTAATTCCTGCGCGGTGCGGCGGCCGGGATGCCAGTCATCCCGGCGCTGCTTCGTGCGGAAGTCGCGCGGGGTCCGCAAGGACCATCGTGCAACAACAAGTGGATGCGGGTCTTGCAAGCGTCGGCGTAAGCCGTCCACCTGCATGCATGTCATATGAGCTGGAGTTTTTCATGCCGAAGATGAAGACGAAGAAAAGCGCTTCCAAGCGCTTTACTGCCCGTCCGAACGGTTCGTTCAAGCGTGGCCAGGCCTTCAAGCGTCACATCCTGACCAAGAAGACCACCAAGAACAAGCGTCAACTGCGCGGTACTCAGGACGTCCATGAGACGAATCTGAAGTCGGTGCGCGCGATGATGCCTTACGCATAACCCCTGACGACAACGAAAGGAGAATTACATGCCTCGAGTAAAGCGTGGGGTCACTGCACGGGCCCGTCACAAGAAGGTTATCGACGCTGCCAAGGGTTACCGCGGCCGTCGCAATAATGTCTATCGCATCGCCAAGCAGGCGGTCATGCGTGCTGGCCAGTACGCGTACCGCGATCGCCGCAACAAGAAGCGCGTGTTCCGCGCTCTGTGGATTGCGCGTATCAATGCCGCGACGCGTGAGCATGGCATGACCTACAGCGTGTTCATGAACGGTCTGAAGAAGGCCTCGATTGAACTGGACCGCAAGGTGCTGTCGGACATGGCTATTCACGACAAGCCTGCCTTTGCCGCCATCGTCAACCAGGTGAAAGCCACCGTTGCCTGATGCCGGCTCCGGTAGCGCGCAAGCGCTGCCGGGCAAGCACCGACCGCAAGGTCGACCGCTGACCGCAAGGTCTGCTGAAACGGGGCTCCTCATCGAGCCCCGTTTTTATTTGCGGTTCCGGATGCCGTTTTGCGTTGCTTGACGAGACTGCATCCGGAAACGCATACCGCACGAAGTGCCAACCCACGTCGGGCCGGCCTTGTTTCGCGACAGGGTTCCGCCGACGCCAGAACACTCCACGACCGCCGCCATGTCTCAGGATCTGGACCAAATCGTCGCTGACGCCCAGGCCGCTTTCGCCGCCGCCAATGACAACGCCACGCTGGAAAACGAAAAGGCCCGCTTCCTGGGCAAGACCGGCGCGCTGACCGAACTGCTCAAGGGCCTCGGCAAGCTCGACCCGGAGACCCGCAAGAGCGAGGGCGCGCGCATCAACCAGGTCAAGCAGCAGGTGGAAGCCGCGCTGCAGGCGCGCCGCCAGGCGCTGGCCGATGCGCTGATGAACGCGCGCCTGGCCGCCGAGGCCATCGACGTCACGCTGCCGGGCCGCGCGGTGGCGCGCGGCAGCCTGCATCCGGTGATGCGCACCTGGGAGCGCGTCGAGCAGATCTTCGGCTCGATCGGCTTCGACGTGGCCGACGGCCCCGAGATCGAAACCGACTGGATGAACTTCACCGCGCTGAACAACCCGGACAACCATCCGGCGCGTTCGATGCAGGACACGTTCTACGTCGACGGCCGCGACAGCGACGACAAGCTCCTGCTGCTGCGCACGCACACCAGCCCGATGCAGGTGCGCTACGCCAAGATGCACGTGGAAAAGTACGCGGGCAAGGCGATGCCGCCGATCAAGGTGATCTGCCCGGGCCGTACCTACCGCGTCGACAGCGACGCCACGCACTCGCCGATGTTCAACCAGGTCGAAGGCCTGTGGATCGGCGAGGACGTCAGCTTTGCCGACCTGAAGGGCGTGTACACCGATTTCCTGCGCAAGTTCTTCGAGCGCGATGACATCCAGGTGCGCTTCCGTCCGTCGTACTTCCCGTTCACCGAGCCGTCGGCGGAAATCGACATGGCCTTCGGCAATGGCAAGTGGCTGGAAATCTCCGGTTCGGGCCAGGTGCATCCGAACGTGCTGCGCAACATGGGCCTCGATCCCGAGCGCTATATCGGTTTCGCGTTCGGCTCCGGCCTCGAGCGCCTGACCATGCTGCGCTATGGCATCAACGACCTGCGCCTGTTCTTCGAGGGCGATGTGCGCTTCCTGCGCCAGTTCGCCTGAGCGGCGCATCGTCAAAACTCGTCACCGACTACACCGAATACTTACCGGATCAGAAGCGCCATGCAATTCTCGGAATCCTGGCTTCGCACCTTCGCCAACCCTGAAAAGATCTCCACCGACGCACTGTCGCACAGCCTGACCATGGCCGGCCTGGAAGTGGAAGAGGTGGGCCCGGTCGCGCCGCCGTTCGACAAGGTGGTGGTTGCGCACGTGCTGTCGACCGAGCGCCATCCCAACGCCGACCGCCTCAACGTGTGCCAGGTCGATGCCGGCACCGGTGGAACCCTGCAGATCGTGTGCGGCGCGCCCAACGTCAAGCCCGGCATCAAGGTGCCGTGCGCACTGGTCGGGGCCGCGCTGCCGCCGGCAGAGGACGGCGGCAAGCCGTTCGAGATCAAGGTCGGCAAGCTGCGTGGTGTCGACAGCTACGGCATGCTGTGCTCGGCGCGCGAACTGAAGCTGTCGGAAGACCACGGCGGCCTGATGGTGCTGCCGGAAGACGCACCGGTCGGCCAGTGCATTCGCCAGTACCTGGACCTGGACGACCAGGTCTTCGTCATCAAGCTGACGCCGAACAAGGCCGACTGCCTGTCGATCCACGGCGTGGCGCGCGAGGTGTCGGCGCTGACCGGCGCCGCGCTGAACCTGCCCGACATGCAGCCGGTGCCGGTGACGATCCAGGACAAGCTGCCGGTCAAGGTATCGGCCCCCGACCTGTGCGGCCGCTTTTCCGGGCGCATCATCCGCGGCGTCAACGCGCGTGCCGCCACGCCGCTGTGGATGGTGCAGCGGCTGGAGCGCTCGGGCCAGCGCAGCGTGTCGGCGCTGGTCGATATCTCCAACTACGTGATGCTGGAGCTGGGCCGTCCGTCGCACGTGTTCGACCTGCACAAGATCCATGGTGGCCTGGACGTGCGCTGGGGCCGCAAGGGCGAGCAGATCAAGCTGCTGAACGGCAACACCATCGAGGTCGACGAGCAGGTCGGCGTGATCGCCGACGACAAGGAGATCGAGAGCCTGGCCGGCATCATGGGCGGCGACAGCACCGCGGTCACGCTCGACACCACCGACATCTACCTCGAGGCCGCATTCTGGTGGCCGGCTGCGATCCAGGGCCGCAGCCGCCGCTACAACTTCTCGACCGACGCCGGACATCGTTTCGAGCGCGGCGTTGACTACGCCACCACGGTCGAGCATATCGAGCGCATCACCGCGCTGATCCTCGCGATCTGCGGCGGCCAGGCCGGCCCGGTGGACGACCACGTGGTCAACCTGCCGGTGCGCAAACCGGTCAGCCTGCGCGTGGCGCGCGCCGAGCGCGTGCTCGGCATCGAGCTGTCGCCGGCGGCCATCGCCGATGTGTTCCAGCGTCTGCAGCTGCCGTTCACGCGTGCGCAGGGCGCCGAAGGCGAGGTGTTCGAGGTCACGCCGCCGAGCTACCGCTTCGACATCGAGATCGAAGAAGACCTGATCGAGGAAGTCGCGCGCATCTACGGCTTCGAGCGCATCCCGGCGCGCCCGCCGGTCGCCGAAAGCGAAATGCGCCCGACCAACGAAGCCAGCCGCTCGACCCACGTGGTGCGCCACGCCGTGGCGGCGCGCGACTACCAGGAAGTGATCAACTTCGCCTTCGTCGAAGAGAAGTGGGAGCGCGACTTCGCCGCCAACGATCAGCCGATCCGCCTGCTCAACCCGATCGCCAGCCAGCTGGCGGTGATGCGCTCGACGCTGATCGGCGGGCTGGTCGACAAGGTGCGCTACAACCTCAATCGCAAGGCCGCGCGCGTGCGCCTGTTCGAGGTGGGCCGTGTGTTCCATCGCGACGCCGGCGTCAAGGACGGCGGGCTGACCGTGGCCGGCTATGACCAGCCGATGATGGCTGCGGGCATCGCCTACGGCCCGGCGTTCGAAGAGCAGTGGGGCGTCGCCACGCGCAATGTCGACTTCTTCGATGTGAAGGGCGATGTCGAGGCGCTGTTCCATCCGCGCGTGCCGCGCTTCGAGCCGGTCTCGCATCCCGCGCTGCATCCGGGCCGCGCCGCGCGCGTGCTGCTCGACGGCGAGCCGGTGGGCGTGGTCGGCGAACTGCATCCGCGCTGGCTGCAGGAATATGAGCTGGCGCATGCGCCGGTGCTGTTCGAGCTGCGGCTCGACGCGCTGCGCGCTACCGGCCTGCCAGCGTACACCGAGATCTCCAAGTTCCCCGCGGCCGTGCGTGACCTGGCCGTGGTCGTGAAGCAATCGGTACGCGTGCAGGACCTGCTCGACACCATGCGCGCGGCCCTGGAAAAACAGGGTTACGGCCGCTTCTGCCAGGGCCTGGCGCTGTTCGACGAGTTCCGTCCCAAGGGCGCTTCCACGGCCATTGGCGCGGACGAGAAAAGCCTTGCGTTCCGGGTGACCTTGCAAGATACTGGGTCGACCCTACAGGACGAAACCGTCGACAGCGCGGTGCGCTGCATGGTCGACGCGGTGGCCGAAGCCTTCCAGGCGCGGTTGCGCGGCTGATTCGTCGGCAGCACCGACGGAGCACCATAAAAAAGGGCGCCCGGGCTTGCCCCGGGCGGATCGCCAGACAGACACTCGAGCGATCGACATGAATGATCGAGACGCGAATTCCATGACCGCTGCAGCACTGGGTGAGATGAGCGACCGGCAGGCATCCTCCCTTGACGAGGCAATGCCGGACGCCCGCGCGACCGAAGTTCCCACGCTGACCAAGGCCGAGCTTGCCGAGATGCTGTTCGACCAGGTGGGCCTGAACAAGCGTGAGTCGAAGGACATGGTCGAGGCCTTCTTCGATGTCATCCGCGAAGCGCTGGAGCAGGGCGACAGCGTCAAGCTTTCCGGTTTCGGCAACTTCCAGTTGCGCGACAAGCCGCAGCGGCCCGGCCGCAATCCCAAGACCGGCGAAGTCATCCCTATCACCGCGCGCCGCGTGGTGACGTTCCACGCCAGCCAGAAGCTCAAGGGCCTGGTCGAAGAACGCGCCGGCATCGCCGGCTGACCCGTCACCCGAACGGCGGATTGCTTCCCGAGGCCGGCATCGGTATTCTTCTGGGCGCGCGCGTGACGCGCGCCAACCACCTGGCCGGCATGGCCTGACGCTCGTCTACACACTGCATGTCGGACAAACCCAGCGACCGCATCGCGTTGCCGCCGATCCCGGCCAAGCGCTACTTCACCATCGGTGAGGTGAGCGAGCTTTGCGCCGTCAAGCCGCATGTGCTGCGCTACTGGGAACAGGAGTTCACGCAGCTCAAGCCGGTCAAGCGCCGCGGCAACCGCCGCTACTACCAGCATCATGAAGTCCTGCTGATCCGCCGCATCCGCGAGCTGCTTTACGAGCAGGGCTTTACCATCAACGGCGCGCGCAACCGCCTCGACGAAGGGCGTCATCACAGCGCGGCCCCGGCAACGCAGGAATCGATGGAAGCCGGCGGGGAAAAAGCGCCGGCATTGTCGGTCGACATCGCCGGCCTGCGCACTGCCCTTGTCGACGTGCAGCACCTGCTGGCGCAGCTGCGCGAGATCGCGAAGGACGGATAATTTCCACGTCAGGAGCTAGTCATACGAGAAATGCTTCTGTTATAATCTTTTGCTTCGGGGCGTAGCGCAGCCTGGTAGCGTACCTGCATGGGGTGCAGGTGGTCGGAGGTTCAAATCCTCTCGCCCCGACCAGACAAAAAAACCCGCTTGGTAAATCGCCAAGCGGGTTTTTTTATTTCCGTGTCCCGGTGGCAAACGCGTGCTACTTCGCGCCTGCAACGAGTGTGGTCTCCGCGTGAGCGCAGCCATGGCCGTTTTTCGATTCAGCCCGTTGCACCTATAGTGGTGGCACAGTGGACTTCATCGCGACGGAGGCAGCAATGAGCGACAAGGGCAACGGGATCGTCGGCACCACATGCATCGCCTTGGCAGTCGCCGGCCTGGCGCTGACTGCATCGCTGGTGCTTGCTTATTACGCGACGCGCGCGCGTGTGGAAGGGCAGCGCGCCAGCGGCGGCTGACGCGCTGTGAACTGTTCAGCCCTGGATATCGCGAGGGTCGTTGCCAAAGCTGTTGCGCATCCGGATGCGGCCGTCACGGCCGTGGACGAGCAGTTCTGCATGGAGTTGCCGGGCTTTCTCGGTGCCCGCGGCGATCGCGTCTTCCTGCGTCGCGTAAAGTTGGCGCCCGCCCGCGCCGTCTTCGGATTCAATGGCCCAGCCGTTGTCGAGCGGTACGACGTGGATGTTCTTGGCCGGCATGGCGCACCTCCGTGGTGGAAGATGCCCTAGTCTCCACGCTGCTTCCCGCGGACGGTATCGGTGACCGTCTGACAGCGCCGGTGTCTTTTGCGGCGCAGTTGTCGGTAGCGGCATTAGCCATGTGACCCCTCGGGCCGGAAATCAGAAAAAGCGCCCGGATACCGGGATGCTCGGGGCATGGCGCCGACGCAGGTGCACATAGACTGGATGGGCTGTACTCACCAGCCCGCCCGCACCCCGCCGCGGCGGGCTGTTTTTTTGTGCGGCGCTATCGGAGCAGTTGCTGCCACCGCATGTCATGTCCGCGCACGAGTCCGGCAAGCGTCGCCGCGCTGGCCAGTTCGAATTCGCTGAACTGGAAGGCCGGCGCGACGGTGCAGCCGACCAGCGCAAAGTCCTCGGGGTCGCCAGCGTCCGCGCGTTCGGCGGCAAACCACTGGCCACCCGGCACCAGCGCCTGGAACGCGGCGCCGGGATGCCGCAGCGGGTCGCCCAGGCGCTGCGTGACGATGGTGCCGTCGACGATGCGGTGCACGTCCAGCGGGGAGCCGGCGTGGTAGTGCCACAGTTCGTCGGAGCGGATGCGATGCCAGGCCGAATAGTCGTTGCCGCAAAGCATGTAGTGGATGGCGGTGCAGGCCTCGCGCGTGCGTCCGTCCTGGCATGCGACGCGCTCCTCGCTGCGATAGGTTTCTCGGTAGTAGCCGCCTTCCGGATGCGGCCGCAGGTCGAGTGCGTGGATCAGCTGGCGGGCGGTCGGGCTCAGGTCTGGCATGGGGGCATGGCGCGCGGCGCATCGGTGGAATCGGAGGGCGTAGCTTAGAGCAGGGCGAAGCGCGCCTGCGCGGGACCGACCAGCGCCGGGCGGCTCACCGGGTAGCGGTGGCGCATGCCTTGCGACTCGAACGACAGGAAGTCCGGCGTCCAGCGCAGCGATTGCAGCTGGCGCGGCTCGATGCCGTCGACCACGATGGCGCCGGCGTTGACGCAGACGCTGCCGCAGCGCAGGCGTACGGATTCGGTGTCGTCGCCGAAGTAATGGGCTTCGAGCAGAATGGAATCGGACTGGTACAAGGGCATGGCAGTGTCCTGATACTGTATGAATGTACAGTATAGCTGCGGCATGCCGTTCGGTCATCCTCCCGATTCTCAATTTCGGGCGATGGGGCGGCGGTGCGTTGGCGCTGCCTGGTATAACCTGAAACCGGTGACAGTCCTCACGACGCTGTCTTGCCGCGACCGCCGGGTCGCTACAGGAGATGCCATGGCTGGAAGCGGAAGCAAAGCCTGCTGGTTCGGCCTTGGCGTGCTGCTTGGCGCCGCGGCCGGGGGCGCGTTGGCGCGGTGGGCGCAGTCGGCGCGCACGGCCGCTGGTCAGCGCGAACCGCGTCAGTCCGATGCGCCACTGCTGCCTGCCGATGTCACCGCGGACCAGGTGCTGACCGATGCCGCCACTGACGTGGTCGAGTACCGCGGCTTCGTCATCCACGTGTTCTGCCATGCGCTCGGCATGGGGCGGTTCAAGGCGCTGTGCGATATCTGGGAATCGGGCGCGGTGGTGCTGGAAGGCGGGGCGCCGCCGATCACCCATGCCACGCCGGACGAGGCGCGGGCAGCGGCGATTGCGTGGGCACAGCAATGGGTGCAGCGCAATGGTTGAAGCGCGGGGCCATCCCGGCCGACCGGCGCAATCGGCGACAAATCGACCCGCTGGCGCGCGACAGGCCTGATAATCGCGTCCGTGCCGACAGTCGATCGGCACGATCCTCCAGGAGAATTCATGTTTGTTTGTGGGAACCAGGCTTGTGGCGCCAGCTGGGAGCCGGACGAGGTGCAGATCCGCGATGAAGGGCAGGGACTGGTGTTCCGCTGCCCGCAGTGTGGCGCGCGCAACCATGTCGTGGCGCGCACGGCCAAGGATGGCAGCACGACCTATCGCCAGGTACCCGCCGGCGCCGCGCAACAGGCACCGGCGAAGCGGCGCGCCGAAGCAGGGCCGAAGGCGCCGGCGAAGGTAGCGCGGAAGGCACCGGCCCAGGGCCGCGCCAAGCCCGCATCGCGCTGACCGGCACCGGTGGCAGGCCATGTCACCCCACCTGTGTGGGGTCAAATTCACATCGTTGGCGGCTTAAGCTAGTTTAGGCAGGACCGTTAAACACAACATGGACTTTGCCGACCTTCCCAACGACCCCGCTTCCAATGCCGAGCGCATGGGCTGGGCCAACGCTTCGCCCGAAGTTATCGCGAAGGTGTTGAACTCGGCGCTGGCGGCGCAGGACCTGTCCGGCTTTGCCGCGCTGCTGTCGGACATCGCGCGCGACCGTGGCCTGAAGGGCGAGCGCGCGGCGCATCAGTCGATCTACGACATGCCGTACGCCAGCCTGTTGCCGCGGCAGAAGCACTTGCTGTCCGATGCGTTCGAGCTGCTGATCCTGCTCGGGCTCGAGCTGCGCCCGCGCAGCGCCGACGCCGATGCGGACCTCGGCGCTGATCCTGACCCTGACACCGACGAGTAAGCCGGCAGGCAGCCGGGGCGGCTAGCTTCGCTCCAGCATGCCGATCTCGCGCACCGCGACCGACAGCATCGACAGTCCCGCCGCGCCGGAGGCGCGCTGGTCCGCCAGCATGCGCGTAAAGCGTTCGAGCGCGCCATGGCGGCTGGCGCGCCAGGCGTCGATCATCGCTTCCGGCGAGGCCTGATCTCCCGCTTGAGACAGCACGCTGACCGTCAGCGCGCGCTTGAGCCGTCCCAGATCATCGAGCGTGGTAGTGCGTGCCAGCAAGTCCCAGTGGGTGTCCGATGGCAGCGCCAGCGCGCGGTCGCGCAGCCAGCTGAAGCTCAGGTGGCTGTCCAGCGCGAAGTAGACCCCGGCCACCAGCTCCAGGCTGCGCTCGCACGCCGCGGCCACTTCGGCGATGTCGAGCGCCGCGGCGGAGATCTCGCTGCCGGCCACGCGCGCGGCCAGCGTCTCGCCCACCCCCGCCTCGATCAGCGCACGCGTATGCTCGGTCAACGCCGTGGCATCGGCCTGCGGCAATAGTTGCGGCAAGCGGGGCGCCAGCCACTGTGCCGCCTGCGCAAAACGCGCCAGGTCTTCGGTGGCGCTGCTGCCGCTGCGCAGATAGCGGATGAACCACAGGCAAGCGCGCTCCAGCAGCAGCGCCACCGACCCGAACATGCGCGCCTGTTCGGCGTCGGCGACGCGATTGTCGAGCGCGTCGATCTCCTGCCACAGCGCGGTCAGGCCGAACACGTCGCGCGCGATCAGGCAGGCGCGCACGATATCGGCGGGTCGCGCATCGGTTTCTTCCATGATCCGGTGCACGAAGGTGGCGCCGATGCGGTTGACCAGCATATTGGTCAGGTGTGTGGACAGGATCTCGCGCCGCAACGGATGGCGCTGCATGGCGTCGCCGTAGCGCTGGCGCAGCGGCACCGGGAAGTAATCCGCGAGCAGGCCGGCAACCAGGACGTCTTCCGGCACGTCCGAGCCCAGCAGTTCGTCGTACAGCCACATCTTGCTGTAGGCGAGCAGCACGGCGCGCTCGGGCGAGGTCAGGCCTTCGCCGGCCAGCTTGCGCTCGGCAATGTCCTCGTCCGACGGCAGGAATTCGAGCGCGCGGTTCAGCCGCCCGGCGCGTTCCAGCCAGCGCACCAGGCGCGCCTCGCCGTCGAGCAGCGCGCCGCTGCTGCGGCCGGCGACCGATAGCGCCTGGGTCTGGTAGTAGTTGTCCTGCAGCACCAGCAGGCCGACTTCGTCGGTCATCTCGGCCAGCAGCTTGTTGCGCTGCTTTTCGGTCATCTCGCCGTCGGCGACCACCAGTCCCAGCAGGATCTTGATGTTGACCTCGTGGTCGGAGCAGTCGACGCCGGCAGAGTTGTCGATGGCATCGGTATTGATGCGGCCGCCCTTGCGCGCGAACTCGATGCGGCCCAGTTGCGTAAAGCCGAGGTTGCCGCCTTCGCCGACCACCTTGCAGCGCAGTTCGCTGCCATTGACGCGCACCGAATCGTTGGTGCGATCGCCCGCCTGCAGGTGCGTCTCCTGGCTCGACTTGACGTAGGTGCCGATGCCGCCGTTGTAGAGCAGGTCCACCGGCGCCATCAGGATGGCGTGGATCAGTTCGGCTGGCGACAGCGCGCTCGCGGTGATGCCGAGCACCGCCTGCACCTGCGGCGACAGCGGGATGGTCTTGGCCGTGCGCGGATAGATGCCGCCGCCCGCGGAAATCAGCGTGGCGTCGTAGTCGGCCCAGCTCGAGCGCGGCAGCCCGAACAGCCGCGCGCGTTCCTGCAGGCTGCGCGCCGGGTCCGGATCGGGGTCGAGGAAGACGTGGCGGTGGTCGAACGCGGCCACCAGGCGGATATGCGGCGACAGCAGCATGCCGTTGCCGAACACGTCGCCCGACATGTCGCCGATGCCGGCGACGGTGAATTCCGTGGACTGGATGTCGACGCCCATCTCGCGGAAATGCCGCTTGACCGATTCCCAGGCGCCGCGAGCGGTGATCCCCATCTTCTTGTGGTCATAGCCGACCGAGCCGCCGGAGGCGAAGGCATCGCCCAGCCAGAACCCGTACTCGCCCGAGATCGCATTGGCGAAGTCCGAGAACGTGGCCGTGCCCTTGTCCGCGGCCACCACCAGGTAGGGGTCGTTGTCGTCGTGGCGCACCACGTCGGGTGGCGGCACCAGCTCGCCGCCGACGAGGTTGTCGGTCAGGTCCAGCAGGCCGCGCAGGAAGGTCTGGTAGCAGGCGATGCCTTCGCGCAGGAAGGCGTCGCGGTCGGTGGGCGGCGGCGGGCGCTTGACCACGAAGCCGCCCTTGGAGCCGACCGGCACGATCACCGTGTTCTTGACCATCTGCGCCTTCATCAGGCCCAGCACTTCGGTGCGGAAGTCCTCGCGCCGGTCCGACCAGCGCAGGCCGCCGCGGGCCACGCGCCCGCCGCGCAGGTGCACCCCCTCCACTCGCGGCGAGTAGACCCAGATCTCGAACATCGGGCGCGGCTCCGGCAAGCCTGGCACCAGCGCGGGATTGAACTTGAACGACAGGTAGGGGCGCGGCTGGCCGTCCTCGCCACGGTGGAAATAGTTGGTGCGCACGGTGGCGTTGATCACGCCGAGGAAGAGCCGCAGGATACGGTCTTCATCGAGGTTGGGTACCTTGTCCAGCGCCGTGCCGATATCGGCCAGCAGCTTGTCGCAGCGCGCCTGGCGCGCGGTGTCGGCGGCGACCTGGCTGAAGGTGTCGAAGCGCGCCACGAACAGCGCCACCAGCATTGCGGCAATGGCGGCGTTGCCGGTCAGCGCGCGTTCGATATAGGCATCGCTGAAGGTGGAGCCCACCTGCCGCAGGTAGCGCGCGTAGGCGCGCAGGATGGTGACGTCGCGCGCGGCGAGTTCGGCGCGCAGCACCAGGCGGTTGAGGTCGTCGTTCTCGATCTCGCCGTGCCATGCGCGCGCAAAGGCATCCTCGAACAGCGCCTTGACGCGCGCGATGTCGAACTCCGCGGCGCTGCTGCCATCGGCGATTTCGAGCCCGAAGTCGTGCACCCATAGCGGCGCGCCGCTGTCGGGCTCGATCAGGTAAGGGCGCTCTTCATCGACGCGCACGCCCAGGTGCTCCAGCATCGGCAGGCTCAGCGACAGCGCGATCGGTTCGCCGGCGCGGTACACCTTGAAACGGAACGCACCCGGCGCGGCCTCGATCGGGCGGTACAGGTTCATCGCCATGCCGTTGCCGCGCACCGCGTGCTCCATCAGCTCGATATCGCGCACCGCGGTGCGCGCCGGATAGTCTTCGCGATAGCCGGCGGGAAACGAGCCGCCATAGCGCTGCAGCAGCCTGTTGCCTTGCTCTTCGCCATGGCTTTCGTGCAGCGCTTCGGCGAGGTCGTCCTGCCAGCGGCGGCTGGCATGCACGATGCGCGCTTCCAGCTCCTGTGTGTCGACCTTGGGCATGGTGCCGGGCTCGCCGCGCACGGTCAGCTGGATGCGCGCCAGCGGCGATTCCGACAGCAGCGGCGTGAACTCGCAGCTGGTGCCGTGGAAGGCCGCGGTCAGCAGCTTCTGGATTTTCTGGCGCAGGTCGGTGTTGTACTTGTCGCGCGGCACGAACACCAGGCACGAGACAAAGCGATCGAAGCGGTCGCGCCGCACGAACAGCCGCGTGCGCTGGTGTTCCTGCAGCCGCAGGATGCCGGTGGTGATGTCGAACAACTCGTCCTCGGTCGCCTGGAACAGTTCGTCGCGCGGATATTGCTCCAGGATCGTGACCAGCGACTTGTACAGGTGGCCCTTGGCGAGGAAGCCGGCGCGTGCCAGGATGTTGGCGCACTTGCGCCGCACCAGCGGGATGTCGGCGATCGGCGCCATGTAGGCGGTCGAGGTGTAGAGGCCGACGAAGCGCCGCTCGCCGAACAGCTGTCCGTTTTCGTCGAGCAGCTTGACGCCGACGTAGTCGAGATAGCCGGGCCGGTGCACGGTGGCGCGCGAATTGGCCTTGGTCAGGAAGATCGGCGAGCTGCCTTCGATGATCGCGGTGGCCGCCGCGGGCAGCGGGGTCAGGTCTTCGGCATCGGGTTCGCGCAGGCTTTCGCGCAGGATGCCGGCGCCCGAGCCCGCCACGCCGCGCAGGAAGTAGCGTCCGTCGCGCGCCACCAGCTGGTAGTCCCGCTGTCCCAGGAACGAGAAATGGTCGTCCATCATCCATTCCAGGAAGGCGCGCGCCTCAACGCTCTCCGCTGAAGCCGCGTCCGGTGCCTGCGCCATCACGCCGATGGTGGCGCGCGTGATGTCGCACATCTTCGGCCAGTCTTCCACCGCGGCGCGCACGTCGACCAGCACTTGCGAGATGCCGTTGCGCAAGGCGTCGAGGCGCGATGCCTCGCCGGTGCGGTCGATCTCGAAATGGATGAAGGACTCCAGGCGCGAATTGTCGCCACCCTCGCCGGCCCCGGCAGGGGCGATCCGCTCGATGCCGGTGCCGCCGCGCCAGACCCGGAACACCGGATGGATGGCCGAATGCAGCGCCAGGCCCTGGCGGTTGATCTCCATGGTCACGGAGTCGACCAGGAACGGCATGTCGTCGTTGACGATCTCGACCACGGTGTGGTCGGAGTGCCAGCCGTGCTCTTCCAGGTTGGGGTTGTAGACGCGGATGCGGGCGCTGCCGGGGGTGAACTTCTGCGCCGTCTGCCAGTGCGCCATCACGGCGCCGTACAGGTCGGCCACTTCGCGCCGCAACAGGTCTTCGGCATCGGCCTGGTCGTAGTAATGCAGCAGGAAGGGCTCGACCACGCTGAACATCGCCGCCGGCAGCCGCCCGCGCGCGAAGTTGGCCAGTTGGTCCAGCAGGTGCGCGACCTTGTCTTCGTTCTCCTGCGGCATGTTCCCCTCCTCGCGGTGTCGATGGGCCGCCGGGGCATGTGCCGGGGCATGCTCATACTTTAGGAAAAATCCGAGTACCCGGCGCAACAAAGTGGCGGGTACTGGCGATGGCGAGGGAGGGGCACGGACGGGTCCCGGCGGCGAGCCGCGGGACCCGGGCAGCGCTCAGAAGCGCGTGGCGAGGCTGGGGCAGGAAGACGGACGGTGCGCGACCGGCGGCAGGCCCGGGCAGGGCAGCGGCTGGCTATGCTGGCTGTGCCGTTCCTGCCGGGGGGCCTCGGAGGCGGCCCTGACCTGGCGTGAAGTGTGGCCGTCCAGCGTGGATTTCATCCGGTCCAGCAGGCTGCCCAGCGCGGCACGCTCCTGCGAATTAAAGGCCGCGACCGAGACGCTGTGCAGCGCGCTCAGCGCCTGCGCGGTACGTTGCACCCGCGCCGTGGCGCCTTCGGCGATGCGGGGTGCCACCGTCGCTGTGTATTCGATCCAGCCGTCGCGGCGCAGTTCGTCGAGCATGGTCTCCGATTGTGCGGCTTCGAGCGGCATCGGACCGGTCAGCGGCAAGCCGCGCTTGAAGGCACCCTGGCGGATGGCCCGCAGCAGCAGCCACTGGGAATAGCTAAGGCCCGAGGCGCGCAGGGTCTGGTCCAACGCACCTTGCCAGGCGGTGACTGCGTCAATCAGGGCAAGGACAACCGGCTCGCTGGGTTCGAGGGGTCTTGGCTGCATGAATGGCGTCTCCTGTTGTGTTTTGCCGCCACCGCAATGCACAGGCACCCGCAGGGGTGCAAGGGGCCGGAGCATGGCCGGCCCGGGCGGCACGGCCGCCGCAGCCTCTGGGGCGGGCTGGGTCGACCGAACGGCGAGACTAACAGAAACTTTTGCCGGATTTGTGACAACTGCGGGAATGTCCTGAGCCGGTACCGCGCACTAGTGCCGACTGCTGCGCGTCATTTGCAGGATTATGAAAAAAGCGACTTGAATGAATGACTTTAAATCATCGCTGGAATAGGCGGGGCTGGCTACACTGCCTGCCGGAGACCCCGCAACCAGCCGCCAGGCCAGCACGGGGCAAACGGCGCAGGCACGGGCCGGCCGTCAGAACGGAGATCAAGGATGTACAAGGAACGCATTCGCCTGGCCAGGCTGCATGACAAGGTGGTCTCGGCCGACGAAGCCGCCGCGCTGATCCGCGACGGCATGACGGTAGGCATGAGCGGATTCACGCGCGCGGGCGACTGCAAGGAAGTGCCGTTCGCGCTCGCCCGTCGCGCCGCCACCGAGCCGCTGCGCATCACGCTGATGACCGGCGCCTCGCTCGGCAACGACATCGACCGGGTGCTGGCGGAGGCCGACGTGATCGCGCGCCGCCTGCCGTTCCAGTCCGATCCCACGCTGCGCCGCAAGATCAATGCGGGCGAAGTCATGTTCATCGACCAGCATCTGTCCGAGACCGTCGAGCAGCTGCGCTCGGGCCAGATTGCGCCGGTGGACGTCGCGGTGGTGGAAGCGGTGGCAATCACCGAGCAGGGCGGCATCATCCCCAGCACCTCGGTGGGCAACTCGGCCAGTTTCGCCATGCTGGCGCGCAAGGTGATCGTCGAGATCAACCTGAACATGCCGCTGGAGCTGGAAGGACTGCACGACATCTATTTCCCGGTGCAGCGTCCGTACCGCCAGCCGATCCCGCTGATCGCGCCCGCGCAGCGCATCGGCCTGCCGTATATCCCGATCGATCCCGAGAAGATCGCGGCCATTGTCATCACCGCCAAGGACGACAGCCCGTCCAACGCGCTGCCGCCGGATGCCGGCACCAGCCAGATCGCCGGTCATCTCAATGAATTCCTGCTGCGCGAAGTGCGCGCCGGGCGGCTGTCGCCGTCGCTGCAGCCGCTGCAGGCCGGCATCGGCACCATTGCCAACGCGGTGCTGCACGGGATGGTCGAGTCGCCGTTTCGCGAGCTGCAGATGTATTCCGAAGTGCTGCAGGACAGCACCATCGAGCTGCTGGATGCGGGGCGCCTGGCCTTTGCCTCGGCCTCGTCGGTGACGCTGACGCGCGCGGTGTACCAGCGCTTCCTGTCGAACCTGGACCGTTACCGCTCGCGCCTGCTGCTGCGGCCGCAGGAAATCAGCAACCATCCGGAGATCCTGCGCCGGCTGGGGCTGATCACCATCAACACGGCGCTCGAGTGCGATATCTACGGCAACGTCAACTCGACCCATGTGGGCGGCACGCACATGATGAACGGCATCGGCGGCTCGGGTGACTTTGCCCGCAATGCGCACCTGTCGGTGTTCGTGACCAAGTCGGTGGCCAAGGGTGGCGATATCTCCAGCATCGTGCCGATGGTGGCGCACGTCGACCATACCGAGCACGATGTCGACATCATCGTCACCGAGCACGGCCTGGCCGATCTGCGCGGCCTGGCGCCGCGCGAACGCGCCCGCACCGTCATCGCCAACTGCGCCGATCCGCAATACCGCGACCTGCTGGGCGATTACTTCCGCCGTGCCTGCGCCCATGGCGGCCAGACCCCGCACCTGGTGGAAGAGGCGCTGTCCTGGCATGCCGCGTTCCGCGACCGCGGCACCATGCAGCCGGTGCGGCCGGCACCGGCGCTGGCCGCCTGAGCCCGGGCCACCCCTGAAACAAAACAGCCCGCACGTGCGGGCTGTTTGTCTGCCTGGACGAAGGCGGGTTACTGCGCCTTGGTGCCCTGGCTGGCGGGCGCCTTGGCGCCGTCGGTGTAGGGATCGGTCTTGCCCGCCTTGGCGCCGTCGGTGTACGGGTCGTACTTGCCGGCCTTGGCGCCATCGGTGTTCGGATCGAACTTCTTGCCGGAGCTGTTCAGCTCCGACTTGGTCGATTGTTTGGCGCCGTCGGTGTACGGGTCGAACTTGCCGGACTTGGCCGCACTCTGGTTCGGCCCGGCCTTCTTGGTGTGGCTGCCGCTGTAGAGATCGCCGCCTTCGGTGTAGTTTTTCTGCGCATACGCCTGGGTCGCGCCGAGCGCGGCCAGGGCTGCAACGATCAGGGTCTTCTTCAGCATCTTGCTATCCTCGCGAATGACGGTCGCGCAGCGCCTGCGCGAAACCGGTTTTGGGGCCGGACGTTGGCCGGTCGAATGCCGGCGCGGTGTTGCGGAGCACCCGGTAAATGTACCGAGTCGGCGCGTGTCCGCAAAGTGAAAGTTTCTTCTACACGTATTGAACGTTACCGGCGGAGCTGGCGTGCTGTGCGGGATCAAATGCGGCGGAAATAGGAAGACTCTGAGTAGTGCGCGGCGCCTTTTCGGGCGCCGTCCATAAAAAAACCGGCTGCCGCGGCAGCCGGTTTTCACGGTCCGGAGGCGGCTGATGCCGCCAGGCCGGCTTATTCCAGCGTGATGTTCTGGTCGCGCGCGATCTTTTTGCGCAGGTCCAGTTCGCGCTTGATCTGGGCGGCGTACTGCGCCGGGGTGTTGCCATCGGTGTAGGCCCCGCTGTCAGCCAGGCGGCGCTTGACGTTGGGGTCTTGCAGCGCCTTGACCGCCGCGTCATGCACGCGCGTGATGATCGCCGCCGGCGTGCCGGCCGGGGCCACCAGGCCGTACCAGGCCATGTTGTTCATGTCCTTCATGCCGGCTTCGGCAAACGTCGGCACGTCGGGCAGGCCCTCGACGCGCTTGGGCGCTGCCACCGCCAGCGCGCGCAGCTTGCCGGCCTGGATATGCGGCATCGACGACGGCAGGTTGTCGAATTGCGCGTTGACCTGGCCCGCCAGCGTGTCGTTCAGCGCCGGGCCCGATCCGCGGTACGGGATGTGGACCATGTCGGTCTGGGTGATGTCCTTGAACAGTTCCCCGTCCAGGTGCGAGATGCTGCCCTTGCCGGCCGAGGCATAGCTGTATTTGCCCGGGTTGGCCTTCAGCATCGCCACGAATTCCTTCAGGGTCTTGGCCGGGACCTTCGGATTCACCGTCAGCACGTTGGGCACGTTGACCAGGTTGGTGATCGGCGCGAAGTCCTTGAGCGGATCGTACGGGTTCTTCGGGTTGGTGGCCGGGTTGGTCGCCATGGTGCTGACCGTGGCGATGCCCAGCGTGTAGCCGTCCGGCGCGGACTTGGCGAGCGCGTCGGCACCGATGGCGCCGCCGCCGCCGCCGCGGTTCTCCACCACCACCGGCTGGCCCAGTTCACGGCCCAGGCCGTCGGACACCGCGCGCGCCACGATATCGGTGGTGCCGCCGGCCGCGAACGGCACGATCAGGCGGATCGGCTTGGCAGGGTAGGACTGGGCGTGCGCCAGGCCGGCGTGGGCCAGGCCGAGGGCCGCGATGCATGCGGCTGCGCCGGCGTTAAGGACTGCTTTCAAGGAGGGCCTCCATTCTTCTTTCACTGATTCGCCAGCCGGGCTGCAGGCGTGTCCGCGGATCGGCTACGGATCCGGCGTCCGCGCGG
Organism: Cupriavidus sp. SS-3; assembly: GCF_035818815.1. NCBI lineage: Bacteria > Pseudomonadati > Pseudomonadota > Betaproteobacteria > Burkholderiales > Burkholderiaceae > Cupriavidus > Cupriavidus sp. SS-3. The sequence continues at coordinate 341,320 of NZ_JAYLVT010000003.1, forward strand.
TCAGGTTTTTCCGGGCTGGCATGACCGGGCCGTGCCGGGATGCGGTACGGCCGGCGCCTTTGCGATAGTTCCGCGATACGGAACTATGTTCCACAATGGCGCCGGAGCGATTCAACCGGGAAAGCGCCTGCAGGGGAATTGGTGAGAACCCGCGTATCAAGAATCGGGCCGTGTTGCCGATCGCGCGCGTGGCCGGGATGGAGAGGCAAGCGTTAAGGCAGCGCCAAAGCAAAAAGCCGGAAGCAAGGCTTCCGGCTTTTCTGAATTCGCTGGTGGGGCGTGAGTGACTCGAACACTCGACCTACGGATTAAGAGTCCGCTGCTCTACCAACTGAGCTAACGCCCCAACGAAGAAAAAGATTGTAGCAAGGTATCGGATGCGGCGCAATAGCCTTTGCGGCATTTTTTGCGAAGCCTGACCGCTACAATGCCAGGCCGCCATCATGCGCCTCCGCGCCGGCATCGCATCCACCTGTTTGCCAGATCCATGCACGCCAGAGTCCTACGCTATCTCGACGAGGTCGTTCGCCGCGGTTCCATCCGCAAGGCGGCCGAGCACCTGCATGTGGCGCCGACCGCGGTCAACCGGCAGATCCTGGATCTGGAGGCCGAACTGGGCGCGCCGTTGTTCGAGCGCATCAACAAGCGCCTGCGGCTGACGCCGCTGGGCGAGATGGTGCTGGCCCATGTCCGCCAGACGCTGCGCGAGCACGACGCGCTGCGCGAGCGCATCGAGGACTTCAAGGGCGCGCGCCGGGGCGAGGTCACGCTGGCGGTGACGGCAGGCCTGGCGGGCTCGCTGATGCCGTCGCTGGTGCATGACTTCCGCCAGCGCTATCCGGGCATCGTGGTGCGCGTCAATGACCTGCCGGTGGCTGATATCGTGGCGGCGGTGGAGCAGGGCGATGCCGACCTGGGCCTGGGCTATGACCTGCCGGAACTGCCGGCCTTTCGTGCGCTGGCCAGCAGCGACTGGCAGATCGGTGCGGTGGTGCCGCCCGGCCATGCGCTGGCGGCGCGGCCATCGGTGCTGCTAAGCGAATGTGTCGGCTATCCGCTGATCCTGCCGGCGCCGTCGTTGTCGATCCGCGCCATCCTCGATGCGGCCTTTGCGCGCAATGCGATCGAGGTGTCGCCGGTGGCGGAGTCGACCTCGACCGTGCTGATCCGCCAGCTGGTGCTGCTGGGGACCGGCATTGCCCTGCTGAACCCGCTCGACGTGATGGAGGAGCGTGCGCGCCAGGCGCTGGTGTACGTGCCCTTGCGCGACCGCCACCTGCAGGGCCAGACGCTGACACTGGTGGCGCGCGCCGGCGGCCCACTCAACGCCGCGGCGGCGCTGATGGCCGAGCGCATCGGCGACGCGCTGGCGACGCTGTTCGCGCAGGCCCGCTGAGCCGGGCTTCTGGCAGATGTCCACTTTTTGTGGACAGGCTGCTCGGAATTCTGTGCTTGGGAAGAGGCAACGCGCCGCCGTAGACTGGCGGCGATCGTATCTGCCCTCAATCCCATCCGCTCACAGAAGGAATTCCGCCATGACCCTGATCGCCCTCAATGCCGACGTCCTGGTGACCATGGACGCCCAGCGCCGCGAGATCCGCGACGGTGCGCTGGTCGCCGAAGGCCCCACGGTGCAATGGGTCGGCCCCACCGCGGAGCTGCCGCCGCAATACCGGCGCATGGTGGACGACGGCAGCGCGCAGGTACTGGATATGCGCGGCCGCGTGGTCACGCCCGGGCTGGTCAACACGCACCACCACATGTACCAGAGCCTGACGCGCGCGGTGCCGGCGGCGCAGGATGCCGAGCTGTTCTCGTGGCTGACCAACCTGTACATGCTGTGGTCGCACCTGACGCCGGAAATGATCGCGGTGTCGACCAAGACCGCGATGGCCGAGCTGATGCTGTCGGGCTGCACCACCACCAGCGACCACCTCTACCTGTTTCCCAATGGCTCGCGCCTGGACGACTCGATCGCCGCGGCGCAGGAGATGGGCATGCGCTTCCATGCCGCGCGCGGCTCGATGAGCGTGGGCCGCAGCAAGGGCGGCCTGCCGCCGGACGTGGTGGTGGAAGAGGAGGCCGCCATCCTGCGCGACAGCCAGCGGCTGGTGGAGCAGTACCACGACAGCGCGCGCCACGCGATGCTGCGCGTGGTGCTGGCACCGTGCTCGCCGTTCTCGGTGTCGCGCGACCTGATGCGCGAATCGGCGGTGATGGCGCGCCACTACGGCGTGTCGCTGCATACGCACCTGGCCGAGAACGACAACGACATTGCCTATTCGCGCGAGAAATTCGGCCTGACGCCGGCGCAGTATGCCGAGGACCTGGGCTGGGTCGGCCACGATGTCTGGCACGCGCACTGCGTCAAGCTGGACGACGAGGGCATCGCGCTGTTCGCCCGCACCGGCACTGGGGTGGCGCATTGCCCGTGCTCGAACATGCGGCTGGCATCGGGCATTGCGCCGGTGCGTGCCATGCGCGATGCGGGCGTGCCGGTGGGGCTGGGCGTGGACGGCAGCGCGTCGAACGACGGCGCGCATATGCTTGGCGAGGCGCGCCAGGCGATGCTGCTGCAGCGGGTCGGCTACGGTCCGGCCGCGATGAGCGCGCGCGAGGCACTGGAAATCGCCACGCTGGGTGGCGCGCGCGTGCTCAACCGCGACGATATCGGCGCGCTGGCGCCGGGCATGTCGGCGGACTTCGTCGCCTTCGACCTGGCGTCGGTCGGGTTTGCCGGCGCCGGCCATGACCCGGTGGCGGCGCTGGTGTTCTGCACGCCGGCCAATGTCGCGGCCAGCGTGATCAATGGCAGGGAAGTAGTGCGCGACGGCGAGCTGCTGACGGCCGACCTGCCCGCGGTGCTGCTGCGCCATCGCGCGCTGGCGCGCACGCTGTTCGAGCGGGCCAGCGTTGGCGCGTGACACAGTGCCGTTGCGGCGGGGGCAGTGGCCTCTGCCGCAACGGATCGGTGCGGTCCGGGCCGCCCAGGGCAAAAGGCCGTTGCCAAAAGCAAAAGGCCGGAAGCATTGCTGCTTCCGGCCTTTTTTGTATTCGCTGGTGGGGCGTGAGTGACTCGAACACTCGACCTACGGATTAAGAGTCCGCTGCTCTACCAACTGAGCTAACGCCCCAACGAAGAACGAGATTCTAGCATGATTTCCGGCGCTGTCAATTGCCTGACGCAATTGCCATGGCAAGCTACGCGCACGAGCCCTGCGTGCGAAGGGGGTGTGCGACGGAACCGAACGGCGGTCGCGGTGGTCTTCCGAATGAACCCTATCGCATAGGGTTCTACCCATACGATTTTGCCGGAGCCATGTTAGGATGTTTCTCCACTTGCATATGGAGGGCTGCACCGATGGATATCAAATTCCAAGAGCAAGAGCGCTACGACATCAATAACGAAGGCTTGTTGTTCCAGGCACTTGTCAATGGCGAGAAGGTGACTTGCGTGGTGACACGCGAAGCACTGTGGGAAGGTTTCAGCGCCGACCAGGTGCTGTCACTTGAAGAAGCATTCCGCGCCGGCCGCGAAACCATCGAACGCGCCGCCGTGGTGCTGATCGAGCAGGGCGCGCCGCAGCCTATCGTCGTCAAGCGCGCCCACGTGGCGCCGATCTGATGCAGATGGATGCCCCGGCCCGCCCCAGGCAAGCCGCGGGCGCCCATCTGGCATCAGGGTTCAGAGCATAGGCCGTCCGGCCTTGCTTGCCAGCCGGCACCGACGGCGCAGGCAATCCCCAGTTTCTTCCGTTTTTTCCGCCGTGACCGTGGCGAAGCGCGCCTGTGCGGGCGCTGCGCTCATGGCTGCGCGGACGCGGCCGTCGCTGCCGTGGCGCCAGGCCGCGACGCGCATTCCTCGAAGATGCGCACGGTGCAGCGGGCGCAGACTTCCGGCGACAGTTGTCCGATGATGGTGTGCAGCGCCTGCCGCTTGGTCGGGAACACATGGTCGGCGCCGAGCTTGACGGTAAAGCCGGTCTGCGCCCAGGTCTGCAGCACCTGCGTGCGCGGCCGGTGGAAGTACAGGTCGCCGCCGAGCGCGCGGCGCTCGCTCAGCTCGTATTCCCACATTTCCGCCCCGGCGAGGTCGATGAAATTCATGCTCTTGGTCATCGCCAGCAGGTGGGTCTGGCCGGGATTGACGGTGCGCAGCCAGTGCAGGCGGTCGGTCACGTATTGCACCGCGCCGAAGTAGATCGCACCCTCCATGCGCAGCAGCTTGAGCTGCGGACATTCCGGCTGCGGACGGCGCAGCTCGTCCAGCGGCGTGAAGCGCCGGCCGGGATCGTCGGCATCCGGCACCAGGCTGCGCACCGCGGGCCGCGAGGTGCGGTACAGGTAAGCCACCAGCGACAGCACGGTGCCGAGCAGCACCGCCATTTCCAGCCGGATCACCAGCGTGGCGGCAAAGGTGCCGATGGCGATCGCGAATTCGGTGCGGCTTAGCGTGAAGATGCGGCGCAGCCGCGCGATGTCGAGCAGGCCCCACGCCACCAGCAGCAGCATCGCCGCGATCGCCGCCATCGGGATCTGCGCCAGCAGCGGCGCGCTGACCGCGACCAGCGCCACCAGCCACAGCGCCGAGAACACGCTCGCCAGCGGCGTGCGCGCGCCGGCCTCGAAGTTGGGCACCGAGCGGTTGAGCGAGCCGCACGAGATATAGCCGGAGAAGAAGCCGCCCGCGATATTCGACAGGCCCTGGCCGATGAACTCGCGGTTGGCATCGACATGCTGGCCCGAGCGCAACGCCACCGCCTTGGCGATCGAGATCGACTGGCCCAGCGCGACGATGGTCAGCGCCGCGGCGATGCCCAGCAGGTCGGGCAGCTTGCGCCAGTCGACGTCCGGCACCTGGAAGTGCGGCAGCGCCGACGGAATCGGCCCCACGACGTTGACGTGGTGGCCGCCAGACTGGTTCAGCCACAGCGCCACGCCATAGCCGGCCAGCAGGCCCAGCAGCATGAACGGCAGGCGCCGCCACAGCCGCTTGCACAGCAGCGTCACCGCCAGCGTGACCGCGCCGACCATGGCCGCGTCCCAGTTGATGGCGTCGGCATGCTCGAACAGATGGCGCAGCACGCCGAAGGCGCTGGTGCCGGTCGGCACCGACAGGCCGAACAGGTCCTTCAGCGCGTACAGGCCGATCAGCGTCGCCGCGCCGCAAGTAAAGCCGAGCAGCACCGACGGCGAAATAAAGTTGGCCAGCGAGCCCAGCCGCAGCGTGCCCACCGCGAGTTGCATCACGCCGACCACGATGGTCACCGCCAGCGCCAGGCCGATATAGGCCGGGCTGCCCGCGAACGCGAGCGGGCTCAGCATCGCGAACAGTGCCAGCGAGTTGGCGTTGGTCGGTCCTGACATGACGTGCCAGCTCGAACCGAACAGAGCCGCCACGATGCACGGCACCACCGCGCTGTAGATGCCGTACTGCGGCGGCAGGCCGGCGAGCGTGGCGAACGCCACCCCCTGCGGCAACACCAGCACGGCGCCGAGCAGTCCCGCCACCAGGTCGGCGCGCAGCGTGGTCGGGTCGACGCGCTGGCTCCAGGGGAACAGGCGTGGCAGCAGGGATGCGGTGGTGGGCGCGGGCATCGGCGGAAAACGGCGCTGGCTAGCGGGCTTCGCCACCGCGTTCGGAGGGCGGCAAGGCGGCTGGGGCTGGCGCAGTGGATTGAGGTGTGGCCTGCTGCGGGCCCAGGCTCGCCAGCATGGCGTCGAGCGCGCGATAGACCTCGGCCAGGCGCTCGGCCCCCAGCTGCTGCGCGAGCTGCTGGTAGCGGGCGTCGATCAGTGGTTCCATCTGCGCGATGACGTCGCGCGCGGCATTGGTCAGGTTGACCAGCTGGCGGCGCTGGTCGGTGGCCGAGCGCGTGCGTGCCACCAGCCCGGCGTCTTCCATGCCCGCCAGCATGCGCGTCAGGCTGGGGCTCAGGATCAGGCATGCCTCGGCGAGCTGGTTGGGCTCCATCGCCCCGCGCTCGTTGAGCGTGCGCAGCACGCGCCATTGCTGCTCGGTCACGCCGAACTGCCGCAGGATCGGCCGGAAGCCGGCCAGCAACGCTTCGCGCGCTTGCAGCAGCAGGTGGGGGAGATTGCGATGGCGAAACATGGCCTGGCTGGGAGGGCTCATGCCCGCAGTGTAGCGGGCACGGCCGGGCGCGGCGAGCGGGGCTTGCCCGGGCTTGCCTGAATCGGCGCCATGCCCCAGCGCGGCCGGCAGGCGCGCACGCCGCGCAGGGTCAGCCGCAATGCAGCGTCGCCACCACCGGGGTGTGGTCGGATGGCTGCTCCCAGGTGCGCGGCACACGGTCGATCACGCACGCGCTGCACTGCTCGGTCAGCGCCGGCGACAGCAGGATATGGTCGATGCGCAGGCCGGCATTGCGCCGGAACGCCAGCATGCGGTAGTCCCACCACGAGAATGCCTTCTCCGGTTGCTCGAACTTGCGGAACGCATCGGCCAGGCCAAGTTCGAGCAGCGCGGCAAAGGCGGCACGCTCGGGCGGCGAGACCAGGTTCTGGCCTTCCCACTTGGCCGGATCGTGCACGTCGCGGTCTTCCGGCGCGATATTGAAGTCGCCCAGCAGCGCCAGCCGCGGGTGGCGCGTCATTTCCTCGCGCAGCCACGCGGTCATCGCTTCGAGCCATTGCAGCTTGTAGGCGAACTTGTCCGAGTCGGGCGCCTGCCCGTTGGGGAAATAGGCGCAGACCAGGCGCAGGTCGCCATACGTCGCGGCGATCACGCGCTGCTGCGCGTCCTCGAAACCGGGGATGTTGCGCACCACGTCGACGGGGCCGGGCATGCTCGCGTCGCGCGCCAGGATGGCGACGCCGTTGTACGTTTTCTGGCCGGTGTAGACGCTGTGGAAGCCGGCATTTTCCAGTTCGGCCAGCGGGTACTTGTCGTCGGGCAGCTTCAGTTCCTGCAGGCACAGCGCGTCGATCGGCGCGCCGGCCTGGTCCTGCTCGGCCAGCCACTGCAGCACCTGCGGCAGGCGCACCTTCAGCGAATTGACGTTCCAGCTGGCAATGCGCAGCGGGCCCTGGCCCGGCAGTCCCAGCGCGCTCATGCGGCCATCCCGCCGTGGCGCAGCAGCGCGTCGATCTGCGGCGCGCGGCCGCGGAACGCCACGAACGAGGCCATCGCCGGCCGGCTGCCGCCCACCGACAGGATCTCGCGCTGGTAGCGCGCGCCGGTTTCGCTGTCGAGGACCGTGCCCGACAGCTGCGCGGCCTCTTCGAACGCCGCGTAGACATCGGCCGACAGCACCTCGGCCCACTTGTAGCTGTAATAGCCCGCCGCATAGCCGCCGGCGAAGATATGGCTGAAGGTGTTAGGCCAGCGCGACAGCGGATGCTGCGGCACCACGTGCACGCGGTCATTGATCTGGCGCGACAGCTCCAGCACCGAGGTGGCACCGGCCGGATCGAAATCGGTATGCAGGTGCATGTCGAACGACGAGAACACGATCTGGCGCAGCGTCATCATGCCGTTCTGGAAGTTCTTGGCCGCCAGCATGCGGTCGAACAGCGCACGCGGCAGCGGCTCGCCGGTGTCGACATGCTGCGTCATGCCGGTCAGCACTTCGTACTCCCAGCAGAAGTTCTCCATGAACTGCGACGGCAGTTCCACCGCGTCCCACTCCACGCCGTTGATGCCCGACACGCCGAGTTCGCCCACCTGCGTCAGCATGTGGTGCAGGCCGTGGCCGAACTCGTGGAACAGGGTGATGACCTCATCGTGTGTGAACAGCGCGGGCTTGTCGCCGACCGGAGCCGAGAAGTTGCAGGTCAGGTAGGCCACCGGGGTCTGCACGCCGCCATGCTCGAGCACCTTGCGCCCGCGGGCGTCGTCCATCCACGCGCCGCCGCGCTTGCCTTCGCGCGCGTACAGGTCGATGTAGAACTGGGCCAGCAGCGTGCCATCGGGGGTGCTGACGCGGAAGAAGCGCGCGTCGGGGTGCCAGGTCTGCGCCTGCTCGGGCTGGATGCTCACCGAGAACAGCTTCTGCACCACGCCGAACAGGCCCTCCAGCACCTTGGCTTCCGGGAAATACTGCTTGACCTCGTGTTCGGAGAACGCATAGCGCTGCTGGCGCAGCTTCTCCGAGGCATAGGCCACGTCCCATGGCGCCAGTTCCGGCAGGCCCAGCTCGGCCGCGGCGAAGGCCTTCAGCTCGGCCCAGTCCTGTTCGGCATAGGGGCGCGCCTTGACCGCCAGCTCGTCGAGGAACTTGAGCACCTCGGCCGGAGATTCGGCCATCTTCGGCACCAGCGAGACTTCGCCATAGCACTGGTAGCCCAGCATCTGCGCCTCTTCGCGGCGCAGGGCCAGCTGCTCGCGCATATTGGCGGTGTTGTCCCAGTCGGCCTGGCCCTGCCCGTGCTGCGGCCCGAGCTCGGACGCGCGCGTGACGTTGGCCTCGTACAGGGTCTGGCGCAGCGCGCGGTCGTCCGCGTACTGCAGCACGGGGAAGTAGGAGGGGAAGTGCAGCGTGAACTTCCAGCCGGCCTTGCCATCCTTTTCCGCGGCATGGCGGGCGGCTTCACGGGCATCGTCGGGCAGGCCGGACAGGCGCGCCTCGTCGTCGATGATCAGCGCGTAGGCGTTGGTGGCATCGAGCACGTGGTCGGAGAAGGCCTTGGACAGCTGGGCCTGCTGCTCCTGGATCTCGGCAAAGCGGGGCTTCCTGTCTTCGGGCAGTTCGGCGCCGCCCAGGCGGAAGCCGCGCAGCTCGTTCTCGATCAGCTGGTGGCGCGCCGCGCTCATGCCGGCGAACTCGGGGCTGGCCGCCAGTGCCTTGTATTTGTCGTACAGCGCCAGGCTCTGGCCGAGCGACGACCAGAACTCGGTCATGCGCGGCAGGTTCTCGGCATGCGCCTGGCGCAGCTCGGGCGTATCGGCGACGGCGCTGAGGTGGCTGACCACGCCCCAGGCGCGGCCCAGCGGCTCGGTGGCGGCTTCCAGCGCCTGCACGGCGTTGGCCCAGTCGGCGGGCGTGGCGGGATCCTGGGCGCGGGCGACGGCCTGTTGCGCGCGTTCCAGCAGCACGTCGAGGGCGGGGCTGATGTGCTCCGGCCGGATCTCGGCAAAGCGGGGCAGGTCGGAAAAGTCCAGCAGCGGATTGGTAGCGTTGGCGGCGTGGTCCATGGCGTGGTCTCGGTTGGCTGCTCGGTTGGCTGGTCTTGGTCAGGCGATATTCCCGCAGATGGGGCCGGGGCGGTGGATTTTCCAGTGCCCCGGGTGGCGCATCGGGCGCCGGCGGCAAGCGCGGGAGGTCAGCCCGCGGCGCGCTCGGCGGCTTCCAGCGTGTTGATCAGCAGCATGGTGATGGTCATGGGCCCGACCCCGCCCGGTACCGGCGTGATGTAGCCGGCGACTTCGCGCACGCCGGCGAAGTCGACATCGCCGCACAGCTTGCCGTGGTCATCGCGGTTCATGCCGACATCGATCACCACCGCGCCGGGCTTGACCATGTCGGCCGTGATCAGGTTGCGCTTGCCGACCGCGGCCACCACCACGTCGGCGTCACGGGTGTGGGCGCCGATATCGCGGGTCTTGCTGTTGCAGATGGTGACGGTGGCGCCGGCCTGCAGCAGCAGCATCGCCATCGGCTTGCCGACGATATTGGAGGCGCCCACCACCACGGCGCGTGCGCCGCGCAGCGGGTACTGGATCGATTCCAGCATCTTCATGCAGCCGTAGGGCGTGCACGGGCGGAACAGCGGGGCGCCGGTCATCAGCGCGCCAGCGTTGGCCACGTGGAAGCCGTCGACGTCCTTTTCCGGGGCGATCGCTTCGAGCACCTTGTGGCTGTCAATGTGCTTCGGCAGCGGCAGCTGCACCAGGATGCCGTGGATGCGGGGATCGCGGTTGAGGGCGTCGATGCGGGCCAGCAGGTCGGCCTCGGACAGGTCGGCCGGATAGCGGTCCAGCGACGAATGGAAGCCGTTGTCCTCGCAGGCCTTGACCTTGTTGCGCACATAGACCTGGCTGGCCGGGTCTTCGCCCACCAGCACCACGGCCAGGCCGGGCTGGTGGCCGCGTTCGGTCAGGCGGGCGGCGCGCTGGGCGGCTTCGGAGCGGATTTGCTTGGCAAGGGCGTTGCCGTCGATCAGTTGGGCAGGCATGGGAGGCAGGACGGGGTGATGGCGAGAAGGTGACGGCGCCGGCCAGCGCAGGCGCGCGGCAGGGCCAAAGGCGGAATTATAAGGGTTGCGCGGGCCCTGTCGCACGGAGCTTGACCGCCGGCAGCCATCGCGCTGGCCAGGTACTGGTAGCATCGGCCGCATGCCTACCGCGCTTGCCTCGACGCTATCCGATCCGCTGCTGGTGCTGCTGTCCGTGTGCGGGCTGCTGTGGGCGCTGACGCGCCGGCCCTGGCGGCTGCTGCGCCGCGATGCGCTGCAGAATGCCTGGCTGGGCGCGATGCTGCTGGTCGCGCTGCTGTGGACGGTGCGCGCGACGCTGGCAGGCGGCATGGTGATCCAGCTGCTCGGCGCCACGCTGATGGTGACGCTGTTCGGGCTGCCGCTGGCGCTGCTGTCGCTGTTCGCCGCGGACGTGGTCTCGCTGCTGGGGCTGGAGTACCTGGCCGGGCACGGCTGGAGCCAGTTCGACTGGGCCGCGCTATGGGTGCGCTACGTGTGGCTGGCGCTGCTGCCGGCGCTGCTCTCGGCGGGCCTGCAGGCGGCGATGCGGCGCCTGCTGCCGCGCCATCCGTTCGTATTCATCCTGGGGCACGGGTATTTCACCGCCGGCCTGGCCGCGCTTGGGGCCGGGACGGCGCAGGCGGCCTGGCGCTACCTGGCCATGCCGGGACAGCCACTGAGCCTTGCCGACACCTTGCTCGGGGCCGTGATCCTCGCCTTCGGCGAGGCCTTCCTCACCGGCATGCTGGTCGCAGTGCTTGTGGTCTATCGGCCACAGTGGGTGGTGACCTTCCGCGACGAGGATTACCTCGGGCGCTGAGCGGTGGGCGGCAGGGCGTGGGGAAGTGGCGTGGGGAAGTGGCGCAGCGGGGCGCAGGTGCGGCCCACGGCCGCACCGTGCAAGGGGGCGGGCGCCAGCCGCTCAGCTGTTGCGCGACAGCGCCAGGCGCAGCAGGTCGGCGACGGTGTTGACGTTGAGCTTTTCCATAATGTTGGCGCGGTGCGCCTCCACGGTCTTGATGGAAATGCCCAGGTCGTCGGCGATCTGCTTGTTCAGGCGGCCGGCCACGATGCGCTCCAGCACCTGCTGCTCGCGCGTGGTCAGCTTGCCCAGCAGATCCTTGGCGGCGCGCTGCTCACGCGCGGTCGAGTGGTCGGTGCGGGCCTTCTGCAGCATGCGCTCGACCAGCGCGCGCAGCTCGGACTCGTCGAAGGGCTTTTCGATAAAGTCGATGGCGCCGCGCTTCATCGTCGATACCGCCATCGGCACGTCGCCGTGGCCGGTGATGAAGACGATCGGAATGTCGATCTGCTCGGCCAGCATGCGCTCCTGCAGCTCGGGCCCGCTCATGCCGGGCATGCGCACGTCCAGGATCAGGCAGGACACCTGGCTGGCGTCGTAGGCGGCGAGGAACTGCTCGGCGCTGGTAAAGCTGCGCACCTGATAGCCATTGCCCTCCAGCAGCCAGGTCAGCGAGTCGCGCATGGCTTCATCGTCGTCGACGATGAACACGGTCTCGCCGCGGTGGGGCGTGGGGTTTGGCGTTGCGGTCATGTAGTCTCCTCGGGACAACAATTCATTGCTGCGAAGTGTAACCGGCAGCGGCCCCCTGTGGCGAGACAGGCCCCCCACGTCGGAGGGGAAGCGGCGCCGCCGGCGCCAGGCATCCGATGATGCGCAAGGGTGCGCGTGGCCCGCGCGCGCGGGCTCTGCTTATTCGGCCACGGCTTCGGCCGGCGCCGCCTGCAGCGGCAGCATGATCTTGAATGTACAACCGATGCCGTCGACATTGTTCTCGACCCACAGCCGGCCCTGGTGCGACTCGATGATCGAGCGGCAGATGTTCAGCCCCATGCCCATGCCGTCGGACTTGGTGCTGAAGAACGGCTCGAACAGCCGCTCCTTGGTGGCCTCGTCGACGCCCGGGCCCTGGTCGATCACGTCGATATGGACGTTGTCGCCGATCTCGCCTGGCTCGACCCGCGCGTGCAGCCGCACCACGCCGCCGGCGCGCATCGCCGGCAGCCCGGCCATGGCCTCGACCGCGTTCTTGAGCAGGTTCACCAGCACCTGTTCGATCAGCACCGGATCGACATAGACCGTCAGCGGCGGCGCCGGCAGCCGGGTCAGGATGGTGACGCGGCGGCGCGTGGCTTCCAGGTCGGCCAGGCCCACGGCGTCGGCGACGATGTCGTGCAGCGCGGCCTCGCGCCGCTGCGGCTGGCTGCGCTTCACGAAGCCGCGGATGCGGCTGATGATGGTGCCGGCCCGGACCGCCTGCGCCGAGGTCTTCTCCAGCACCGGGATCAGGTCCTCGGGCGTGCTGCGCCCCGAATGCAGCCGCGCCACTGCGCCCATGCAGTAGTTGTTGATCGCCGCCAGCGGCTGGTTCAGCTCGTGCGCCAGCGACGATGCCATCTCGCCCATGGTGGTCAGGCGGCTGGTGAACTGCAGGCGCTCTTCATGCTGGCGCGCCATTTCCTCGGCGGCCTTGCGCACGGTGATGTCGGTGGCGATCTGCATCTGCGCCAGGTGGCCGTCGACCCACTGGATATAGCGGCGGCGCACTTCGAACCATTTCTGCATGTCGGGCACGAACACCTCGCGCGCATCCGACGCGTACGGCATCAGCTCCGATGCCGGCAGGCCGGCATAGGCATCGACATAGTCGGTGTTGTCGCTGGAGACCTGGTCCTTGTCGAGCTCGTCGCCGGCAAGCTTGACGTGGCCCTCGGCCTCCCAGCCGAACAGCTGGCGGTAGTAGCGGTTGGCGAACAGCAGCTCGGCCTTGTCGGTGGCCAGCACCGACACCGCGGCGTCAAGGCTTTCCAGCACGGTGGTGAAGCGGTCGTGCGCGGCGGCCAGTTCCTCGCGCGCGCGCTTGGGCTCGGTGATGTCCGTCATCGAGCTCATCCAGCCGGTATGGCGGCCGCGGCTGTCGACCAGCGGCGACACGTACATGCGGGCGTAGAAGCTGCTGCCGTCGCGGCGCATCACGCGCATCTCGTAGCCGCCGGCGGGCGACTTGCCCTGCAGCGTCAGGTCGATCTGCTTCTGCATCTCCTGCTGGTCGTTGGGCGGCCAGTAGGGGAAGGGCGGCAGGCGCCCGACCAGGTCGTTCTCCTGCCAGCCGGTCATGCGGCAGAAGGCCGGATTGACGTAGGTGATGCGGCCGTTCAGGTCGAGCGCGCGCAGCCCGATCAGCATCGAGTTTTCCATCGCGCGCCGGAACGAGGTCTCGGCCAGCAGCGCACGCTGCGCCTCGGAGCGGCGGCTGGTGTGCCGCCACATGCTCCACAGGCTCCACAGCAGGAAGCAGGACAACCCCACCACCAGCCACAGCAGCATGTTGTTGGGCAGGTTCGATGCCGGCGGGTAGGCGTCGGCGCGCAGCGACAGCGAATGGCCCGGCGGGTCGAGCAGCACCTCGTACGACAGCGCGTTGCCCGGCACCGGCCGCAGCGAGGTGCTGGCTCGGGTCTGGTTGTTCTTGTCGATCAGCGAGAAGCGGTAGCGCTCGGTCAGCTCGGGCGGCAGCAGGTGGGTCAGGATGCCGTTGATCGAATACAGCGCGCCCAGCGTGCCGAGGAACTCGTTGTCGCGCACGATCGGCACTTCCATCAGCATGAAGCTGTCGCCGCGCTCGTTGACCAGCGGGCGCGAGTAGACCACGCGCTGGGTCTCGCGCGCGGCGTCGAAGGTGTCGAGCACTTCGGGCTCGAGCGGCTGGTCCTGGTTCTCGCGCAGACGGCTGGCGAATTCGGAAGTCGACGGCAGCGACCAGCGCCCGCGCTTGGTGGCGTCGAGCCAGTTGATGAAGACGATCTCGGGGTTCTCGCGCAGGATTTCCTGCGCCGCGGTGCGGTAGGCACCTTGCTCCAGCTGCGCGGCGGCGATGTCGCGCGCGAGCGAGGCCAGCTGGTCCTGGTTGCTCAGCAGCGACAGGCGCACGCGCTGCTGCGCCCACGCCGCGTCGCGGTACAGCGCGTCGCGCTGCTGCTGGCGTTCGGTCTCGTGCAGCGACCACAGGATCACGCCCATGGCCACGGTGAAGAGCACAATGGCAACCAGCGGGATAAACATGAACCAGCTGGTGGCGACCAGGTTGCGCCAGCGCAGCCACCACAGGCCGCGCGGCGGCGCCACCGGGACGCCGTCGTCCGGTCCCAGCGCTTCGATCGGCCCCAGGCCGGCCGCCGGAGAAGGCGCATGCGGGACATGCGCGGACTCGCCGCCGGCGGCCTTGGCTGTACCCGACGCATCGGAGGGAAGCATGGCTGCACGCAGGCTGCGGAAAAGACGGTCGAGGCGGTTGAAAAACGGCATGGGAGGGATTGACGGCTGACCGGCCAGTGTACCGAGATTATTGCGGTGCGTCGCTTGGGGAAAGCGCCAATGAAATCCCGGCGCCGCGTGCCGGCGCTGGCAGGATGGAGGCACGGGGCATGCGGCTTGGGCTGTGATTCTTGGTGCGCTGCCGCATAATTCCACATTATAAAAAACGATATCGCAATTTGAAAATTTCCCTTGTGCTCGCCATTGGGCTTCCATAGAATCGGTCCGACCCAAGAATGCGGGCGGTAGCCATGCGCCTGCCGCGCGGAGAAACCGGAACAGGTTTCCCGGCGGCGGCCCCGATGCAAGGCGGCAATGGCGCCGATCTCCGCAAGTCGGTGCGAGTCATACGTTGAGTCGTGTCCGGCGCTGCCAGCGCGGACGCGGAAGCCAAGAATTCACCCAGGAGACAGTCATGTCCGCCGTACCAGAGCAGATCCTCGGCGCCTCGAGCGCCAACGACGCCGATCCCCAGGAAACCCATGAATGGCTCGACGCCCTGCAGGGCGTGCTGGCCGCGGAAGGCCCGGCGCGTGCCGCCTTCCTGATCGACAAGCAGATCGAATACGCACGCGTGAACGGCGTGACCCAGCCGTTCCACGCCGAGACGCAATACATCAACACCATCCCGGTCGAGCAGCAGGCCCGCATCCCCGGCGACCAGGACATCGAGCACCGGATCCGCTCGTACACCCGCTGGAACGCCATGGCGATGGTGCTGCGCGCCAACAAGCACACCAATGTCGGCGGCCATATCTCGTCGTTTGCCTCGGCGGCCACGCTGTACGACGTCGGCTACAACCACTTCTGGCGCGCGCCGTCGGAGCAGAGCGGCGGCGACCTGGTCTTCGTGCAGGGCCACTCGGCGCCGGGCGTGTACTCGCGCGCCTTCCTGCTCGGTCGCCTGACGCCCGACCAACTCGATAACTTCCGCCAGGAAGTCGACGGCAAGGGCATCTCGTCGTACCCGCACCCGTGGCTGATGCCGGACTTCTGGCAGTTCCCGACGGTGTCGATGGGCCTGGGCCCGATCATGGCCATCTACCAGGCCCGCTTCATGAAGTACCTGGACAGCCGCGGCCTGGCCAAGGCCGGCGACCGCAAGGTCTGGGCCTTCCTGGGCGACGGCGAGACCGACGAGCCGGAATCGCTGGGCGCGATCGGCATGGCCGGCCGCGAAAAGCTCGACAACCTGGTGTTCGTCATCAACTGCAATCTGCAGCGCCTGGACGGCCCGGTGCGCGGCAACGGCAAGATCATCCAGGAACTGGAGTCCGAGTTCCGCGGCGCCGGCTGGAACGTGATCAAGGTGGTGTGGGGCAGCAAGTGGGACGCGCTGCTGGCGCGCGACACCAAGGGCCTGCTGATGAAGCGCATGATGGAATGCGTGGACGGCGAGTACCAGACCATGAAGGCCAAGGACGGCGCCTACGTGCGCGAGCACTTCTTCAACACGCCCGAGCTCAAGGCGATGGTCGCCGACTGGTCCGACGAGGACATCTGGCGCCTGAACCGCGGCGGCCACGACCCGCACAAGATCTACGCCGCCTACAAGGCCGCCAGCGAGCACAAGGGCCAGCCCACGCTGATCCTGGCCAAGACCATCAAGGGCTATGGCATGGGCGACGCCGGCCAGGCCATGAACGTCGCGCACCAGCAGAAGAAGATGCCGGTCGACGCGATCCGCAAGTTCCGCGACCAGTTCAACATCCCGGTCGCCGACGACAAGCTGGAAGAAGTGCCGTACATCACCTTCGAGGAAGGCTCGAAGGAACTGGAATACATGCGCCAGGCGCGCATGAACCTGGGCGGCTACCTGCCGGCGCGCCGCCAGAAGGCCGAAGCGCTGCAGGTGCCCGAGCTGAAGGCGTTCGAAGCGCTGCTCAAGGCCACCGGCGAAGGCCGCGAAGTGTCCACCACCATGGCCTTCGTGCGGATCCTGAACACGCTGCTGAAGGACAAGCAGATCGGCAAGCACGTGGTGCCCATCGTCCCGGACGAGTCGCGCACCTTCGGCATGGAAGGCCTGTTCCGCCAGGTCGGCATCTGGAACCAGGAAGGCCAGAAATACGTGCCGGAAGACCATGACCAGCTGATGTTCTACAAGGAATCGCAGACTGGCCAGGTGCTGCAGGAAGGCATCAACGAAGCCGGCGCCATGTGCGACTGGATCGCTGCCGCGACGTCGTACTCGACCCACGGCGTGCAGATGATCCCGTTCTACATCTACTACTCGATGTTCGGCATCCAGCGTATCGGCGACCTGTGCTGGGCCGCCGCCGACATGCGCTCGCGCGGCTTCCTGCTGGGCGGCACCGCCGGCCGCACCACGCTGAACGGCGAAGGGCTGCAGCATGAAGACGGCCATTCGCACGTGTTCCACGCCGTCATCCCGAACTGCATCTCGTACGACCCGACCTTCCAGTACGAGCTGGCGGTGATCATGCAGGACGGCCTGCGCCGCATGTACGCCGAGCAGGAAGACGTCTACTACTACCTGACGGTGATGAACGAGAACTATGAGCACCCGGAAATGCCGGCTGGCGTAGAGCAGGACATCGTCAAGGGCATGTACCAGTTCCGCAAGGGCGTCGAGAACAGCAACGCGCCGCGCGTGCAGCTGCTGGGCTCGGGCACGATTTTCCGCGAGGTGATCGCCGCCGCCGAGCTGCTGAAGAAGGACTGGGGCGTCGAATCCGACCTGTGGGGCTGCCCGAGCTTCACCGAGCTGGCGCGCGACGGCCAGGCCGCCGAGCGCTACAACCTGCTGCATCCGGCCGAGACCCAGCGCGAAGCCTTTGTCACGCAGAAGCTGAAGTCGGCGCGCGGCCCGGTGATTGCCTCGACCGACTACGTGCGCACCTTCGCCGAGCAGATCCGTCCGTACGTGCCGCGCCGCTACGTGGTGCTGGGCACCGACGGCTTCGGCCGCTCGGACACGCGCGAGAAGCTGCGCCACTTCTTCGAAGTGGACCGCTACTGGGTCACGCTGGCCGCGCTCAAGGCGCTGGCCGACGAAGGCGCGATCGGCCGCGACAAGGTCGCCGAGGCCATCAAGAAGTACAACCTCGACCCGAACAAGCCCAACCCGATGTCGGTCTGATCCGGCAGCCTGCACCCACCCCCGCAGTACGGCAACGCCGTGCCGCGGGCGCCCCGGCACAGTCCCGATGGCGCCTTGCGGCATGGCGGCGTGACAGAAGCGGGCGGCGAAGGTAATCTCGCCGCTTGCGGATGTCGCGCGTGCCGGCCTGCTCAGGAGACACTGAATGAGTCAAGCAATTGAAATCAAGGTGCCGGATATCGGCGACTATGACGCCGTCCCCGTCATCGAAGTGCATGTGAAACCCGGCGACAGCATCAACGCGGAAGACGCGCTGGTGACGCTGGAATCGGACAAGGCCACCATGGACGTGCCCTCGCCGCAGGCCGGCGTGGTCAAGGACGTCCGCATCAAGGTGGGCGACAACGTGTCCGAAGGCTCGGTGCTGGTGATGCTCGAAGCGGCGAACGAGGCCTCCGCGGCACCGTCCGCCGCCGCGCCCGCTCCGGCGCCTGCCGCCGCGGCACCTGCGCCCGCTCCCGCGCCGGCACCTGCTCCCGCGGCTGCGCCTGCCGCCAGCGGTGGCGGCACCGTCGAGGTCAAGGTGCCCGATATCGGCGACTACGATGCCGTGCCGGTCATCGAAGTCCACGTCAAGCCGGGCGACACCATCAACGCCGAAGACGCGCTGGTGACGCTGGAATCCGACAAGGCCACCATGGACGTGCCGTCGCCGCAGGGCGGCGTGGTCAGGGAAGTCAAGGTCAAGGTTGGCGACAATGTGTCCGAAGGCACGCTGCTGCTGATCCTGGAAGGCGCCGCCGGCGCGGCCGCCGCACCGGCTCAGGCTGCCGCGGCGGCCCCGGCCGCAGCGAGCGCGCCCGCCCCGGCGCCCGCGCCCGCGGCTGCCCCCGCTCCGGCAGCAGCGCCTGCCGCCGTGCCGGCCGTCGCTGGCGTAAGCGGCAAGGCCGCCCATGCCAGCCCCTCGGTGCGCAAGTTCGCGCGCGAGCTGGGCGTCGACGTGTCGCGCGTGGCCGGCACCGGCCCCAAGGGCCGCATCACCCAGCAGGACGTGCAGAGCTACGTCAAGGGCGTGATGACCGGCCAGGCCGCCGCGCCGGCCCAGGCCGCCCCGGCTGGCGGCGGCGGTGGCGAGCTTGGCCTGCTGCCGTGGCCGAAGGTCGATTTCACCCGCTTCGGCGAGGTCGAAAGCAAGGCCCTGTCGCGCATCAAGAAGATTTCCGGCGCCAACCTGCACCGCAACTGGGTCATGATCCCGCACGTCACCAACCATGACGAAGCGGACATCACCGAGCTGGAAGCCTTCCGCGTGCAGCTGAACAAGGAAAACGAGAAGTCCGGCATCAAGGTGACCATGCTGGCCTTCATGATCAAGGCCACGGTCGCGGCGCTGAAGAAGTTCCCGAACTTCAATGCCTCGCTCGATGGCGACAACCTGGTGCTGAAGAAATACTTCAACATCGGTTTTGCCGCCGACACCCCGAACGGCCTGGTCGTGCCGGTGATCAAGGACGCCGACAAGAAGGGCGTGCTGGAGATCAGCCAGGAAATGAGCGAGCTGGCCAAGCTGGCGCGCGACGGCAAGCTCAAGCCGGACCAGATGCAGGGCGGCTGCTTCTCGATCTCGTCGCTGGGCGGCCTGGGCGGTACGTACTTCACGCCGATCATCAATGCGCCGGAAGTGGCCATCATGGGCGTGTGCAAGTCGTTCCAGAAACCGGTGTGGGACGGCAAGCAGTTCGTGCCGCGCCTGACGCTGCCGCTGTCGCTGTCGTGGGACCACCGCGTCATCGACGGTGCCGAGGCCGCGCGCTTCAACACGTACTTTGCGCAATTGCTGGCGGACTTCCGCCGTATCCTGCTCTAACTCGGCAGCGCACACCGGCATTGCCGGTGTGCGCCCAAGCCTGACGATAGGAGCGAGCCATGACTACCTGTGTTGTCGTCAAGAAGGGCGTCGAGGTGGCGATCGCGGCGGACGCGCTGGTCACCTTCGGCGATACGCGGCTGTCGCGCGCGTATGAGCGCAACCAGAAGGTCTTTCCGGTCGGCGACGGCTTTATCGCGCTGGCCGGGACGACCGCGCACTTCCCGGTCATGCGCACGCTGCTGGCGGGCCTGGGCGAGGAATGCAGGCTGGGCTCGCGCGACGACGTGTTCCGCACCTTCCTGAAGGTGCACGAGAAGCTGAAGACGGACTACTTCGTCAACACCAAGGAAGACGATGACGATCCCTACGAGTCGTCGCAGATCGTATGCCTGATCGCCAATCCGGCGGGCATCTTCGGCGTCTACTCGTACCGCGAGGTGTTCTCGTTCGACCGCTTCTGGGGCATCGGCTCGGGCCGCAACTACGCGCTGGGCGCGATGCATGCGGTCTATGACCGGCCGGACCTCGGCGCGGGCGAGATCGCGCGCATCGGCGTCGATGCCGGCGTGGAGTTCGACAAGAGCTCGTCGGGACCGATCGAGATGCACACGGTGCGGCTGCACCAGGAAGACGCCGCGGCGGCACTCGCCGACGATGCCGCGGGCGGCGAGCCGGCGGCCGGCGACGCAGCAACCAACAACGACGGCGCGCCCTGAAGCCGAGAGGCGGGCGCGCATAGAGGAGCAAATATGAGTGTGATCGAAGTCAAGGTGCCGGATATCGGCGATTTCGACGCGGTTGAAGTGATCGAGGTGCTGGTCAAGGCCGGCGACACGGTCGAGGTGGAGCAGTCCCTGATCGTGCTGGAGTCCGACAAGGCCAGCATGGATGTGCCGTCGTCGGCCGCCGGCAAGGTGGTCGACGTCAAGGTCAAGGTCGGCGACAAGGTGGGCCAGGGCGCGGTGATCTGCACCATCGAGGCCCAGGCTGGAGCAGCCGCCGCGCCGGCGCAAGCCCCGGCCCCGGCACCCGCGCAGGCCCCTGCGCCCGCGCCCGCCGCAGCGCCCGCCCCGGCGGCCGCCAGCCATGCCGGCGGTGCCGATATCCAGTGCGAGATGCTGGTGCTGGGTGCCGGCCCTGGCGGCTACTCGGCCGCCTTCCGCGCCGCCGACCTGGGCATGAACACCGTGCTGGTGGAACGCTACAGCACGCTCGGCGGGGTCTGCCTGAACGTGGGCTGCATCCCGTCCAAGGCGCTGCTGCACAACGCCGCGGTGATCGACGAGGCCAAGGCGCTGGCCGCCCACGGCATCCTGTTCGGCGAAGCCAAGATCGACCTGGATGGCCTGCGCCACTACAAGAACCAGGTGGTGGGCAAGCTGACCGGTGGCCTGGCCGGCATGGCCAAGGCGCGCAAGGTTCAGGTGGTGCGCGGTATCGGCAACTTCCTCGACCCGCACCACCTGGAAGTCGAACTGACCGAGGGCGAGGGCAAGCGCAGCACCGGCAAGAAGACCGTGATCCGCTTCGAGAAGGCCATCATCGCCGCCGGCAGCCAGGCGGTGAAGCTGCCCTTCATCCCGGAAGACCCGCGCATCGTCGACTCGACCGGCGCGCTGGAATTGCCGGAAGTGCCCAACAAGATGCTGGTCATCGGCGGCGGCATCATCGGCCTGGAAATGGCCACGGTGTACAGCACGCTGGGCGCCGACATCGATGTCGTCGAAATGCTGCCCGGCCTGATGAACGGCGCCGACCGCGACCTGGTCAAGGTCTGGGAAAAGAAAAACAAGGACCGCTTCGGCAAGGTGATGCTGAACACCAAGACGGTCGCGGTGGAAGCCAAGCCGGACGGCATCTACGTCAGCTTCGAGGGCGAAGCCGCACCGGCCGAGCCGCAGCGCTATGACCTGGTGCTGGTGTCGGTGGGCCGCTCGCCCAACGGCAAGCGCATCAGCGCCGAGAAGGCCGGCGTTGCCGTGACCGAGCGCGGCTTTATCGATGTCGACAAGCAGATGCGCACCAACGTGCCGCACATCTACGCGATCGGCGATATCGTCGGCCAGCCGATGCTGGCGCACAAGGCCGTGCACGAAGCGCACGTGGCGGCCGAAGCCGCGCATGGCGAGAAGGCTTACTTCGACGCCAAGCAAATCCCGTCGGTGGCCTTTACCGATCCGGAAGTGGCCTGGGCCGGCCTGACCGAGGACGAGTGCAAGGCGCAGGGCATCAAGTACAGCAAGGGCGTGTTCCCGTGGGCCGCTTCGGGCCGCGCCATCGCCAACGGCCGCGACGAGGGCTTCACCAAGCTGATCTTCGACGAGGAAACGCACCGCGTGATCGGCGGCGGCATCGTCGGCACGCATGCCGGCGACCTGATCAGCGAAGTGTGTCTGGCGATCGAGATGGGCGCCGACGCGGTGGATATCGGCAAGACCATCCATCCGCACCCGACGCTGGGCGAGTCGATCGGCATGGCGGCCGAGATCTACGAAGGCACTTGTACCGACGTGCCGCCGCCGCGCAAGCGCTGAGGCGCTGTCCGCTGCGATGACAAGGCCCGCCGTGATGGCGGGCTTTGTTTAGTGCGGTTTCGCAATTAACCGCCTTAACTTGTCAACGCCAATGCGTGGCGGCTTGCAGCGAGAGGGGAAAAGGGGGAAAGGCTGGCTGGGGAGAGATCAAAAAAAACCCGACCTGTAGAGGTCGGGTTTAACGATACCTTTGGACAAGGAGACCGCGGTACCGAGGAGACATCGGCAGACAAGGCAGCGCCGGGCCGGTCGGTCATGGCACTCCCTTCATCGTTGGCAAAGCCCACCGCCTGCGCGGGGCGTCGATGGGCTTTGCCAACGGACCGGCCGGGGTCGGTCCATCTTCAAAGCAGGCTATCAGGCAGCAGCGGCCTTCTTCGCCGTGGCCGTGCGGGCCGTGGCGCTGGCTTGCTGGGCAGCCTTGGTGGCAGCCGTGGCGGCGGCCTGGAAGTTGGTTTCAGCGATTTCGACCGCTTGCTTGGTCGCCTTCTGCACCGACTCGTAGGCGTTGTTGGCAGCGGAGATTGCCGACTTCACGATGGCCACGGTCGATTCCGAACCGGCCGGGGCGTTCTTGGCGAAGTTCTCGACCAGAGCCTGGACGTTCTTCGAGCCTTCGGCCAGCTGGGCCTCGGCCACCTTGGCGAATTCGCTCTGGGTTTCCGAAGCGATTTCGTACAGGTGACGGGTGTAGGCCAGGGTCTTTTCTGCGACCGGCTGCACGGCCGCGGCCTGGATCGCCAGCAGTTCCTGCGCGTCCTTGGCCGACAGCGCCTTCTTGGCGTTGTCCACGCCTTCGGCGAAGCTGGTCTTGACGACCTGCAGGTTCAGTTCGACGAGCTTTTCGACGCCTTCAAACGCCTTGGTGGTCAGGCCGAACAGCGTTTCGAGATTAGCCTTTTGTGCTGCTGCGACTTGTTCCGGGGTGAGGATCATTGCTGGTCTCCAGTGGTGAACTTCAAGGTCAAGCAAATTAAGCCGCCTAGATGTCAGGGCCGTGACGGTGTTTCGCCGTTTCGGCCAGCCCAGGCGTGTGGGTGGGTCAGGGCGTCAATCCGTTTGTTTGTTCGTTTGTGCGCCGCAACAAGTCGTATTTTAGGGACAGCCAAATCAATGTCAAGGAGATTTTGTGCATTGCACAAAATCCGGTTCCGCCGTGCTTGCGGCAAGTGGCGTGGTAGCCATCTCGGCCCCCCGGCAATGCCCGGACAGGGGTGCTACCATGCCAGGCTGCCCGCGCCGGTACGGCCGGCCGAGGCCGAAACACCAACAAGATGTGAACAGGATCGCCCAGGCCTCATTCCATGCTCGCTTTCTACGCCGACCACTTCGTGCTGCCGCTGCCGCCAGGACATCGCTTCCCCATGCGCAAGTACAGCATGCTGCGCGACGCGGTGTCGGCCCAGGTGCCGGGGCTGCGCCTGTCCGAGGCGCCGCGTGCCGGCGACGATGCGCTGCTGCTTGCACACACCGCGGAATACGTAGAGGCGGCCTCGGCCGGCACGCTCGACCCGGCGCGCCAGCGCGAGATCGGCTTTCCGTGGTCCGAAGCGATGGTGGAACGCTCGCGCCGGTCGGCGGGCGCCACCATCGAGGCCTGCCGCAGTGCGCTGCGTGAAGGCATAGCCGTGAACCTGGCGGGCGGCACGCACCACGCGTATGCGGACAAGGGCGGCGGCTTCTGCGTCTTCAACGATGCCGCGATCGCTGCACGCGTGCTGCAGCGCGACGGCGCGGTGCGCCGCGTGGCAGTGATCGACCTTGACGTGCATCAGGGCAACGGCACCGCATCGATCCTGCACGGCGACTCATCGGTATTCACGCTATCGCTGCATGGCGAGAAGAACTATCCGTTCCGCAAGGAAGCAAGCGACCTCGACGTCGGCCTGCCGGATGGCTGTGACGACGAGGTCTACGCGCAGGCGTTGCAGACAGCGCTGGACACGCTGTTCCGCCGCTTCCAGCCCGACCTGCTGATTTACCTGGCGGGCGCGGACCCGCACGAGGGCGACCGGCTCGGGCGGTTGAAGCTGACCATGGCTGGCCTGGCACGGCGTGACCGCCTGGTGTTCGACGCCGCGCAAGCACGCCGGCTGCCGGTAGCGGTGACCATGGCGGGCGGCTACGGCAACCAGATCGAAGACACCGTTGCCGTCCATGCGCAGACGGTGCGGCTCGCCGCGCAATATCACGCCCGGTACGCGCAACTTGCCGAGCGGCTTGCATCATGAGCGAGGCGATCGAGTCGGGCCGCAGCGGTGCGGCCAACCCGCGTGCCACGCTGTGGGTGGCATCGATGCCGTGGCTGTTCGTGCTGATCTGGAGCACCGGCTTTATCGTCGCCAAATACGGCATGCCGTATGCGGAGCCGATGACCTTCCTGTTCCTGCGCTTTGCCGGCGTGCTGGTGTTGATGGTGCCGTT
Organism: Cupriavidus sp. SS-3; assembly: GCF_035818815.1. Classification (NCBI taxonomy): domain Bacteria; kingdom Pseudomonadati; phylum Pseudomonadota; class Betaproteobacteria; order Burkholderiales; family Burkholderiaceae; genus Cupriavidus; species Cupriavidus sp. SS-3. The sequence continues at coordinate 365,706 of NZ_JAYLVT010000003.1, forward strand.
CGTGCTGCTGGCGCGCGTGCCGCTGCCGCGCGTGACGGGATCGACCGCAACCGACTGGCGCGCGGTCGGGCATATCGCGGTGGCCGGCCTGCTGCTGCAGGCGGGCTACCTTGGCGGCGTCTGGGCCGCGATCAAGCTAGGCATGCCGGCAGGCGTATCGGCGCTGATCGTCGGCATGCAGCCGATCCTGACCGCGCTGATCGCCACGCGCATGGGCGAGCGCATCGGCGCACGCCAGTGGCTGGGCCTGCTGCTGGGCATTGCCGGCGTGGCGCTGGTGGTGGCCAACAAGCTCGGTACCAGCGGCTTGACGCCGGCCAGCCTCGCCCTGGCAGGCGGTGCGTTGTTCAGCATCACCGTGGGCACGGTCTACCAGCGGCATTTCTGCCCGGTGTTCGACCTGCGTATGGGTTCGGTGATCCAGTTCGCCGCGGCGGCGCTTGCCTGCGTGCCGTTCATGTTCCTGTTCGAGACGCGGGAGGTGCAGTGGACTGCCGCCATGCTCGGCGCGCTGGCGTGGTCGGTGGTGGCGTTGTCGATCGGCGCGATCTCGCTGCTGTTCCTGCTGATCCGCCAGGGTGCGGCCACCCGGGTGTCCAGCCTGATGTACCTGACCCCGCCTACCACGGCGGTGATGGCCTGGCTCTTGTTCGGCGAGCGCTTCCCGCCGCTGGCTGCCGCTGGCATGGTGCTGGCCGCGCTGGGTGTCGCGCTTGTCATCCGTCGCTAGCGGCCGCGCGTTCGTATCGCGTAGGCCGCTGGTTCAGAATATTCGCATTTCGTACTGCCTCGCTTCTGTCCCTCTCTCGCCCCATGAAACCGCAAGCCGAATCGCGCAGTGCCTATCCGTACTTCCAGCCGATCACCACGCGTTGGATGGACAACGATGTCTATGGCCACGTTAACAACGTTGTCTACTACAGTTATTTTGACACCGTGGTGAATACCTACCTGATCCGGCAAGGCGTGCTCGATGTTACGTCGGGCGACACCATCGGGCTGGTGATCGAGACGCAGTGCAACTACTTCTCGTCGCTCAGCTTTCCCGAGACCGTGGTAGCGGGTTTACGCGTAGCCAGGCTGGGCACGTCGAGCGTGCGCTATGAGGTCGGCCTGTTCAGCGGCGACAACGAAGTCGCTGCCGCGCAAGGGCATTTCATCCACGTCTATGTCGATCGCGCTACGCGCCGGCCGGTACCGCTGCCGGTCGCGTTGCGCGAAGCGCTGCTGCCGTTGGCGGCGGCGGGCGCGGTGACGGGCGCGCGGGAATAGGACGGGGCAACAGGAGATGAACAAGATGTCCCACGAGAAGCCACTCGGCTCGCAGGATGCCGTGGACTGCGTGGATCGAGCGATCCTGACGCGGCGTTCGGTGCGGGCCTTTCTCGATACGCCCGTGCCGCGCAGCACCGTGGAAGAGATCCTGGCGGTGGCCAGCCGCGCGCCGTCCGGTACCAACACGCAGCCGTGGCGCGTCTATGTGCTGTCGGGCGAGGCCAAGGCCAAGCTGTGCGCCGATGTGCTCACCGCCTATGAAGATCCCGAGCGCGACAGCAAGTATCGGGAGGAGTACCCGTACTATCCGCGCGAATGGGCCGACCCTTATCTGTCGCGGCGGCGCAAGGTGGGCTGGGACCTGTACGGGCTGCTCGAGATCAGCCGCGAGGACAAGGCGCGCATGCACGAACAGCATGCGCGCAACTTCCGTTTCTTCGATGCGCCGGTCGGCATCATCTTTACCATCGACCGCATCATGGAGCAGGGCAGCTGGCTCGACTACGGCATGTTCCTGCAAAGCATCATGGTCGCCGCCCGGGCACGCGGGCTCGATACCTGCCCGCAGGCGGCGTTCACGCAGTTCCACAAGATCATCGCCAGCCACTTGCGGCTGCCACCGGAGGAAATGGTGGTGTGCGGCATGTCGCTGGGTTTTGCCGATCCGGAGGCTGTCGCAAACCGCCTCACCACGGAACGTGAGCCGGTCAGCGGGTTTGCGCGTTTTCTCTCATAGTGAAATTTGTTTCAACATGTAACGATGGGCGCCGATATCTCAAGAGACTTTCCGTATTGGCTTCGTCGCTGCAAAGGGGTAGCAAGGGTGAGCCGGAGTGCGCTTGGGTCGAGCGCATGAGAGTTCGAAGGCGGACGTGACGCATCACGTACTTTTTCCACAATGTGGAAATGTATGTGAATCGAACTTTAAGGAGCGTCCGTAAGTCTTTAATCTTGCTAACAATTTCTTTCTTTCCTACACTAGCGCCATTCCTATGCGCTGAACGAATCATGTTCCGGTCTGATTCCATTTTCTCCAGATTCTTCGGCTCCACACCTTTGTCCGCCGTCGCCGCCGCGGTACTGGTGTCGGTGTCGATGGTCGCGGTGCCTGTGGCCGAAGCGGCCACCAAGGCCTCATCCACGCAAAAAACAAGCAAAAAGCAGGAAAAATCCGCTAAAACGGAGAAAAAGACCGCTTCGAAGCCTGTTGCCAAGAGCGCCCGCAACGCCAGGGTCGCGAAGAGCGAAGCAGGCTCCGCGCGCAAGGTGGTGGTGCTGAAGAAGGGCAAGCGCCACGTCGTGGTAGCGCAGCGCGCGGCCCCGGTGCGGGCTGCGTTTACGCCGTCCAAGCCGTCGCTGGGCGAGGCCATGGGCCTGCGCGACACCGACGATGCGCTGGCTTTGCGCTCCAGCGTCGCCCTGGTGATGGACCAGAACTCCAACGAGGTGCTGTTCCAGAAGAATGCCGGCGCCGTGCTGCCGATTGCATCGATCACCAAGCTGATGACCGCGCTGGTGGTGATGGAGTCGCGCCTGCCGATGGACGAGGTGCTGACCATCACCGAGGAAGACCGCGACACCGAGAAGCACAGCAGCTCGCGCCTGCGCTTCGGCACGCAGCTGACGCGCCAGGAACTGCTGCTGCTGGCGCTGATGTCGTCCGAGAACCGTGCCGCTTCGGCGCTGGGCCGCCACTACCCGGGCGGCCTGCCGGCCTTTGTGCAGGCCATGAACCGCAAGGCGCGCGAGCTCGGCATGAACGACAGCCATTTCGTCGATTCCAGCGGCCTGTCGAGCAGCAACGTGTCGAGCGCGACCGACCTGGTGCGCATGGTCAACGCCGCCTACCGCAACCCGACCATCCGCGAGTACTCGACCCAGACCGAGCATGAAGTCAACGTGCTCGGCCGCACCCAGCATTACGTCAGCACCAACCGCCTGGTGCGCGGCGGCAACTGGGAGATCGGCCTGCAGAAGACCGGCTTTATCTCCGAGGCCGGCCAGTGCCTGGTGATGCAGGCACGCGTGCACGGACGCAATGTGGTGATGGTGTTCCTGGATTCGGCCGGCAAGCTGTCGCGCTTTGCCGATGCGAACCGCGTCAAGGACTGGCTCGAGCATTCGCCGTCCTCGCCGCAGCGCGGTTTCCCGTCGTCGCCGAACCTGACGCAGGGTCCGGGCAGCGCCCACGCGGTGCTGGCCTCGCAGCAATCGCGCGGCATCTGAGCGCGCACGCCTGGCCGGAAAAAAAACGCGCCGCAATGCGGCGCGTTTTGCTTTGGTGCGGCAGCGCTCAGAGCAGCTTGCCGGGGTTCATGATCCCGGCCGGATCGAACACCGACTTGATCTCCCGCATCAGCCGCAATTCCAGCGGATCCTTCACTGCCAGGAAGGCATGGCGCTTGAGCTGGCCGATGCCATGCTCGGCGCTGATGCTGCCGCCGTAGCGCATCACCTCGTCCAGCACCGCATCGGTCACGGCATCGCCCTGCGTGGCCGCCCAGTCCCTGGCGGCGCCGGCGGGACGCGACAGGTTGTAGTGCAGGTTGCCGTCGCCGAAGTGTCCGAACACGAAGGGCCGGATCGCGGCATCGAGCGCGCGCAGCCGGGCTTCCATCGATGCCATGAAGGCCGGGATCTGCTCGATCGGCAGCGACACGTCGTGCTTGAGGTGCGGACCGTCGGCGCGCTGCGCTTCGGAGATCTCCTCGCGCAGCTTCCATAGCGCCTGCAGCTGCGCGAGCGAAGCGGAGACTGCGGCATCGAGGCACAGCTCGCGCTCCAGGGCCTCGCCGATGACGCGTTCCAGCAGCGCGTTCAGCGCGGCCTCGTCGGTGGTATCGGCCAGTTCCACCAGCACGTAGGCCGGGTAGCGCTGCGCAAACGGCTCCTGCACGCCTTCGGCATGGGCGAGCACCAGGTCCAGGCAAGCGCCGGTAAAGAACTCGAAGGCCTGCAGGCGTGCGCCGCATTGCTCGAACAGCAGTTCATAGAGCGCCAGCGACTGCGCGGGCGAGGCCACTGCCGCCAGCACCACGCTGCGCGTATCGGTGCGCGGGAACAGGCGCAACGCCGCCGCGGTGATCACGCCGAGCGTGCCTTCGGAGCCGATCAGCAGCTGCTTCAGGTCATAGCCGGTATTGTCCTTGCGCAGCGTGCGCAGCCCGTGGAAGACCTCGCCGTTGGGCAGCACCGCTTCGACCCCCAGCACCAGTTCGCGCGTCATGCCATAGCGCACCACGTTGACGCCGCCGGCATTGGTGGCCAGGTTGCCGCCGATCTGGCACGAGTCTTCGGCGGCCAGCGACAGCGGCAGCAAGCGGTTGGCGTCCTGGGCCGCGCGGCGCAGGTTGCCCAAGATGCAGCCAGCCTCGGCCACCATGGTATTGGCGATGGTGTCGAGCGAACGCACCGCGTTCATGCGGTCCAGGCTCAGCACCACGTTCTGCGCGCGCGCGTCGGGCGTGGCGCCGCCGCACAGGCCGGTATTGCCGCCGCGCGGCACCACCGGCACCGCGGCCTGCTGGCATAGCGCCAGCGCGCGCGACACTTCGTCGACGCTACGGGGCCGCAGCACCGCCTGGGCCTGGCCACGGTAGATGCCGCGCCAGTCGGACAGCCACGGCGCGATATCGTCGGGGTGGGTCAGCGCGGTGTCGGGGCCGAGGGCTTCGGTAAGCCGCTGGGCGAAGGATCCGTTTTGCATGATGGTGGTGTGGTCTCAGGAAAGGGATGCGCGGCTGGCGGCGCTCGCTGCCGTCGCTGCGTCGTCGCGCGCGCGTAGCGCAAGCCCGAGGCGGCGTGCGGCGCTTTGCAGGTGGTCCACCGCCGCCGCGCGCGCCGCGCCGGCGTCGCCGCGGCGGATGGCCGCGACGATGGCCTCGTGTTCGGCATGCACGGTCTCGGCCAGGCCCGGCTGGCGCAGCGTATTGGCACGCGCGGTGGCGACGGCCTGGTGCAGCTGCAGGTTCAGGTATTGCAGCAGCTGGCGGTAGTACGGATTGTGGGTGGCAGCGGCGATGCCGATATGGAAGGCCGCGTCGAGATCGGCAGCCGGCTGCGGGTCGTAGAGCCGGTCCTGCAGGCGCTGCAGCAGTGCCGCCAGCGCGGCCACGTCGTCATCGGTGCGGCGCACCGCGGCCAGCGCCGCGGCGGCGCCTTCCAGGTCGATGCGCAGGTCGTACAGGTCGGCCAGTTCGCCGGCGTCGAGCTGGGGCTCGCGCGGCAGCTGGAAGCCGGAGGCGCCGGTGCGCGAACGCACCGTGCAGCCAACCCCCTGGCGCGATTCGACAAAGCCCTGCGAACGCAGGTGCTCGGTGACTTCACGGATCACGGCGGCGCTGACGCCGTATTGCTCGGCCAGCTGCCGGCCGGTCGGCAGGCGGCTGCCGACGGGGTAGGCGCCGCTTTCGATATCGGCGCGCAACTGGCGCGTGACCTGTTCGGTAAGGGTGACGGTGCGGGTTCGCATGGCAGTCGATTATAAGGTTTGCTGGTTATCTGAAAACATAGGGTAAACGTTAGGGCGGAAAATCTGGGGTATCAAAAGCAAAACGCGCGGACTGCCTCGCTGGCAGCCCGCGCGTTGGCGGCAATGCGGCAGGTGGCGTCAGGCCGCGGCTTCGGTCACGTAGCCCATGCCGCGCGAGATCTGCAGCGCGGTGTCCTTCAGGTTCTGCAGCCAGCTGTCCTGCAGCCGGTCCGCCGGCGCCGACAGCGACAGGCCCGCCACCAGCCGGCGCGAGTCGTCATAGATGCCGGCGGCGATGCAGCGCACGCCGAGTTCCAGCTCCTCGTTGTCGCGGGCATAGCCGTTGGTGCGGACCCAGTTGAGTTCGCGTTCGAGTTTGGCCAGGTCGGTGATCGAGGTGCGGGTGTGGCCAGCCAGCCCGGTGCGGGTGGCGTAGTTGCGCACGCGCGCCGACTCGTCGGCGGCCAGGAACAGCTTGCCCACCGAGGTCAGGTGCAGCGGGGCGCGGCCGCCGATGGCGCGTACCACCTGCATGCCCGAGCGCTCGCTGTAGGCGCGCTCGATATAGACGATCTCGTCGCCCTGGCGCACCGACAGGTTGACGGTCTGGCCGGTGACGCGGTGCAGCGCGCGCATCGGTGCCAGTGCCGCGTCGCGCACCGACAGGCGCGCCTTGACCAGGTTGCCCAGCTCCAGCAGCCGCATGCCGAGCCGGTAGCTGCCGGGGTCGGAGCGGTCGACAAAGCGGCAGGCCACCATATCGTTGAGGATGCGGTGCGCGGTGGAAGGATGCAGGCCGGTGGCCAGCGACAGCTCTTTCAGGCTGACCGGGTCGGCATGCTGGGCGAGGGCGTCCAGCAGGGTCATCATGCGCTCGATGACCTGGATGGACGTCTTGCCGGGTGACTTGTCTGCGTCGGACATGGTTGGGAAAAGTAGCAATGTTGCCTTGCGGCATTTTTAAACGTCTGCCTGATTCTATCTCGCATCGTGAAAATTTCAATAGGTGAAATGACATTACGGTAAGAAACCGCCGGTGATGTCGCTGCGTGAAGTGCCGTGCATGGCACCGCATTCACGAGGCCGATGAACGCTTTATGCGCCACCCGCGGCGCCAAGCGCGCATAATTGCGGGGTTTCAGGGTCTGGGAGAAGTCAACAATGCGAGTCGGTCTGTTCCACACCTGCCTGGTGGACCTGATGCGCCCGGAGATCGGTTTTTCGGTGCTCAAGCTGCTGGAAGCCGCCGGCTGCGAGGTCATGGTGCCCGAGGCGCAGACCTGCTGCGGCCAGCCGGCCTACAACTCGGGGGAGCGTGCGGTGTCGCGCGACCTGGCCGAGAAATTCCTGCGCGAGTTCGAGATGTTCGACTACATCGTGGTGCCGTCCGGCAGTTGCGGCGGCATGATCCGGCATCACTACGCCGACCTGCTGCGCGACGATCCCGAACTGAACGGCCGCTACGAGCGCCTGCGCGAACGTGTGTACGAGCTGACCGACTTCCTCGCCAACGTGGCCCGGGTCGAGACCCTGCCGTCGACGTTCTCGGGCCAGATCACTTACCACGATTCGTGTTCCGGCCTGCGCGAACTGGGCGTCAAGCAGCAGCCGCGCGCCTTGCTGTCGCGCCTGCCAGGCGTGCAACTGACCGAGATGAAGGACTGCGAGGCCTGCTGCGGTTTCGGCGGCACCTTCTCGATCAAGTACGGCAATATCTCCACGGCCATCGTCGACGAGAAGTGCACCAACATCCAGGCCACCGGCGCCGATGCGGTGGTGCTGGGCGACCTGGGCTGCATCCTCAATATCGAAGGCCGCCTGCGCCGCACCGGCGACAGCCGCACCCGCGTGCTGCATATCGCGCAGGTGCTGGCAGGCGACGCCTGACCGCGCAGACACCTCAGGAATTCGCCACGATGCAAGTCCACAGCATGGAATTCAAGGCGCGCGCCGGGCAGAAACTGGCCGACCAGCGCCTGCAGCAGAACCTGAAGAAGCTCTCGACCAAGTTTGTCACGGCGCGCGCCGAGGCGATCCGCGACATCGATTTCGACGCCACGCGCGAGGCCCTGAAAGAGCGTCGCAACCGCGCGCTGGAAAACCTCGACGTCTGGCTTGCCACGTTTGAAGAGAACGCGACCCGCCGCGGCGCCACCGTGCTGTTTGCCGAGACCACCGCCGACGCCGCGCGGCTGGTCGCCGAGATCGCGCGCAAGCATGGCGTGAAGAAGGTCATCAAGAGCAAGTCGATGGTGACCGAGGAAATGCGCCTGAACCAGGTGCTGGGCGAGATGGGCGTGCAGAGCATCGAGACCGATCTCGGCGAGTACATCCTGCAGATCAACGACTCGGAGCCGCCCTCGCACATCATTGCGCCGGTGGTACACAAGGACAAGGACGAGATCGCGGACCTGTTCGCCAAAGTCCACCACAAGCCGCGGCTGACCGAGATTCCGGAGATGACGCGCGAGGCACGCGAAGTGCTGCGCCCGGAATTCCTCAGCGCCGACATGGGCGTCACCGGCGGCAACTTCATCATCGCCGAGACCGGCTCGGTGGCGGTAGTCACCAACGAGGGCAATGAAGGCATGTGCACGGTGATGCCGCGCGTGCACGTGGCGGTGACCGGCATCGAGAAGGTGCTGCCGACGCTGGAAGACTTGGCGACGGTGATGCGGCTGCTGCCGCGCTCGGCCACCGGCCAGGCGATTTCCAACTACTTTTCGCTGCTGACCGGGCCGCGTGCCGAGGGCGAGCGCGACGGTCCCGAGCATATGTATTTCGTGCTGGTCGATGGCGGCCGCAGCGGACTGATCGGCGGCGACTTCCAGGAGATGCTGCGCTGCATCCGCTGCGGCGCCTGCATGAACCACTGCCCGGTGTACCAGAAGATCGGCGGCCATGCCTATGGCTGGGTCTATCCCGGCCCGATGGGCAGCGTGCTGACGCCCAGCTACGTCGGTCTGGCCAATACGTTAGACCTGCCGCAGGCGGCCACCATGTGCGGCGAATGCAATCGCGTCTGCCCGGCATCGATTCCGTTGTCGGACCTGCTGCGCAAGCTGCGCGAAAAGCAGATGGAACGTGGCCTGCGGCCATGGCAGGAGCGCTTTGCGCTGAAGGCCTGGGGCTACGTGGCCAAGCGGCCCGAACTCTATGCGCTGACTGCCCGCATCGGTGCCTGGCTGCTGGGCCGCATGGGCGGCAGCAACGGACTGATTGCCAGCTTGCCGCTGGCGGGCAAGGGCTGGACCGAAACCCGCGACATGCCGGCGCCGTCGGGCCGCACATTCCGCGAACTCTACAAGGAAAGGAGGGCGCGTTCATGAGCGCAGCCAACACGGAAACGCTGGCGCGCATGCGCGCCGCGCTGGACCAGCATGTCGCGGGGTCGATGCCCGCGCAGGAACTCGTGCGCGCCTGGCGCGATGCCGGCAGCGCGCTGGCGCTGCCGCCTGTCTACGGGCAGGCGATGGAAGAACTGCTGCGCAGGCTGGAGATGTCCGCGGTGTTTGCGCAGGACAGCTGCTCGTTCTCGAGCAGCGCGGTGACGGACCAGCTGGCGCGGTGGCTGGACAAGGCGGCGACGGTCTGAGGCCTTCACGCTTCGCCGCGGCCGCTTCTTCAATCGCCGCCGCGGCCTAACGCTTCATCGTCCCCGTCAGCGTCTCCACGAATTCCAGCGACAGCCGCGACAGCGGCTCCGTCTGCACATGGAAGATCTGCACCGAGGCATTGACCTTGGTGCGGATCGGCACGGCGACGATATTGGGCCAGTTCGCACCGAATACCGTCATCGCATCAGCCCGATCAGGCGGGCGTTCTCGGCTTGCAGTGCTGCGAACGCATCGTGATCAGTCATCGACTCCATACTCGCCGAACAATTTATCCCCTCACTCAATCGCTATCCTCGGCGTCGCGAATCCGGGCCGGCCGAGTTTCAGGCTTGGTGCGGCATCGGCTATCGCCGGCATGCAAGCGGGAGCGGGAGCGCACAGTCGGCACAGTTGGGCGTCATGGCGCGCCCCGTTGCCGTCGCCCGCTGATCGGCGCTAAACAAAAAACGGGGAGCCGAAGCTCCCCGCATTTTTTCTTGCCCGCGCTGTCACCCCAGCAACAACGCATCGTCATCCAGCTGCTCATGCCGCGTCTGCTCGAACATCTTCAGCAGGTCCGGCACATCCAGCCCCTTGCGCTTGTCGCCCGAGACATCCAGCACCACTTGCCCCTGGTGCAGCATCACCGTGCGCTGGCCGTAGTCGAGCGCCTGGCGCATGCTGTGCGTCACCATCATCGTCGTCAGCTTGCTTTCCTCGACGATGCGCGCGGTCAGCTCCAGCACGAACGCGGCGGTCTTCGGGTCCAGCGCGGCGGTGTGCTCGTCCAGCAGCAGGATGCGCGACGGCTGCAGCGAGGCCATCAGCAGGCTGACCGCCTGGCGCTGGCCGCCGGAGAGCAGGCCGATGCGGTCGGTCAGGCGGTTTTCCAGGCCCAGGTTGAGCAGGCGCAGCTTCTCGCGGAACAGCTCGCGCGAGGCGCGGTTCAGCGCCGGGCGGAAGCCGCGGCGGCTGCCACGGGCCATCGCCAGCGCCATGTTCTCCTCGATCGTCAGCGCTTCGCAGGTGCCCGCCATGGGGTCCTGGAACACGCGTGCCACCAGGTGGGCGCGGTCCCACGCAGGCTTGCGCGTAACGTCGGTGTCATCGATGGTAATGCGGCCCGAGTCGACCATCTGGTCGCCGCTGATCGCATTCAGGAAGGTCGACTTGCCGGCGCCGTTGGAGCCGATCACGGCGACAAACTGGCCGCTCGGGATTTCCAGGCTGAGGCCACGCAGTGCGCGGGTCTCGATCGGGGTGCCCGGGTTGAAGGTGAGCTTCAGGTCTTGTGCGCGCAGCATCTCAGGCACCTCCGTTCTTGCGGGCAAAGAGCTTCTTGCGCGTCGCCGGCAGCACCAGCGCGATCGTCACCAGCGCGGCGGTGACCAGGTTCAGGTCCTGCGCCTTGAGGCCGATGAAGTCGCTGTTCAGCGCCAGCGCGATGAAGAAGCGGTACAGGATGGCGCCCAGCACCACCGCCAGCGTGGTCCAGATCAGCCGGCGTGCCGGCAGGATGGTTTCGCCGATGATCACCGCGGCCAGCCCGATCACGATGGTGCCGATGCCCATCGAGATATCGGAGCCGCCCTGGGTCTGCGCGAACAGCGCGCCGGCCAGCGCCACCAGCGCGTTGGACAGCGCCATGCCGGCCAGCGTGGCGCGGCCGGTGGGGATGCCCTGGGCGCGGGCCATGCGCGGGTTGGCGCCGGTGGCGCGCATCGCCAGGCCCAGCTGCGAGCTGAAGAACCAGTCCAGGCCAACCTTGGCCACCACCACCACCACGAACAGCACCAGCGGGCGCAGCACGTAGTCGGGCAGCCACTCCGGCTGCAGCACGGTGAACAGCGTCGGCTCGGTGATCAGCGGCACGTTGGGGCGGCCCATGATGCGCAGGTTGACCGAGTACAGCGCGATCATCATCAGGATACTGGCGAGCAGGTCCATGATCTTGAGCCGCACGTTGAGCCAGCCGGTGATCCAGCCGGCCAGCGCGCCGGCCGCGATGGCGACCACGGTCGCCAGGAACGGGTCCTGGCCCGCGGCGATCAACGTCGCGGCCACGGCGCCGCCCAGCGGGAAGCTGCCGTCGACGGTCAGGTCGGGAAAATTGAGGATGCGGAAGGAAATCAGCACCCCGAGCGCCACCAGGCTGAAGATCAGGCCGATCTCCAGGGCGCCCAGAAGGGAAAAGAGGGACATGGGGGAATCCTGTTGCGGGGTCCGGCGTCTGTCTTGGCGCCGGTTTCGGGGCGGTGCGCCCGGCACGCCCGGTGGGGCCGCCGGCCGCCTCGCCCTGGTCTGTTCCGGCCGGGCCGGGTAGGCCGGGCCAGCGCATCCGCCGCCTCGCGGCGGCGGCATGGCAGGGCGTGGCTGGGCTTACTTGATGACGGTCTTTGCTTCCTTGACCAGCTCCGGCGACAGCGTGACGCCTTGCTTGGCGGCCGCGCCGGTGTTGACGAACAGTTCCAGGTTGTCGCTGGTCTGCGAGGCGATCGCGCCCGGCTTCTCGCCCTTCAGGATGCGCACCACCACCTTGCCGGTCTGGTGGCCCAGGTCGCCGTAGTTGACGCCAAGTGCCGCCACGGCGCCGCGCTTGACGCTGTCGGTATCGGCCGCCACCAGCGGGATCTTCGATTCGTTGGCGACCTTGACCAGGGCCTCGTACGCCGACACCACGTTGTTGTCGGTGTTGGTGTAGATCACGTCGACCTTGCCGATCAGGCTCTTGGCGGCCGGGCCGATGTCGACGGTGCGCGGCGCGGCGGCTTCCTTGAGCGTCAGGCCTTCCTTGGCCAGCAGCGCGCTCAGTTCCTTGACCACCACCACCGAGTTGGCTTCACCCGGGTTGTAGACCATGCCCACGGTCTTGGCCTTGGGCACCACGCGCTTGATCAGGGCTACCTGCTTGTCCAGCGGCAGCTTGTCCGACACGCCGGTGACGTTGGTGCCCGACGCCGACCAGCTCTTGACCAGCTGCGCCGCGACCGGATCGGTCACGCCCGAGTACACCACCGGCACGGTCTTGGTGGCGGCCACCACGGCCTGCGCCGACGGCGTGGCGATGGCGACGATGGCGTTGGGGTTGTCGCCGACGAACTTGCGCGCGATCTGCGCGGCGGTGCCGGTGTTGCCCTGGGCGCTCTGGTATTCCCACTTCAGGCTCTTGTCGGCGTCATAGCCGGCCGCCTTCAGCTCTGCGCGCACGCCGTCGCGGATGGCGTCCAGCGCGGGATGGTCGACGATCGACAGCACCTTGACGGTCTGGGCCTGCACGGCGCCGCCGTACAGCAGTGCCAGCGCCACGGCGCCGCCCAGGATGGACTTGGATGCTGCGAGACCCTTGGTGGATTTCATTATGTGTGCTCCCCCGAAACTCGGTTCTGGATTGGATACGGCCGCGGATGGTTCGGTCAGCCGTCCTGGCCCGCGCGCCGGCTGGCGCACGGTGCCGGTCCGGGCGGGCGCGGCGACTTCCTGCGGCGGGAGGGAGCGTGCGCGGACGCGTCGGATGCGACAGCGATAAGCCTGCGAGGATACCACTTCCCGCGCACGAAATGGATAGTCATCATGCGGAAGTGGGGCATCCGATGCTGCCAGACGCCCGCTATCCGCCATCGAGGCGCATTTTATTGCGCGGGAACCGGGTTTTGCTTGTGGATTACCCTGATTGCGGCGGCCGCATCTTCATGCAATTGCGCGCCACCAGGGTGTCGAGGCTTTCCTCGACCCGGGCGGTGCGGGTGGCGCATCGCCCGGGTAGGATCGGGGCCTTGGGCCGGCCCCGTCGGGCTCAGCCGCGCAGCGCGGCGGCGCACTCGCGTACCAGCGCCGGGCCGCGGTAGATCAGGCCGCTGTAGACCTGCACCAGGCTGGCCCCGGCGTCGGTCTTGGCGCGCGCGTCGGCGCCGCCGAAGATGCCGCCCACGCCGATGATCGGCACCGCGTCGCCGACCACGCCGTGCAGCGCGCGCACCACGCGGGTCGAGGCTTCGAACACCGGGCGCCCCGACAGGCCGCCGGCTTCGTCGGCATGCGGCAGGCCCTTGACCGCCTCGCGCGAGATGGTGGTGTTGGTGGCGATCACGCCATCGATCTGGTGGCGCACCAGCGCGTCGCCGATATTGCCGATCTGGTCGGCGTCGAGATCCGGCGCAATCTTCAGCGCCAGCGGCACATAGCGCTTGTGCTGGTCGGCCAGGCGCTGCTGCGCGGCCTTCAGCGTCGACAGCAGGCTGTCGAGCTCGCTCGCGCCCTGCAGCTGGCGCAGGTTCTTGGTGTTGGGCGACGAGATGTTGACCGTCACATAGCTGGCGTGCGGATAGACGCGCTCCAGGCAGTACAGGTAGTCGTCGTTGGCGCGCTCGATCGGGGTATCGGCGTTCTTGCCGATATTCAGCCCCAGCACGCCGCCCTCGGCCTTCCAGCGCGACGCCTGCACATTGGCGACGAAGGCATCGACGCCGCCGTTGTTGAAGCCCATGCGGTTGATCAGCGCATCCGCCTGCGGCAGCCGGAACATGCGCGGGCGCGGGTTGCCCGGCTGCGCGCGCGGCGTGACCGTGCCCACCTCGATAAAGCCGAAGCCGAGCGCGGCGAGGCCGTCGATATAGGCGCCGTCCTTGTCCAGCCCGGCGGCCAGGCCGACCGGGTTGGGAAAGCGCACCCCCATGACCGTGCGCGGGTCGTCGGCGATGCGATTGCCGATGCAGCCGCCCAGGCCCATGCGGTGGGCGCGCAGCAGGTTGTTCAGCGTGAAATGGTGGGCGTCCTCGGCATCCATCGAGAACAGGGCGGGGCGAAACAGGGGGTAGAGCGCGTTGAGCACGTGGGCAGGCGGCCGCCGGGGCGGCGCGGAAGTCGGGACCAGGGCGGCATTGTAGCGGCTGGCCCGTCCGCGAGGGCGGCCGTGGCGGTGGCCCGCGGCCGAGCCGGGCTATGGCTGCGTCGCGGGCGGCACCGGCGCAGCGGCTTCCGGGGCTTCGGCGGCGACGTCCTCGAACGCGTGCCAGTGGTTGCCGGTCAGCACCTGCAGCGGCCGGAAGCGCGCCTTGTAGGCCATCTTGCGGCTGTCGGCGATCCAGTAGCCCAGGTACAGGTGCGGCAGGCCCAGCGCATGGGTCTGGCGGATCTGCCACAGGATGTTGTAGGTGCCGTAGCTGGCGTTGCGTTCGAGCGGATCGTAGAAGGTGTAGACCGACGACAGCCCGTCGTCGAGCACGTCGATCATGCTGACCATGCGCAGCCGGCCGGCCTCGGGCGAGCCGGGGGGATCGCGGAACTCGACCAGGCGCGAGTTGACGCGGCTCTGCAGCAGGAACTGCTCGTACTGGTCGCGGCTGTCCTGGTCCATGCCGCCGCCGGCATGGCGCATCGACTGGTACAGCAGGTACAGCGAATAGTGCTCTTCGACGTAGGTCAGCGGCGCCACCAGCGCCTGCAGGTGCTGGTGGCGGTTCCATGCGCGGCGCTGCGAGCGGTCCGGGGTGAACTGATCGACCAGCACGCGGCACGGCGTGCAGGCGTGGCAATCGTCGCAATAGGGCCGGTAGGTGAAGATGCCGCTGCGGCGGAAGCCCGCGCGCACCAGGCGCGAATAGACGTCGGCATTGATCAGGTGCGCCGGCGTGGCCACCTGGGAGCGCGCCATGCGCCCGTCGAGATAGCTGCAAGCGTAGGGCGCCGTGGCATAGAACTGCAGCGCGGACAGCGGTAGTTCCTTCAGCTTGCTCATGACTCAGGGTGCTCCGGGGCGGGACGGCGCGGTTTGCACGGTGGTCCGCAGCGTCAGCGTCGGCACCCGTGCCAGGGATTCAGGCTGCCGGCGCGGCGGGTGTCCCGGCCCAGCGCTCCAGCACCGATTTGTCGAACCGCCACGGACTGATCGCCGGCTGTGCCGTTGCCGCGCGCACATGTGCCACGAATTCGGCGCGGGGGATGGGGCGCGCACCCAGCGAAGCCAGGTGGTCGGTTTCCTGCTGGCAGTCTATCATCGCCACGCCGTGGTTGCCGAGGAACGCGCACAGCGCCGCCAGCGCGATCTTGGACGCGTCGGTGCGGTGCGCAAACATCGATTCGCCAAAGAACATCCGCCCCAGCGCCACGCCATACAGGCCGCCGACGCGCTCGCCGCGGTACCAGCTCTCGACCGAGTGCGCCAGGCCGTTGCGGTGCAGGGTGCCGTACGCGGCGACGATGGCATCGGTGATCCAGGTGCCGTCCTGGCCCTCGCGCGGCGTGCTCGCGCAGGCGCGCATCACGGCCAGGAAATCGTGGTCGACGCGGATTTCCCAGTCGGCATCGCGCAGCACGCGCCGCAGCGTCTTGCGCAGGTTGGCCGAGACGCGCAATGCCGGCGGCGCCAGCACCATGCGCGGATCGGTGCTCCACCACAGCACCGGCTGGCCGCTCGAATACCACGGGAAGATGCCCTGGCGATACGCCAGCAGCAGCCGCTGCGGCGACAGCTCGCGGCTGGCGGCAAGCAGGCCGGGGGCCTCGGAATCCGGCCCGAGCGCGTGCTCGACCGGGGGAAACGGATCTTGGGGGTCCAGCCAGGCAATCATGCGGACTGCGCCGGAGGGCGGTGCGCGGCAGGCCTGCCGCTCAGGGCGTGACCGTGGCCCGGCTGGTCAGCGGGCGCATGGGCTTGTCGATGTCCAGGCTGTGCAGCCGGAAGCTGCCGTCCTGCAGCCGGCCGGCGGTGCGGTCGGCAAAGAAGCAGCGCAGGGTATGGATCACGGTGGGGAAGGCCAGTTCATCCCAGGGCACATCGGCCTCAGCCACCAGCTTCACTTCCAGGCTTTCCTCGCCGGGCGCGATGTCGAGGTCGTCGAGCGTGGCGAGGTAGAACAGGTGCACCTGGTGCACATGCGGCACGTTCAGGATCGAGAACAGCTCGCCCACCTGCACGCGCGCGCCGGCTTCTTCCAGGGTTTCGCGCGAGGCCGCCTGGGCGGTGGTCTCGCCGATCTCCATGAAGCCCGCAGGCAGGGTCCAGAAGCCGTAGCGGGGCTCGATCGCGCGCTTGCACAGCAGGATCTTGTCTTCCCAGACCGGGATGGTGCCGACCACGTTGCGGGGATTGACGTAGTGGATGGTGCCGCAGTTGTCGCAAACGCTGCGCGGGCGGTTGTCGCCGTCAGGCACGCGCAACACGACCGCATGGCCACAGTTCGAGCAGAATTTCATGAGGGGCGTCCGGGAGAATGGCGAAAGTGTATCACCCCCGCCGAGAGCACCGGCGGGCCGTAGGAGCGGTGGTGCACCATCGGTCGGCATGCCGCAGCGGCACCCGCGCGACGCGGGTTGGCGGCACCAAACAAAAAACCCGCCGAAGGCGGGTTTGTCTGCGTCGACGGCGTCACAGATAAGCATCTGTGCGGTTGGTTGCGGGGGCAGGACTTGAACCTGCGACCTTCGGGTTATGAGCCCGACGAGCTGCCAACTGCTCCACCCCGCGTCCGTCGAAGAAAAGATTATATGGCATCTGGTTGCGCAATGCAACACCTGTTTAACAAAACCGTGGGCGATGCGCATTGCCACATGCCATAACGATTAGATCGCCGCGGCGGGGCAGAGGTTCAGCGCGCCTCGGGGGTATCGCTTGTGCGCTGCCACAGCGCGGCCTCGAACTCGAAGCTGTCGCGCTGCTGCAGGTCGTCGCGCTGCCAGATCACGCGGTCGCGGCGCACGGTCAGCATCCACGTGGTGGTGGCGAGCGGTGTCGGGTGCGAGAACGCGCGCGGCGTCAGCACCGCGCCGCAGGGCCCGTGCTGCGGATCGCGCACCGAGGTGTAGCGGATCATGCCGAGGCCGGCTTCGCGCACGATGCGGCCGAACGCCTGGCAGGGTTCGTGGTTGTCCGGATCGGTCCAGGCGGCGCGGTCGCGGTCGAACGGCGGCTGGTCGAGCGCCACCCCGGAGGTCTCGACCCGCACTTCGAACAGCGTCTGCGCGCGTGCGTCGATGCGGGGTAGCGCCGGGCTGTCGTTGAGAAAGCGCCAGCGCCAGTAGCCGAGCTCGGCGCAGGCGGTGCGGATCTCGTTGGCGCCATAGAACACGCCCGGGTCCTGGCTGGCGCGGAAGCGCGAGCCCCACGGGGAGGGCGGGTAGCGGAACGGGGTGAACAGCAGATAGTGCAGATGGCGTGCCTCCAGGGGCACGGCCGGCTTGCCGGCGTCGAGCACCGCTTCCAGCACCGCCTGTTCCTCCAGGCTGTCGACCAGCGGCATGGTGGAGACCACATGCTGGGCTTCCACCGCCCGCCACAGCGTGAGCGCGAACTGCCGGCGCTCAGATGCGACCGCGGGTGGCGTCCAGATAGTGAACGACACGGACCAGACCTTCGGTTGTGCGGATCAGTTCAAGCGGCTTGCCGCCCAGCGCGAGGTTGTCGTTGGTCAGCCACAGGCGGGCCTGGTCGCCGTGGCCCAGGATGGCGTCGAGCGAGCGGAACAGGCGCACGAACAAGACGCCGAACTCCCACTCCTTGCGGTGCGCGTCGAGCACATAGCCGCCCGACGCCATGCGCGAGACCGAGGCGGTGCTGATGCCCAGCACGCTTGCCACCATGGCCTGGCTGATGCCCAGGAAGCCCGCGGCGCGCATGACCGCCTTGGTCAGCGTGGTGCCGGGGTCGGGGCCGCCGGCGGGATCGGTTTCGGGAATCCGCCTCGATTGCATCGCCTATGCTCCTGTTTCTTCAGAAAGATTATAGGCGATGAATTTCAGAAGGGAAGGGGCTGCCCAAAAAGATCCGACCCGTGGCGCCGCGCGGGCGGTTGCCCGGGTCGCGGCTAATAGGTTTCGATATGCAGCCGTCCTTCGGCCTTCATGGTGGTTTCCAGCGCCTTCCAGTTAAGACCGGCGCCGGCGCAGACCGTTTCAAATGCCGCCAGCACGCCTTCCTCCATGCCTTTCAGGCCGCAGATATAGACATGGCCGTTGGCGTCGCCAAGCAGCGCGGCAACGCTGTCGGCGGCTTCGCGGATCGCGTCCTGGACATAGCGGCGCGGCGTGGCCGGGTCGCGCGAGAAGGCGAAGTGGATGTCGAGGAAGTCCCTGGGCAGCTTCAGCAGCGGGCCGAAGTAGGGCAGTTCGGCGGCATTGCGCGCGCCGAAGAACAGCAGGCGGCGCCCGCTGAATTGCGCCAGGTTGCGGCGCATGCGCTCGGTCATGGCGCGCATCGGTGCCGACCCGGTGCCGGTGCAGATCATCATCACGCTGGCCTCGGCGTGGTTGGGCATCAGGAAGGTCGAGCCGAACGGGCCCACCACCTGCACCGTGTCGCCCTTGGCCAGGTCGCACAGGTAGTTCGACGCCACGCCGCGCACCGCCTTGCCGTCGTGGTCCTGCTCGACCCGCTTCACCGTCAGCGCGAGGTTGTTATAGCCCGGGCGCTCGCCGTCGCGCGGGCTGGCGACCGAATACATGCGGATGTAGTGCGGCTTGCCGGCGGCATCGGTTCCGGGTGGCACGATGCCGATCGACTGGCCCTCCAGGATCGGGAAAAAGTGGGTGCCGAGATCCAGCACGATATGGTGGATGTCGCTCGAGGCATCCGCGGCGGTGAGCCGGTAATTGCCGGCCACGGTGGCGGTCACCGGGACGCGCACGCCGTGCAGGTTCACATAGGGATGGGCGGCCGACCACGGTGCGCGCGGCGAGGTATGGCGGCTGGTCTCGACCGCCTGGATCGCGGCGTCGTCGGCCGTGGTGGTGCCGCTGCCGGCGGTGGCCGGCGCGGCCTGGTCCGCGCTGTCCAGCTCCGGCAACGGCAACTCGGCCGGCAACTCGTCCCACAGCAGCTGTGCGTCGATCGAATAGGCCTGGCCGCGCAGCATGGTGCGCCAGTTGTCGATGGCGCCGGTCGGGCAGGGCGACAGGCAGGCGTTGCAGCCGTTGCAAACGTCGGCCCGGACCACGTAGTTGCGGTCGTCATGGGTGATGGCGTCGATCGGGCAGGTGTCTTCGCAGGTGTTGCAGCGAATGCAGATTTCCGGATCGATCAGATGCTGCTTGATGATGTCGGGGGCGCCCATGGCGTATCTGGTTTCAGTTGAAGCGCACGTATTCGAAATCCATCGGCTGGCGATTGATGCCCACCGCCGGCGGCGCGATCCAGTTGGCGTACTTGCCGGGCTCGGTGACGCGGCCCATCAGCGAGGCGACGAAGGCGCGGTCTTCGTCGGTCGCCAGCCAGTCGCGCTCGCTGGCCTTCCATTCGGCTTCCGATATCAGCCTGCCGTCGGGCGAGACATGGACGTTGGCCAGCGTGCCGATCTTGCGATTGAAGGCCTTGTGCGGCACGCTCAGGCGGAACGGGATGCCGGCCTTTTCGATGACCTTGTTCCAGCGCGCCACGCCGCCCATGCCGTCCTTGATGTAGTCGTCGCGCAGCACTTCATTGAGGGCGTTGAGCATCGGCACCTCGCGCTCGCCAAGGCGGCCGTCGCGCACCTCCAGCACGCGGTAGACCTCGCCCTTGAGCACATGGTCGTCGGCGCGCTTGCCCTCCTCGAAGCGTCCCTTCAGCCCCGCGCTGTAGAAGGTGGCGGCGTTCGACGACTGGTCGGCGCCGAACAGGTCGATGGTGACGCTGTAGTGGAAGTTCAGGTAGCGCTGGATGGTCGGCAGGTCGATCACGCCGGCGGCGCGCACCTCGGCCGGGTCGTCGATGCCGCGCTCGCGCATGACCTCGCAGGTGCGCTGGATCACGCGCGATACGCCCGATTCGCCCACGAACATGTGGTGCGCTTCCTCGGTCAGCATGAAGCGCGTGGTGCGCGCCAGCGGATCGAAGCCGGACTCGGCCAGCGCGCACAGCTGGAACTTGCCGTCGCGGTCGGTGAAATAGGTGAACATGAAGAACGACAGCCAGTCCGGCGTGCGTTCGTTGAAGGCGCCGAGGATGCGCGGGTTGTCCTGGTCGCCGGAGCGGCGCTCCAGCAGCGCCTCGGCTTCCTCGCGACCGTCGCGGCCGAAATAGCGGTGCAGCAGGTACACCATCGCCCACAGGTGGCGGCCTTCTTCGACGTTGACCTGGAACAGGTTGCGCAGATCGTACAGGCTCGGCGCGGTCAGCCCGAGATGGCGCTGCTGCTCGACCGAGGCGGGTTCGGTGTCGCCCTGGGTCACGATGATGCGGCGCAGGTTGGCACGGTGCTCGCCCGGCACCTCCTGCCACGCGGCCTCGCCCTTGTGCTCGCCGAAGTGGATGCGACGCTCGGGATCGGCCGGCTGCAGGAAGATGCCCCAGCGGTAGTCCGGCATCCTGACGTGATCGAAATGCGCCCAGCCCGATTGATCGACCGACACCGCGGTGCGCAGGTACACCTCGAAGTCGTGCGAGCCATCGGGCCCCATGTCGCGCCACCAGTCGAGGAAGGCGGGTTGCCAGTGTTCCAGCGCGCGCTGCAGCGCGCGGTCGTCGGACAGGTTGACGTTGTTGGGGATCTTCTGGCTGTAGTCGATGCTCACGTCCTGGTCTCCTGTGTCTTGCGGGCGCGCTAGACGCGATCCCAGTCGAAGCGGGCCTTGTTGCCGCTGCCGAAGACCTTCAGCGCGCCGTGCTCGCCGACGGCGTTGGGGCGCTGGAAGATCCAGTTCTGCCAGGCGGTGAGCCGCCCGAAGATGCGGGTCTCCATGGTCTCGGCGCCGCCGAAGCGCAGGTTGGCTTCCAGCCCGGTCAGCGCATCCGGCGACAGGCTGGCGCGTTCCTCCAGCGCGATGCGGATCTCGTCTTCCCAGTCGATATCGTCCGGCGCCGCGGTGATCAGGCCGAGCGAATCGGCGCTGAGCGCGTCCAGCGGCGCGCCGATGTGGTCGCGCACCGGGCCCAGCGCGGCCTCGTCGCCGTAGAAGCGCGCGGCCAGCCGGGTGTGGCCGTTGGGCATGGGGTAGTGGCCGAAGTTGAGCGGCGAGACGAACACGCGCGGCGCGTCGTCGGGGGCGTCGGGCAGGTGCAGCATGTAGCTGCGGTCGGCGGCCAGCGCCAGTTCCAGCAGCGTGCCGGCAAAGCAGGAATCGGGTTCGATCAGCGCGATCAGGCTGCGCGACGACACATCCAGCCGCGCCAGCGTGCGGCGCAGCATGCCCAGCGTCTCGCGCACGAACCAGTGGCCGGCGTGCGCCTGCAGCAGGGCATCGGCCGCCATCACCGCGGCGGGGTCGCCATCGGTCTTCAGGACCCAGATGCCGAGGTCGAGGTGGTTGGTGCGCAACGTCAGGATGGCGTCGTCGAGTTCGCGCGCCATCTTCAGCGGCCACCATTGCGCGCCCGCCGCGACCACGCCGGCCAGGTCGGCGGGCTGGTGCTTGTCGGGGCCGAACACGGTCAGCGTGGCCTTGCGCGCGGCGGTGTCGACGTGCACGCGCACGGTCTCGTAGCGATAGCCGTCCGGCTCGATGGTGCGCGACAGCGGCGTCAGGGTGATGCCGTGGTGGCCTTGCGGACGGTCGCTGGTCGCTGCCAGCGCCGCGGCGCGCTCGGCCACGTATTCGGCGAAGCGCGCCGGCTTGACCACCTCGTCGACCAGCTTCCAGTCCCTGGCGCGCTGGCCGCGCACGCCTTCGGTGGTGGTGCAGAAGATGTCGGCGTGGTCGCGGCGCACATGGCGCTTGTCGGTTACGCGCGTAAGCCCGCCGGTGCCGGGCAGCACCCCCAGCAGCGGCACCTCGGGCAGGCTTACCGCGGACGAACGGTCGTCGACCAGCACGATCTCGTCGCATGCCAGCGCCAGTTCATAGCCGCCGCCGGCGGTAGTGCCGTTGCAGGCGGCGATGAACTTCAATCCCGAGTGCCGGCTGGCGTCCTCGATGGCATTGCGGGTCTCGTTGGTGAACTTGCAGAAGTTGACCTTCCACGCGTGCGACGACTGCCCCAGCATGAAGATATTGGCGCCCGAGCAGAAGATGCGCTCGCGTGCGCTGGTGAGCACCACGGTGCGCACCTCGGGGTGCTCGAAGCGGATGCGCTGCAGCGCGTCGTGCAGTTCGATGTCGACGCCGAGGTCGTATGAATTGAGCTTGAGCGCATAGCCCGGACGCAGGCCGCCTTCCTCGTCGACGTCCATCGCCAGCGTGGCGATGGGGCCGTTGAAGTTCAGCTTCCAGTGGCGGTACTGGTCGGGGTGGCGCTCGAACGTGACCGGCGCGGGCGCGTCGGCCGAGCCGGGGTGCTGCGGGGCGATTGCCGGCGTGGACATGGCTGTCTCCAGAGTGCACTATCGTGCCTTGCGGCTTTTGATGAAATATAGTGCATGGAGACGGGTGGTGCAACGTCTTTGTCGGCCTGCGCCGGGGCAGCTCAGGCGCCCGCGGCCTCCAGCCGGGCTCGCAGTTGCTGCAGCGAGGCGGCGGCGTCCTGGCCGCTGGTGTCGATCGACAGGTCGGCCCGGTCATACAGCGGCGCGCGCGCTTCGAGGATACGGCGCAGGTCGGCCATGGCCTCGCGGTTGCCTTCCATCGGCCGCATGTCGCCCTGGGCCACCACGCGCGCCATGTGCTCTTCGGGCGAGGTGCGCACCCAGATGGTGTAGCACTGCGCCAGCAGCAGGTTGAAGGTGGCCGGCTCCGACACCAGGCTGCCGGGGGTGGCCAGCACCATGCGGTCGTGTTCGCGCAGGGTCCGCTCCAGCGCGCGCATTTCGTAGCGGCGATAGGCGGCCTGCCCGTACAGGGAGTGGATCTCGGACAGGCTGGCGCCTGCTTCCTGCTCGATCACGGTATTCAGTTCGACGAAGGGCACGTCGCGCACCGCGGCGAGCGCGCGCCCGAGCGTCGACTTGCCGGCGCCGCGCAGGCCGATCAGCGCGATGCGGCGGTGGCGCGCATCGCCGGACTGTTCCGGCGCCAGCGCATGGCGGCAGGCTTCGCGTACCCGCGCAAGGTCGCCGGCTGGCAATTGCGCCAGCCACTGGACCATCTGCGCGAATTCGGACGCCTGCTGGCCGTTGAGGGTGTCCACCTCGGCCAGCACCACCGGCAATGGCACATCGAGCGCGCGCGCCACCTGCCGCAGCAGCAGCACCGAGGCATTGCCGGTGCCGGTTTCCAGATTGGCCAGATAGCGTTCGGACACGGCCGCGCCGCGCGCCAGGTCCTTGCGCGACATGCCGCGCGAGGCGCGCAGCGAGCGGATGCGCTCGCCCAGCCGGGTCAGGTAGGGGTCGCGTTCGGCGTTGGCAGCGGGCGCGGCAGGGGTGTCGGCCTCGGCGGCGCTGGCGGCGGGCAGCGGTGCGGAATCGCGGCGCATGGTGTCGGTCGGGGTTGGAGGCGGCCAATGAAGGCTCTGGCAAAAGCAGGGGCGCATTATACGTTCAGCGGGGCCGCACCAAGTGGTGCCGGAGGCGGCTGCGACCGCGACCCCTGTCCTATAGTGCATTCCCTTGGTTGCATAATAGTTGATGTGAAATAAAATGCATCAACAAGCGGATTCCGGCTCCATTCCGGCCGGTCCCCATAACAGCGACTGGCCTGGTGCCGGCGCGCGCCCGCGGGGCAGTAGCGGGCCGCGGCGCGCGACCCCGAGGAGTGCAGACATGACGCCCCCCACCCTTGCCGCGGCCGCGGCCGCGGCCGGCACCACTGGCACCACTGGTGCCATTGCGGCGCTGCCGTCACGCTATAACGCCGCCGACGATCTGCTGTCGCGCAACCTCGCGGCCGGCCGCGGGGCCAAGACCGCTTATCGCGACGACACCACCGCGCTGACCTACGCCGAGCTCGACGAGCGGGCCCGCCGCTTCGCCGGCGCGCTGCGCGCGGCCGGCTTGCGCCAGGAAGAGCGCCTGTTGCTGTGCGCGCTGGATACGGTCGATTTTCCGGTGGTGTTCCTCGGCTGCCTGCTGGCCGGCGTGGTGCCGGTGGCGGTCAATACCCTGCTGACGGCCGACGACTACGCCTACATGCTCGAACACTGCAGCGCACGCGCGGTGGTGGTGTCCGAGCCGCTGCTGCAGGTGATGCAGGCCGCGATCGACAAGAGCGGGCTGTCGCCGACCGTGATCCAGGCCGCACCGCACGCCGGCGCCGCACCGTCGTGCAGCGTCGGCGCGATGCTGGCGCGCATGCGCACACCGGCAACGACTGCGAGCACCGGGCCCGACGACATGGCGTTCTGGCTCTACTCGTCCGGCTCGACCGGCCGGCCCAAGGGCACCGTGCATACCCACGCCAACCTGTTCCATACCGCCGACCTCTATGCACGGCAGGTGCTGGGCATTCGCGAGGCCGACGTGGTGTTCTCCGCGGCCAAGCTGTTCTTTGCCTACGGGCTGGGCAACGCGCTGACCTTCCCGCTGTCGGTCGGCGCCACCACCGTGCTGATGGCCGAGCGGCCCACGCCCGCGGCCGTGTTCAAACGGCTGTGCGAGCACAAGCCGACGCTGTTCTGCGGCGTGCCGACACTGTTCGCCGGCATGCTGGCCGCGCCCGAGCTGCCGGCGCGAGTGCAGGTGGCCTTGCGCGTATGCACCTCGGCCGGCGAGGCGCTGCCGCGCGATATCGGCGAACGCTTCCTGGCGCATTTCGGCTGCGACATCCTCGACGGCATCGGCTCCACCGAGATGCTGCATATCTTCCTGTCGAACCGGCCGGGCGCGGTGCGCTACGGCACCACCGGCGTGCCGGTCCCCGGCTACGAAATCAGGCTGCTCGACGAGCAGTGCCAGCCGTGCGCCGCCGGCGAGATCGGCGAGCTCTACATCAAGGGCCCGAGCGCCGCGCTGATGTACTGGTGCAACCGCGACAAGAGCCGCGAGACCTTTGTCGGCGCCTGGACCCGCAGCGGCGACAAGTATCTGCGCGATGCGGACGGCTACTACACCTACGCCGGCCGCAGCGACGACATGCTCAAGGTCGGCGGCATCTACGTCTCGCCGTTCGAGGTCGAGGCAGCGCTGGCACAGCATCCGGCCGTGCTGGAAGCAGCGGTGATCGGCGTGACGGACGCCGACGAACTGGTCAAGCCCAAGGCGTTCGTGGTACTGCGGCCCGGCCAGCAGTGGCACGACGGCATGGCGGCGGAACTGCAGGCCTTCATCAAGTCGCGCCTGGCGCCGTACAAGTACCCGCGCCAGATCGAATGCGTGCCGGAACTGCCCAAGACCGCGACCGGCAAGATCCAGCGCTTCCGCCTGCGCCAGCGCGAGCAGGCCGCGCGCGGCTGAACTTCCTTAACCGATGCAACCAGACAAGATGTCCATGCCCAGCAGCCTGGTCGAGATTCCGTTCGACAACCGCCGCATCCAGATCGAATACCAGTGGCTGCGCCCGCAGCGCGCGCAGCGCCCGCTGGTGGTGTTCCTGCACGAGGGCCTGGGCTCGGTCAGCATGTGGCGCGACTTTCCGCTGGACTTCTGCGAGGCCGGCGATTACCGCGGGCTGGTGTTTTCCCGCTACGGCTACGGTCGCTCCACGCCGCGGCCGCACGACCAGAAGTGGCGCCCCGATTTCATGCACCGGCAGGCGCGCGAGGCGTTGCCCGCGCTGTTCGATGCGCTCGAAATCGGACCCGGCCGCGCGCACGGCACGCCCTGGCTGCTAGGCCACAGCGACGGCGGCTCGATCGCGCTGATCCACGCTGCCAGCTTTGCGCGTGCGGTGGCGGGCATCACCGTGCTGGCGCCCCATATCGTGGTCGAAGACCTGTCGGTGCAAAGCATCGCGGCGACGCGCCAGGCCTATCTCGAAACCGACCTGCGCGAGCGGCTGGCGCGCCACCACGCGGATGTCGATTCCGCGTTCTGGGGCTGGAACGATATCTGGCTCGACCCTGAATTCCGCGCCTGGGACCTGCGGCCGCTGCTGTCCGGCATCCGATGCCCGGTGCTGGCGGTGCAGGGCGAGGACGACGAGTACGGCACCATGGCGCAGATCGAGGGTATCCATCGATATGCCCCCCAGACCACCTTGCTTAAACTCGCGCGATGCGGACATTCGCCCCATCGCGACCAAAAAGATCCGTTGACGCTGGCCGCGGTTCGGCATATAAACGCATATACTTCAAACCTAAAATAATTCGGCTTCCCGCCGATTGCGCAGGGGTTCCCGGTGCCAGATGCGCCGGCGGCCCGTGGCAAGGGCAGGGGTGACCGGCAACGGTCCAGCGAGCCAACCGGCTTGACCACCAGGAGACACCATGCGTCGCTTCCCATCGCGCAGGCTTGCGCCTGCCTGCCTTGCCGTCGCCACCGTCTTTGCCATGGCCGGCGCGTCCGCGCAGACCGCGGCCCCCGCGACCGGCGCCCCCGCCGGCGGCAAGATCAAGGTCGGCTTCATGCTGCCGTACACCGGCACCTACGCCGCGCTGGGCAACGCCATCGAAAACGGCTTCCGCATGTACGTGCAGCAGCAGGGCGGCAAGCTGGGCGGGCGCGAGATCGAGTACTTCAAGGTCGACGACGAGTCCGATCCGGCCAAGGCGCCTGAGAATGCCACCAAGCTGGTCAAGCGCGACCAGGTCGACGTGGTGGTCGGCACGGTGCATTCCGGCGTGCAGATGGGCATCGTCAAGGTGGCCAAGGAAAACAACACGCTGCTGATCATTCCCAACGCCGGCGTCGACGAGGCCACCGGACCGCTGTGCGGGCCCAACATCTTCCGCACCTCGTTCTCGAACTGGCAGCCGGGCTATGCCATGGGCCAGGTGCTGGGCGAACGCGGCCTGAAGAAGGTGGTGACGCTGACCTGGAAATACGCTGCCGGCGAGCAGTCGGTCAAGGGCTTCAAGGAAGCGTTCGAGGCCAAGGGCGGCAAGGTGGTGAAGGAGCTGAGCCTGCCGTTCCCCAATGTCGAGTTCCAGGCGCTGATCACCGAAGTGGCATCGCTCAAGCCCGATGCCGTGTTCGTGTTCTTTGCCGGCGGGGGCGCGGTCAAGTTCGTCAAGGACTGGGCCGCGGCCGGGCTGAAGGACAAGATTCCGCTGTATGGCTCGGGCTTCCTGACCGACGGTACGCTCGAGGCGCAGGGCAACGCCGCGCAGGGCCTGGAGACCACGCTGCATTACGCCGACGGCCTGAGCAACGCGC
Organism: Cupriavidus sp. SS-3; assembly: GCF_035818815.1. NCBI lineage: Bacteria > Pseudomonadati > Pseudomonadota > Betaproteobacteria > Burkholderiales > Burkholderiaceae > Cupriavidus > Cupriavidus sp. SS-3. Next base: position 393,080 of record NZ_JAYLVT010000003.1, read on the forward strand.
GCGACAAGAATTTCCGCCTGGACTACGCCAAGACCTACAAGCTGCAGCCCGACGTGTACGCGGTGCAGGGCTACGATGCCGCGCAGCTGCTGGCGGCCGGCGCGACCGCGGTGAAGGGCGACATGACGCGCAAGGCCGACCTGTACAAGGCCATGGGCGGCGCCAGGATCGACAGCCCGCGCGGCACCTTCACGCTGTCCAAGGCGCACAACCCGGTTCAGGACTTCTACCTGCGCAAGGTTGACGGGCGCGAGAACAAGGTCAGTGCGGTGGCGGTGAAGGCGCTGGCTGATCCGGCGCGCGGCTGCCGGCTGTAAGCGCTTCAACACCCGCGTGTTTGCGCCCCTCTCCCAGGCGCGGGAGAGGGAGCTTGCCACCAGCATGCGTGGCGCTATCGGTTCCTTGATGTATTGCCCGCATGGACATCGTCTCCTTCCTCATCCAGTGCCTGAACAGCGTCCAGTACGGCCTGCTGCTGTTCCTGGTCGCCAGCGGCCTGACGCTGATCTTCGGCATCATGGGCGTGATCAACCTGGCCCACGGCAGCTTCTACATGCTGGGCGCCTACCTGGCCTTCACGCTGGCCGGACTGACCGGCAACCTGTTCATCGCCATCCCGCTGGGCATCGTGCTGGCGGTGGCGTTCGGCTACGTGCTGGAATGGGCCTTCTTCAGCTACCTGTACGAGCGCGACCACCTGCAGCAGGTGCTGATGACCTATGGCCTGATCCTGGTGTTCGAGGAGCTGCGCAGCATCCTGGTCGGCGATGACGTGCACGGCGTGCAGGTGCCGGCGCTGCTCGACGGCGCGCTGCCGATCGGCAATGACATGACGTATCCCGTGTACCGCCTGTTCATCTCCGCCATCTGCCTGGTGGTGGCGCTGGCGATGTACTACGTGATCCGCCGCACGCGCCTGGGCATGATGATCCGCGCCGGCGCCACCAACCGCGAGATGGTGCAGTCGCTCGGCATCAATATCACCGTGCTGTACCGCTTTGTGTTCGCGCTCGGCGTGGCGCTGGCGGTGCTGGCCGGCATGATCGCCGCGCCGGTGTCGTCGGTCTATCCCGGCATGGGCGCGCAGGTGCTGATCGTCTGCTTCGTGGTGGTGGTGATCGGCGGCATCGGCTCGGTCAAGGGCGCGCTGGTGGCGTCGCTGTTGCTGGGCTTTGTCGATACCTTCGGCAAGGTGTTCTGGCAGGAGGCAGCCGGCGTGCTGATCTACCTGCTGATGGCGGTGATCCTGCTGTGGAAGCCGCAGGGGCTGTTCAAGGCGGGGTGACATGAATCCGACGACATTGCCGGCGCGCCGGCACGCTGCGCGCAACGCCACGCTGGCCACCGCGCTGGGCTGGGTGGTGGCTTTCGCGGTGCTGGCCGGGCTGCCGCTGCTGCTGACCGCGGACAGCCACAAGTTCTATATCGAGCTGCTCAGCAAGGTGATGATCATGGCGATCTTCGCGCTCTCGCTGCAGCTGCTGATCGGCTACACCGGGCTGGTCAGCCTGGGCCATGCCGCCTATTTCGCCATGGCCGCCTACGCCACCGCCATGCTGGCGCCGCAGAGCGGCCCTGGCAACGGCTGGGTGCTGCTGGCCGGCGCGCTGGCGGCATCGGCCGCGCTGGCGCTGGTGGTGGGCGCGCTGGTGCTGCGCACGCGCGGCGTGTATTTCATCATGGTGACGCTGGCGTTCGCGCAGATGGTGTACTTCGTGTTCCACGACACCAAGGTCGCGGGCGGCAGCGACGGCACCTATATCTACTTCCGTCCGGAATTCCCCGTGCCCGGCGAGCACCTGCTGACGGTGAACGACCCGATGCACTTCTACTGGCTGGTGTGGCTGGGCCTGCTGGCGACCGTGGCGGTGCTGATGCTGGTGCTGCGCTCGCGCTTCGGCCACGCGCTGGTCGGCATCCGCCACAACGAGCAGCGCATGCGCGCGGCCGGCTATGCCACCTATCGCTACCAGCTTGGTGCCTTTGTCGCGGGCGGGCTGCTGGCGGGCCTGGCCGGGTTTCTCTATGCGATCCAGTTCGGCTTCGTCAATCCGGAAATCGCGTCGTGGCACCAGTCCGGCAACGCCATGCTGATGGTGATCCTGGGCGGCGTCGGCAGCCTCGCCGGCGCGGTGCTGGGCGCGTTCTCGTTCGTGCTGCTGGCCGAGTGGTTCAGTACCCTGACCAAGCACTGGCAGCTGCTGATGGGCGGCTTCATCATTGTCGCGGTGGCGCTGCTGCCGCGCGGGCTGGTGAGCCTGCCGTCGGTGCTGCGGCACGGACGCCGGCGCCGCCGCAATGGCGATGCCGGCTCTGGCACCGACGAAGCCGCCGCCGAGCCGCGCAGCCATACGGAGGCCGCATGAACGCGCCCGCCACCCCTATCCTGGAGGCGCAGCAGCTGACGCGCCGCTTCGGCGGCCTGACCGCCGTCGCGGGGGTCGACCTGACGCTGGCGCTGCATGAGATCCACGCCGTGATCGGTACCAACGGCGCGGGCAAGTCGACCCTGATCAATATGCTGTCCGGCGAACTGCCGCCTTCCTCGGGCCGGCTGCGCCTGAAGGGCGAGGACGTGACCGGCTGGTCGCAGCCGCGGCTGGCGCGCCATGGCGTGGGGCGCAGCTACCAGCGCAACAACATCTTCCTGCCGCTGACGGTGCGCGAGAACTGCCGGCTGGCGGCGCAGTCGCGCGCGCAGCGCGCGTGGCGGGTGTGGGAAAGCGCCCAGGGCTGCCGCACCGCCGCGACGCTGGCCGACGAGGCCATGGAGCGCGCCGGGCTGGAGCACCTGGCGGACCGGCGCGCCAGCGACCTCGCGCACGGGCAGAAGCGCCAGCTGGAAGTGGCGATGTGCCTGGCCACGCAGCCGGTCGCGCTGTTGCTGGACGAGCCGCTGGCGGGCATGGGCGCGGAAGAGTCGGCGCGAATGCTGGCGCTGCTGCGCGGCCTGCGCGAAGGCCACGCCATCCTGCTGGTGGAGCATGACATGGACGCGGTGTTCTCGGTCGCGGACCGCATCACCGTGATGGTCAACGGCGCCGTGATCGCCACCGGCAGCCCGCAGGCGATCCGCACCAACCACGAAGTCCAGGTGGCCTACCTGGGCGAGGAAGAGGACGAGGCCGCATGAACCTGCAGAACTCCGCGGCGGCTGCGGCCACGCCGATGATCGAGGCCACCGGCATCAACGCCTGGTATGGCTCCAGCCACGTGCTGCGCGACATCGACTTCACCGTCGGCGCGGGCGAGACGGTCGGGCTGCTGGGGCGCAACGGCATGGGCAAGAGCACGCTGTTGCGCACGCTGCTCGGCCACGTGCGCCAGCGCCAGGGCCGGATCCTGGTGGCCGGCCGCGATCTCTCGCGCGCGCAGCCGTTCGAGGTCGCGCGGCTGGGGGTGGCCTACGTGCCGGAGGGGCGCGGCATCTTCCCGAGCCTGTCGGTGCGCGAGAATCTGCTGATGGCGGCGCGCCAGGGCTGCAATGGCCGCAACGACTGGGACGAGGCGCGCGTGCTCGACCTGTTCCCGCGCCTGAAGGAGCGCCTGTCCCATGGCGGCCAGCAACTGTCCGGCGGCGAGCAGCAGATGCTCTCGATCGGCCGCGCGCTGATGACCAATCCTGACTGCCTGGTGCTGGACGAGGCCACCGAAGGACTGGCGCCGCGCATCGTCCGCGAGATCTGGGCCGTCATCGCCACGGTGCGGGCCACCGGTATCGCCTCGGTGGTGGTCGACCGCAATTTCCGCTCGGTGCTGGCCCACGCCGACCGTGCCGTGGTGCTGGAAAAGGGTCGGGTCGTACTGTCCGGCCCCGCCTCTGACCTGGCCGGCAAGCCCGAAGCCCTGGACCGCTACCTCGGCGTCTGAATCGAGAGAGAAAGAGAGAGCGGCGTATAAGGCACTATTGTTGCCCTGCCGCAACGGCACTTGCGGGCGCAAGGTATCGCTGTTTTGCTCTCGCGGGGCTTGACCATCCGCCACTTCCCTCCCATCCTTCCGAAGTCACGAAAGCGGCATCCCGGTTTGCCGCAGTGGTCGATAGTCGACAGTTCCACTAGAATTGCGCGCGTTTGTGCAATGCAATAAGAACCGCACCCAGCACCGGCACCGGGCGCAGCAAGCTGTTGCGCCGGATCTGACCGGCCCGCTGCAGAGCCAACAAACCTGCCGGCGCTCCGGTCGGGCAGACCCAACTTCATGACCCAATCCACAACCAGCCACTATTTTGTCGAGAGCCCCAGCACGCGCGCGCTGGTGCTCGGCGCGGTAGGCGTCGTCTTCGGCGACATCGGCACCAGCCCGCTTTACGCCCTCAAGGAATGCTTCAGCAAGGAGCACGGCATCGCCTTCAGCACGGACGCCGTGCTGGGCGTGATCTCCATGCTGTTCTGGGCCATGATCATCGTGGTCTCGATCAAGTACGTGGTGTTCGTGATGCGGGCCGACAACGACGGCGAGGGTGGCGTGCTGGCGCTGATGGCGCTGGTGCTGCGCACCGTGGCGCCGCGCTCCGGCAAGGCCAGGGTGCTGATGATGCTGGGCATCTTCGGCGCCTGCATGTTCTACGGCGACGCGGTGATCACGCCGGCGATCTCGGTGCTGTCGGCGGTGGAGGGGCTGGAGATCGCCGCGCCGCAGCTGTCGCAATTCGTGATACCGATCACGCTGGTGATCCTCGCGGCGCTGTTTCTGATCCAGCGTCATGGCACCGCCGCGGTGGGCAAGCTGTTCGGGCCGGTGATGTTGGCGTGGTTCCTCGCGCTGGGCGCATTGGGCGTCTACAACCTGGTGCAGGCGCCGGAAATCCTGAAGGCGGTGAATCCCTACTACGGCATCACCTTCCTGGTGGAGCACTCGCTGCAGGCGTTCATCGTGCTCGGCTCGGTGTTCCTGGTGCTGACCGGGGCCGAGGCCTTGTATGTCGACATGGGCCACTTCGGCGCGCGCCCGATCCGCATCGGCTGGTTCATCCTGGTGATGCCGTGCCTGATGCTGAACTACTTCGGCCAGGGCGCGATGCTGCTGAACAATCCGGCCGGGGCCGAGAACCCGTTCTACCTGATGGTGCCGGAGCTGTTGCTGATCCCGATGGTGCTGCTGGCCACCTGCGCCACCGTGATCGCCTCGCAGGCGGTGATCTCGGGCGCGTACTCGCTGACCAGCCAGGCGATCCAGCTGGGCTTCCTGCCGCGCATGCGGGTGCGCTATACCTCGGCGGCGGAGATTGGCCAGATCTACCTGCCGGTGGTCAACTGGCTGCTGCTGGTGCTGGTGTTCGCGGTCGTGATCTCGTTCAAGAAGTCCGAGAACCTGGCGGCGGCCTATGGCATCGCGGTGACCACCACCATGGTCATCACCACCATCCTGGCGACGGTGTGCATGCGCAACGTCTGGAAATGGAACCCGGCGCTGGTCGCGGTGCTGGGCGCGGCCTTCCTGGTGGTCGACCTGTCGTTCTTCGCGGCCAACCTGCTCAAGGTCGCCGAAGGCGGCTGGTTCCCGCTGCTGCTGGGCAGCAGTGCGTTCTTCCTGCTGATGACCTGGTACAGCGGCCGCAAGCTGCTGCGCGCGCGCAGCCTGGAAGACGGCATCCCGCTCGAGCCGTTCATCGCCGGCCTGCTGGCGCACCCGCCGCACCGGGTCGAGGGCACCGCGGTGTTCCTGACCGGCAACACCGACTCGGTGCCGGTCTCGCTGCTGCACAACCTGAAGCACAACCGCGTGCTGCATGAGCGCGTGGTGTTCCTGAACTTCATCACGCGCGACGTGCCGTACGTCGACGACGACCAGCGCCTGAGCTGCAAGGACCTGGGCGGCGGCGTGTTTATCCTCAAGTCCGAATACGGCTTCAAGGAAACGCCGGACGTGCAGAAGGTGCTGGACCTGGCCGATCGCAAGCTGGACATGCATTTCGAGCTGATGGAGACCTCGTTCTTCATCGCCCGCGAATCGGTGATCCCGTCCAAGCTGCCGGGTATGCCGATGTGGCGCGAAAGCCTGTTCGCGTGGATGCACCAGAACGGCGCCAAGCCGTCGGACTTCTTCCAGATCCCGGCCAACCGGGTCGTCGAACTGGGCACCAAGGTCGAGATCTGAGCGCGCGCGGGCCGCGCCCGCCGCCCGCTCCGCCAGCCCCCCGGGTCTGCGCCGCCAGGCGCCCCGGGGGCTTTTCATTTGGGGGCAATGCCCGCTGCGGGGCACAGGTCCCGGAAAACGGCCATGCGGCAGCCCGAACCGGGACCGTAGCCTCATGCGGCCAACCGACCCGCGTCCGACAATGCGTCCCTCAGCTTGTCTCAGCCCCGCGCCTTGCGGCAGTTCCCTCATCGGCGCGGCGGCCTTCCAGACTGCCCCAGCACCCCCCGGAAATCCGGAGTCCGGCGCCATGCCGCTGCCCTGATGGATCGCAGCCGGCCGGCGCCAGGCCATGGCTTGCACGGCACGGGCGATCCCGTGCAGCCGCGCCGTTTCGCCGCCGATCGCCTGAATGACGGAGCTGCCGCGGCTGACCCTGCCGCCGGCTACCGCAGTTGGAGATTGCAATGCACAGGAATCTTGCCCACACCCTCGTTGCCGCTGCCGCACTCGCCGCCGGCCTGAGCCAGCCGGCCCGCGCCGGTGCCTATGGCGAAGCGCTGGCCGCTGCCATGCCGCGCCACGCCGCCGCCCAGCGCGATGCATTTACCGAGGGCGCGCGCAGTCCGGACGCAGGGACCGCGCTGCTGCCCGTGGTGGCGCGCGGCAACCTTTCCGTGTGCCGGGTGCGCGGCTTCGACGCGAGCCAGGACGGAATGCGCAAGGCGGATCCCTATACCGACGGCGCGCGCATGGGGCGTTTCGACGTCTTCACCGAGGGCGCGCGCGCCGCCTCTCGTGACCCCTCTCGTGACCCGTATACCGACGGCGCGCGCAGCGATGCGCGCGGCAGCGGGGAATGCCTGTCCTGAACCCGCGGCGGCGCTTTTGCGCCGCCCGTCCTTTGCCTAAGCTAGGGAAGTCACGCGGCGCGCCCGCATGGCGGCCGCGGCCCGCGGCCTCCGGCAGGCAGCTCCTGCCCGCGCGGCCCCGACATGCCGATGTTCAAGCAGCAGATCCGCCTGTGCACCAGCCGCGATGGCGTGCGGCTGGCCTATGCCATCACCGGCAGCGGCGCGCCGCTGGTCAAGGCGGCCAACTGGATGAGCCACCTGGAGTTCGACGTCGGCAGCCCGGTGTGGAGCCACATGATCACGGCGCTGTCCGACACGCATACGCTGATCCGCTATGACGAGCGCGGCTGCGGGCTGTCCGACCGCGACATCGTGGACCTGTCCTTCGATGCCTGGCTGCGCGATCTCGAAACCATCGTCGACGCCACCGGCGTGGACCATTTCCCGCTGCTGGGTATCTCGCAGGGCGCATCGATCGCCGTGGCCTACGCGGTGGCGCATCCGCAGCGCGTCAGCCACCTGGTGCTGCACGGCGGCTACGCGCGCGGGCGCCTCAAGCGCGACCACCTGAGCCAGCGCCTGCTGGAAGAAGCGGAGCTGATGAACAAGCTGGCCGAACTCGGCTGGGGCCAGGAGAACCCCGCCTTCCGCCAGTTCTTCACCACCCAGTTCATTCCCGGCGGCACCGCCGAGCAGCATGCCTGGTTCAATGAACTGGAGCGGGTGTCGACCTCGCCGCTGAATGCGGCGCGCTTCATGCGCGTGTTCAACGAGATTGATGTGGTGGCGCTGCTGCCGCGCGTATCGTGCCCGACGCTGGTGCTGCACGCGGTGCGCGACGCGCGCGTGCCGTTCGATGAAGGCCGCCTGATGGCCAGCGAGATTCCCGGGGCGCGCTTCGTGCCGCTGGAAAGCGGCAACCACCTGCTGCTGGAGGACGAGCCGGCGTGGCGCCGCTGGCTCGACGAGGTGCGCGGGTTCCTGCCCTTGGCGCAGCCGGCGCGCTCTCCCGCCTTCGCCGCGTTCACCGCGCTCACGCGCCGCGAGCGCGATATCGTCGAACTGATCGCGCAGGGGCGCGACAACGCGCAGATCGCTGCCCACCTCGACCTGTGCGAAAAGACCGTGCGCAACCATATCACCAGCATCTTCGCCAAGCTGGAAGTGGAAAACCGCGGCCAGGCCATCGTGCTGGCGCGCAAGGCCGGCTTCGATCGTGCCGGTGCCTGAGGCGCCGGCCAGCCTGCACCAACCCCTCTTGAAATCCTCCGGCCCGGACACTAATTAAGGATTGCCCAGCCGCTGCAGCAACGCGCTGTGGCTTCCCCGCCAGCCGGCGCGCCGGCGGCCGGGAAACAAGGCGTCCGTGCGCCTCCCCGCTGCACAGAAGGAGGATCCAACCATGAGTGACTTCATTTTCGGGACTGATCTGTTCAGTGAATTCGACCGGATGCAACGGCAAATGGCCGGCCTGTTCGGCGGCTTTCCGTCGAGCCTGCGCTCCGGGCGTTTCGGTGCGTTTCCGCCGCTCAATATCGGCACCACCGACGACTCCATCGAGATCGTGGTGTTTGCCCCGGGCCTGAAGGCGGAGCAGTTCGAGGTGTCGGTGGACAAGGGCCTGCTGACCATCAGCGGCGAGCGCGCCGCGACGCAGCCCGAGGGCGACGCCGAGGCGCGGCCCTACGCGCAGGAGCGCTTTGCGGGCAGCTTCCGCCGTGTGATCGAGCTGCCGCAGGCGGCCGACCCCGACAAGGTGCAGGCACGCTACGCCAACGGCTGCCTGTCGATCAGCGTCGGCAAGCGCGAGGCCTCGCGCCCGCGTGCCATCACCGTCAGCTAATGTGAGGAGGTAGCCATGACCGATTTGAATCAAGTCGTCCAGCGCGACCAGGCCAATGCGGCCGGGCAGGGCGGTGCCGTGGCGCAGCGCCGCGACGAGGCCCCGGCCATGACGCTGATCCCCGCCGTCGACATCTTCGAAACCGCCGCGGGCGTTACGCTGTGGGCGGACCTGCCGGGGGTGCCGCGCGAGAAGCTGGAGGTCAACGTGCACGACAGCAGCCTGCGCATCGAGGGCGAGGCGGTGCTGCCAATGCCGGCGGGCCTGCGCGTGCAGCATGCCGAGGTACGGCAGCCGCGCTATGCGCGCACGTTCACGCTCAGCCCGGACCTTGACGCGTCCGGAATCGAGGCCAACCTGCAGGATGGCGTGCTGAAGCTGACCATCCCGCGCCGCGATGAAGCGCGGCCGCGCCGGATCGAGGTCTCGGTGGGCTAAGCATGCCCGGATGCAGAACGGCGGTGCCTGGGCACCGCCGTTCTGCTTTGCATGGGCCGCGAGCGCTCAGCCGTGGTTGACCAGCACGCGGGCATCGCTGACGTGGCTGCGGTACGCCTCGAAGATGCACCGCAGCGCCGCTTCCATGCCGATCTCGGGGCGCCAGCCCAGCTCCTCGATGGTGTTGTCGATCTTCGGCACGCGGTGCTGCACGT